>JBBQVY010000047.1:0-25783 GCA_038211085.1 Chitinophagales bacterium | reverse complement strand
AATATTTCTGCTATTACTAATGATGTAACCCTCAGCTTTAACAATCCTGCATTGCTACGTCAGCAAATGCACCGTGCAGTTGGTACGTCTTTCAATTCTTTTTTGGGGGGAATATGGAACTATAGCCTGGCAGCGGCTTATCATCTTCAATCCTATAAAACAACTGTTGGGCTGGGCGTAAATTATTTTGATTATGGCAACCTTACGCAAACCGACGCCAGTGGAAACATGATGGGCACGTTTCATCCACGGGATTATGTAGTTCAGGTAATGGCTTCGAAACCTTATAAAGAACATTGGTTTTTGGGAGTTGCCGCAAAGTTTATCAGCTCAGCTTATGGCCCCTACAGTAGCAATGGAATTGCTTTTGATGCGGGTATTAACTATTACGATTCAACTAATGGCTTGCAGGCCGGCTTGCTGGTAAAAAACATGGGCACGCAATTAAAAACCTACGATGGTCTAAACAGGAAAACAGAATTACCCTTTGACCTGCAGGTAGGTTTAAGCAAACGGTTGCGTAATGCACCCATACAGTTTTCGCTTACAGCCCATCATCTACAGGCATTTAATACCTATTACAACGATACCAGTTTTTTGCAGGAGGAAGGTGTTTATAATAGCAACAAAAAATTTACGGTTGAGAAAATTGTATCGCACCTTGTTTTTGCTACGCAAGTATATGTAAGCGATAAAATTGAAATAACCGCTGGCTATAATTTTATGCGCCGACAAGATTTAAATGTTTACAATGCCACTAACGGTCTTAATGGGTTTACGGCAGGCGTTGGTTTGTTATTACAGCAGTTACAAATAAGGTATGCCACTGGTTTCTACCAACAAAACAGGTTTAATCAGTTGGGAGTAAATGTTGGATTGTAGTAGTATAGATGCAATACAATAACGATTTCCAGACGATTACCCTCGGTAACCCAATTACTGAAAATACTTTTGCATGCAGGCTTATTTTGATATAAGTGAAATCACTTCTTGCTTAAGAGGCTGGAGGTACCTTACTACAATTGACCATACAATTGAATCATCTATATTATCGTACGAGTGGATCAGGCGATTTCTAAAATTGACGATCATCCGGGAATTTGACAATTCTATTGAATTGGGTTCTCCCAAATATTTATTAACCGCTTCTCCAATTATTCCCAATTGTCGTTCGATGGCACTTTTAGTTTTCATATCAGATGTATACTGGTTATACGTATTGACATCTTTAATAAAACTTTCTACGAGTTCTATAGAAATGAGAATATCAGACAAATACTTTTTCTGCCTCTCCGTCATAAATTAGCTCTTTTGAACGGTCTATGTTAGATTTTAAGAAAGGGTTTTGGATAGAATTGATTGTCAATAAATCAACCTTCCGCTTAAAATACGCCTCAAGCTTGTCCCATAACGATAATAGCGTTTCGCCCCGGTTTGCAGGATCTGGAATATCAACATCAACTAACAAGTCGATATCACTGGAGTCTTCATTAAATTGGTTGGTAATCGCCGACCCAAATGCATACAATTTGTAAACTTTATGCTTTTGACAAATTTCTTTGAACAACATGGGGTTATGTCTTATGGTGGCTTTCAAGTTCATTTATCAAATTTAAGCCTTTGAATGTAAAGAAGGCTTGTATGTAAAACCGCCCCTTGCGGAGCGCAAATAATGAAACCTAAAATGAATGAGACCCTAAGCCATCACCGCTTCCTCCTGATGCTTCTCTGCTTTAAATGCTTCGCGGGGCTGTAGACCTAACAATTGAAACATAGCATTATCATCTTCAAATGCCGGGTTTGGTGTGGTCAACAATTTATCACCCGCAAAAATTGAATTTGCTCCCGCCATAAAACACAATGCCTGTTCTGCAACACTCATATCATTTCTTCCGGCACTCAGGCGTACCATTGTTTTGGGCATCAATATTCTGGCTGTTGCAATCATGCGCACCATATCCCATATATCGGCTTTCTTATTGTTTTGTAAAGGAGTTCCGGCTACCGGTACCAATGCATTTATGGGTACACTCTCCGGATGCTGGGGTAACGTGGCAAGGGTATGTAACATAGCTATGCGGTCTTCATGTTTTTCGCCTAACCCAATAATGCCACCACTACAAACGCTTATACCTGCCTTGCGAACATTACCAAGTGTTTTTAAACGATCATCGTAAGTACGGGTGGTTATAATATCGCTGTAATGCTCTTCTGAGGTATCAAGGTTGTGATTGTAAGCATAAAGCCCGGCATTGTGCAGTTTGGCAGCCTGCTCTTCTGTAAGCATGCCCATAGTGCAACAAACTTCCATACCCATTTCATTTACGCCCTGCACCATTTCCAGCACCCGGTCAAAGTCGCGGTTGTCACGAACTTCTCTCCATGCGGCCCCCATGCAAAAACGGGTAGAACCGGCATTTTTTGCCTTTTCGGCGTAAGCCAACACTTCTTCTTTTTTCATCAATGCCTGTACATCCAACCCGGTATTGTAACGGGCAGCCTGCGGGCAGTAAGCGCAATCTTCGGGACAGCCACCGGTCTTAATGCTTAACAAAGTACACACCTGCACTTCGCCTGTATCGTTGTATTGGCGGTGCACAGTGGCAGCTTTATAAATCAATTCTAAAAGGGGTGTATTGTATATTTCTGAAATCTCGTTAACAGTCCAGTTGTTTCGCAGTTGAGCCATAGCTTGAAATTTAAATGCTGATGTGTTTATAATGGCATTTTTACCGGGCGAATATAATACAAACCACTTGTGCAGTAAAATGCCTGGAAACCTTGCAATATCACCTTAAAGCGGAAGGACGCCTGTAACGTGAATAAAGCAGGGTGATCATAAAAGGGGATAGTTCCCAATAATAAATCCGCATAAGAAACAAGTCGAGCAATATAAAAAGGATGAAAGCATATAATAAAATGCGGTCAAATTTGCGGGTAAAAAATCCTGTTAAGAATAATAGCTCCAATAAAGTGCCCAATAAATAAATAAGATAACCAACCATAGGATGGATGATGATCCAATAGAAAAAGTGAGAAAGCCAATGATCGGGAGCGGAAGTAAGAAATTCTTTGTGCTGGTACAACAACACCCCACTCATTTGATCAACGTTAAAAATTCCCTGCTGTACCAATTTCCACAACCCAGCCGAAGCAAATAGAAACAGGAAAAAGTAACGCAGGCCATTCAGCATAAAATAAAAACTGCGTAAAGATGTGGTGATGAAAAGCACAGGAAACAATAACCAGCCAATAAAGCTTTCAATTGAACTGGTTGGATATAGTGTGTAAACCTGAATGTAGACCCAGTTTACTACCAACATAATTATAGCGATAACTGTACCCCACAACCGGCTTCTGCTATAAAGCAACCAATACAATAAAGGCATGCTGTAGAATAAAGCATCGAATACATACAATCCAACCTTATGTTGCAAAAGCCAGGTATGAAGTCCCGTTTGCATAAACTGCCAGGTAAAAAAATCGAAACGTGTTTGATAAATGATCGGTTCAAGCTGGTATAAAAAAAGACCTCCCCACCATTTAAATGTCATGAGCGTATAAAAAATAATGCAATAAAGCGCAATGATATTTTTGCGGTGTTGCTGGGTTATTGACATTGGCTGCTGAGGGTAAAAGTTATGGGTGATGGTTCCAGTTTGCCCTTGCTAAAAGTATATTTCCGGCTGGCAACCTCCACTGTTTTAACCGGTCTGCCTAGTATACCCGTTAAGTATGTCTTATACCAATCCATAAAACCAGGGTAATCGCAAGGCTGTATAAAGTTGCTTGTTTTGTTAAATGATAAAAATGCCGGTGTTAGTCGTGTTACCTCATTTTTATTCAGGGCATTACTAGCGGGAATGTTTGTAAAATAATTAACTGGTTGCAAAATTTTGTCCCATGTCCAGGGTGTAAAATCTTTGCCTTGTAAGAGCACATGATCCACCACTATCTCCGGTACCAGGTATTCGTTTTGTGGCCGCATTACCTGGCTATACATGCCATAGTGGTAAAAGGGAGAGAAGACCAACCCATGTTTAACATTTATAAAAAGCTGCCCGCTGATGAAAACCATCACCAGAACAAACAGCAACTTGCTATGTTTATACAATAGGTTTAAAAACATGGGCATGCAAAAGGTAAGGAAGGCATAGATACAAAATAAACCAAACCAACCAGTTAAAAGAAAATTGCAAGTTTGAACTGATCTTTTATTGGATGGTTTGAAACCTGGCGCTGCTTAAAAAGTTTGTTTAGTAACTTGCGCCCTGTAAAAATTATGAAACAGTTTGATGTTCCCGTTACCTACCGCAGCCCGTTAATAACAGCGGTTAAAAACAAGAGAAAGCAGGAGGATAAATTAAAGAAGGATTTTACCCCTACCCTGCTTGATTTTGGCCCCGTGCAAATTTACCTTGCCCGCCATTTTGGTTTTTGTTATGGGGTTGAAAATGCCATAGAAATAGCTTTTAGAACTGTGGATGAAAACCCAGGCAAACGCATTTATTTGCTGAGCGAAATGATACACAACCCACAGGTAAACGCTGATCTGCAGGCAAGGGGTGTGCAATTTTTACAGGATACTTATGGCAAACCCTTAATCCCTTTTGAAGAAGTAACAAGTGAGGATGTAGTGATCATACCCGCCTTTGGCACAACGCTTTCCATTGAGCAACAACTTAATCACAAAGGCATTCAAACCGAAAAATATAACACCACTTGTCCCTTTGTTGAAAAGGTTTGGAACCGTGGCGAACAGATCGCAAAAAAAGGATACAGCGTAGTTGTACATGGCAAGCCAAAGCACGAGGAGACAAGGGCCACCTTTAGCCATAGTGCAGCTAATACACCTACCGTAGTGGTGAACGATATGAACGAGGCTGTTGAACTGGCTAAATACATAAGTGGAGAAAAGCCAGCCGAGCAATTTTATACAGAGTTTAGTGGCAGGTTTTCCGAAGGATTTAATGCTTCAATTGATCTGGAAAGAATTGGTGTGATTAACCAAACCACCATGCTGGCAAGCGATACACAAGCCATAGCCGATTACCTGAAACACACCATGGCCGAAAAATACAACCTGACTGAAGCAAACATTAATGAACGTTTTGCCGACACCAGGGACACACTTTGTTATGCTACCAACGACAACCAAAGTGCCGTGTATGGATTGCTCGAAACAGATGCAGACCTTGCCATAGTAGTGGGCGGTTACAACAGCAGCAACACCTCTCATCTTGTTGAATTGTGCGAGGAAAGGTTGCCTACCTATTACATCAACTCAACCGAAAAAATAGTATCTCCTAAGGAGATCATTCATTACAATTTTCACAACAAACAGGAATTAAATACAGTTGATTATTTACCTGCTGCCAACCCTGTAAAAATTTTAATTACCAGTGGTGCCAGTTGCCCCGATGCGGTGGTTGAAGAAGTGATTAGTAAAGTGTTGTCTTTTTTTGATACCAATAAAACTATTGAGGAGCTGACTTCAGCTTTTGAAATGGTGTAATCATCCTTCATTTTTGTCCTGTAAAATTTGCTCCGTAAGTTGCTCCATTGACAGGGCAGTATCTACAGAAAACTCACCAATCCTTGTACGCCTAAGGCTGCTTAGATAACCCCCGCATCCAAGCTGTTTACCAAAATCGTGGGCAAGGCTGCGGATGTAGGTACCCGTAGTACACCCCACTTTAAAAAATACTTTGGGTAATTCAATCTTTACAATCGTAAACTCTTTTATTGTTATGGTACGTGGTTCCAGCTCAAACTCAATGCCTTTTCTTGCCATTAAGTAAACAGGCTTACCATCCCTTTTTATTGCTGAATGTAATGGCGGCACTTGTTGAATTGTACCTGTGAACGCTTCCGTAGCTTCATGTATTTGCTCATCTGTAATTGCAGCGTAATCCCGTATTTCCATTGGCTCGCTTTCCAGGTCGTAGGTTGGGGTAATGGCACCTAGCGTAAAGCTGCCGGTGTATTCTTTTTCCATCCCCATGTATTCATTTATTTTTTTGGTGAATTTACCTGTGCAAACAATGAGCAAGCCGGTTGCTAAAGGATCTAAGGTGCCGGCATGTCCCACCTTCTTAATACGAATAAGATTACGGGTCTTTCTTACCACGTCAAACGATGTCCAATTCAATGGTTTATCTATCAGCAATACCTGACCTTCTTCATACTTGTTCAATACTTTGTCCACGTGTAAATTTTTGCAAATGTATTAAAGTATGGTCCCCAGTTGAGGGGCATTATCAAACTAAAATTTACGATAGTCTTCAGGAGTCATGCTTTAAAAATCCCAATTATGACTATATTAAAATAAGGTCTGGGTTACCCGCAGAGATTTACAAGTATTCAAAAAATTTACGGTAGTCGTCAGAATGCATTTTATCAAAAACCAATTATGACTACCGTAAAATAGGTGCTGGGTTAAAAATAAATATTGAAAGTATCCAACGGAGCTAGGGATGAGGGTTGGCTTGATATTAGTACAATAATTTTTAAACTAAAGCACCCTTAAATTGTTAATCATTTTTTGTTTAACAGAAAATAGTTCACTTTTAAAGTACATTTTGTAATATTATTGCGTTATCTATTTGTTTTAATCCTAATATCCAACGAAGAATTTTGTAATTGCTTCATAATTAAAACTTACATCTATGCTGACTTCTAGCCAGTATAATTTATACGAAAACAGTATAAGTTATGCTAATACCTTGGCGGGTTTAGAGACTTTTTTGGCTGGATTTAAACGGATTGTCGGGAAATTCCTTCTTCTATTCTGTTACTATACAATATTTTGGCCATTTGTTCTAACTTTCGCTTTATGGCTTAATTTAGAAAGACGATCTTTTCAAAAAAAGATGAAAAGGGATTTTAAGGAATTTGAAACATCAAATGATTATTTAAAACATAAGAAAGTTTTAATGGACCTCAAGAGCCTTGAGCCCAGGCTTAAAAGAATAAGTAATTATCAACCTCACAGACTTCCATTTGGTGTTTCTTACACATTAAATAATATGAAAAAGATGACATCCACTTTATTGACCGTTATAAGTTGGTCTGAAAGTAGGTTGTCTTCTTTAAATCATGCAAAATTTGCATCTGCAAATCATGATGTCAAATTTGTTAGCGAGAGTGAGCTGTGGAAAAACAGAAACTCAGCTTACCAATATTGGATGTAACGGAATGTTTATATCCTCCTTCCCTTTTAAGAAAATCAATAGCCAATCCAGAATAATAGATAATGTTCATCTTGTAGAACATAATTATCAATTCAGGGGAAAATCAAATAAGAGATATATCGTCGTTTGCGAACAGTATGATTTTAATGTGTATGCTGTTAAATTTTATGCTGTAGACCATAAATTTTGTGCTAATAAGTTTAAAAGATTAACAGGCAATAGTGAAGGTTCCCGCATAATAACTACTGTTAGCAAAATAATGATAGAGTTGTTAAAAGACAACCCTTTTGCTTCATTTGCATTTGTTGGAAGCCCCTTACTAAATGAAGAACAATCGAATACAAAGAGGTTTAAACTTTATGCTAAAGTGGTTGGGAATCTTGTTGGCCCAATATTCTTTGAGCAACATTTTGACGAATCAAAAAGCGCATATATACTACTCAATAAGAATAATGAGGATAAATTCATTTTAGACAAAATCCAAGCATTATTTTCTTCCATTTACGATCTTTAAATATTCTAGGGAATATTTTCCTTTGCTTACTTTGTAAACTCTTCAAATAACTGTCCTTTTTTACTTTCTCTTCAACCGCCACTTTTAAAATGTGAGAGGCGGAAATATTAAACTTAAAGAAGTATTGGTGCACATGGATGCAGCCCTGCCCTTTAGCAAAATGGTAATTACCTTTAACAAACAACGCGATACCTGAGGCGAAAGTTGTTTAAACCCAAAGCATGGAAACACCAGGACATGACCTATGCCCAGCCATAGGAATTGTTGAAAGTGCAACCTAGGCAAGAAGTTATGCGACTCAATCCTCGTCACTATCCAAACGCCACCTGCAATATCAAATTGGCCCATTAGAGATATTATAATCATTCACTTTCGATTGATCAGGGTCATAACGGAAAACAATTTTATAAATGAGTGTCATCATCAAAGATGGGGTAGGCGTAACTATAAAAATCGGCGCTTTGTTAATGGCCAACAGCATACCCAGATATGGCGGCGATGGTACCCCTAAATGTTAGTCAGTCTCCACCCAGCGATTTAAGGATTTAGGCTACCGGTAAATACAACTACCCTTAAATCAACTGCCTTGCCTTTAACTCCAGGTATTTATTAATGGTGTTAATGGTGAGTTGCTGTGGCGTGGTAAGGATGGATTGTATACCATAATGCTGCAGTTCTTTGGCTATCATTCTTTTTTCGAAAGCAAATTTCTCAGCTATAGTTTTGATATACACCTGCTCTACATTTTTAGCAGGTGTGTCAATAACGTTTTTCAATTCTGTATTATCAAAAAATACCGTAAGCAACAAATGGTGTTGCGCAATCTTGCGCAGGTACGGCAGGTGGCGTTTCATACCACTCATCGATTCAAAATTCGTAAACAAAATAACCAGGCTGCGCTGGCTTACTTTTCGGCGAAGTAAACTATACAGTTGTTCAAAATCACTTTCGAGGTAGCGTGTTTTCTGGTTGTACAACACCTCCAGTATAGCCTGCATTTGTGTAGCCTTTTTATTGGCAGGCAAAAACGAGCCTACCTGTTCGCTAAAAGTGATTAGCCCTGCCTTATCCTGTTTTGTAAGTGCAACGTTGCTCAACACAAGGGTTGCATTTATGGCATAATCTAAAAGACTCAATCCCTCAAAAGGCATTTTCATAACACGGCCTTTGTCTATAATGCAATACACCTGCTGGCTCTTTTCATCAGTAAAATTATTTACCATGAGTGCGCCACGGCGGGCTGTTGCTTTCCAATTAAGGGTTCGATAATCATCGCCCTGTACGTATTCTTTTATCTGTTCAAACTCCAGGCTGTGACCCAGTCTTCTAACTTTCTTTACCCCTACTTCGCTTAAGCGGTTACTGATAGCCATTAGCTGGTACCTGCGTAATTGAATGTAAGATGGGTAGACCGGCACCTCTGTAGATTGGGAAAATTGATACCTGCGGGATACCAATCCAATGGGACCGGTAACAAACACATTTAAATTACCAAACAGATAGGTGCCTCTTTTTACAGGTCGCAAACTGTAGTGGATATGTTGTTGTTCGCCCGGTTTTAGTGTGGTATTAAAAGAAACATTTCGCCTTTGAAACTGGTGCGGAATTTCGTCTATCACTTCAACAACTACGGGGAAAGTATATTGATTTTCGAGGTCAATTCTTACAGGGTTTTCATCACCATTGCTAAAACGTTCAGCGTGCGATCTTGCTGCATACAATCCACTCCTGTTGCTAAACAGCAGGGTATAATCCAAACCCAGCAATACCAGCAACACAATGATTGCAATAAATGGAAAAAGATTCATCCACGATAGAAAGAATGCTATAACAAACAGGATAGCCACGGCAGTTATGGCAAAGTGCCAGCGACGGCTGAAGTATAGGGGTGCAATAAAATATGACCAGAATTTCTTCAAAGTGCGGGTTACAATTTAACGGGGAACTTCTACTTTTTTTATAATTGCAGCAACTACTTCATCGGGTGTACCACCTTCCATTTCTTTCTCAGGTGTAAGTATTATGCGGTGCCGTAACACAGCAGGCAAAACCTTGATCACATCATCAGGCGTAACAAAATTTCTTCCACTAATTGCAGCAATTGCTTTGGCACTTTTTAGCACGGCAACCGATGCTCTTGGCGAGCCACCTAGAAACAATGCCTTATTATTTCGGGTTTCGAATACCAGCTCCGCTATGTAGCGCATTACTTTTTCCTCAACATGCAAACCAGCAGCTATGGCACGATACCTTTCAATCTCCTGTGCATTTAATACAGCCTTCACTTCATCTGCAAAGTGCGTGGTTTTACCTTCATGGGTGTATTGCAGTATCAATAGTTCTTCATCAAGTGTGGGATAGCCCACTACTATTTTAAAAATAAAACGATCCAGTTGCGCTTCGGGTAAACGATACGTTCCCTCCTGCTCTATTGGGTTCTGTGTTGCCAAAACTAAAAAAGGTGGTGGCATTAAATACGTCTCGCCATCGTAGGTTATTTGCTTTTCTTCCATCACCTCAAACAATGCAGCCTGCGTTTTTGCAGGCGCACGATTGATCTCATCTATCAAAACAATATTGCTGAAGATGGGGCCTTTTTTAAAAGTAAAAGATCCCTGTTGCGGGTTGAAAACTGAGGTACCCAGAACGTCGCTCGGCATTAGATCGGGCGTAAATTGTATGCGGCTAAAGGGTACCGCAAGACAACGTGCCAGCAACTTGGCAGATAGTGTTTTTGCAACGCCGGGTACTCCTTCAATCAACACATGACCATCAGCCAGAATTGCTGCTATCATTAAATCAATCATGGCGCTCTGCCCCACAATTACTTTGGCTATCTCCGTTTTTACACGCTGTACGGCATCGTGTAATTGTTCAATTTCGGTTTGAATGTGTTCCTGTTCAAATTCCATATTGTCAAACTTGTTTATAAAAATGATCCATGTTTTTATCTAATAACAGCAACAGTTGGTCGTCTACTGTATGGCTGTTTTGTATGGTTGCTAACAGGCGAACCATCTCCCTGACCTCACCTGTTTCAACACCACTTTTTCTTGATAATGTTTCTACAAATTGCTCATCCAATTCAGTGGTTTGCATATAAAACCTGTTCCTGATAAACTCAAAAAAGTAAGATATCTTTTTATCAGCAATGCCGGCATTATCCTTCTGATTAAAATAAACATTCGACACTGTTTGTACAAAGTCGAGAGAACTGTTACGAAGCGGCTCAATCACAGGTATAATTCTTTGCCGCCTTTTCATAGCAAACAAAACATAAATCAGCATACCCGCCATAGCCAGTCTAAAAGCCGATAACAAATACGTGTTGTTTAAGATGAAGTATAAAGGTGTTTGGCTTCTTTGTCCGCCCGGCTTATAATATTCATCCCAGTAAATGGTCTTTGTATCTGCATTAATGTACGACAAGGCTGACGATGCATACTGATGGTTATTTCTGAACAATAAAAAGTAATTACTAAAGCAAATAGGAGCAGCGTGCAGGTAGATGAAACCTTTACCATACGACAGCCTTATAAAGTTTGGCTGACCCTTGTCGTTTACTCCCAGTATAGTAGCAAAAGCGGTGTCAATTTTAGTAAAATATTCATTGATCGTATTCTTTAAAAAACTATAATCCCCGGGAGTTTTTAAGGATGCATTTACCAGGCTTACAGAAGTAGAATCGTTAGGAAGTATAGTAAAACGAGTGGAGATTTTTGTTCTGAAAGTATTCAACACCTCCTTATCAAAATTGGCTGCTGAAATAAAAGCAGTGTTGCCACGATGAACATATTGTCTTAATTCATCCAGGTCGGTTTTGGATGGGGAAAAATCAGGCGAGATGATGATATAAGCCGAGGACTGAACTTCCTGGCTATTTAAAATATTATAAATTGGATTGGTTGCTGCCTTTACCTGCCTTACAGAAAACAAATCTTTTAAACGATTGAAAAGAACATATCCGCCATAGGGATTTTTATCTGCCTTTGCCAGAGTAACTGTCCAGT
The DNA here is from genome assembly GCA_038211085.1 of Chitinophagales bacterium. Classification (GTDB taxonomy): domain Bacteria; phylum Bacteroidota; class Bacteroidia; order Chitinophagales; family Chitinophagaceae; genus Segetibacter. The sequence goes on along the minus strand of JBBQVY010000047.1, from coordinate 14,066 downwards.
CTATTGGCTTGGGACGATTGACTTCTGCTATAACGTACACTGAAAATAGCACGAAAAATAACAATATAAATTTTCGGTTTCCTTTCATCATAAATTTCTGTTGAATGTTTGAAATTTTTGTTGAAGGACCTGGTAATCTTCGCGGTTAACAAAGGCCTCGCCGTACCATGTATATTCAAAAGTATTGGTCAGTTCTTTAAATGCTCCCAGCCACGATTTATGCGAAACTTCCTGTATATAATCAGTATTTGTCTTATTGATTTGCCAGTCAATAAATCCATCATCAGAAATTATTTTTAATACCTGTAGATAAAGCAACCGAATACCTAACCTGTAATTACCGCTGGCTTCAGCAGCCGCAATAGCTTCTTCAAATGCAATAGAATTTATGTCGTCTGAACCAATGGAATATTGGAAGCCTTTACCACTTTTCCTACCAAACAACCCATTCTTATTCATGCCCATAAACTTAAATACAAAAAGGGCTACCATACCAGCAACAAAAAGAACAAGTAAAGTCCAGGCGGTAGTTTTGCCCTGACTGGTGCTTAACAATTGTGCAACTTTATACCAAAACCATTTCCAAAAACGATCCCACCAATTTATTGCAGGCTCTTGTAATTTATCGTATTGAAATGCCTGTTGTTTTTTAAATGAAGCAATTGCAGAGTTGTTAAAGGAACGGGGTTGAATAGTGGCTGTATCAAATTGCACAGATTGCTGCCCGGTTGCAGCAAAACACATTAAAAAAAACAACACAAGTAGCCTGACTTTCATTAATACTGCTCTTGTATGTTGTCAAAATTTGTACTGCTTTCTCCTATGGAATCCAGCTTTCTCATCATACCTACACCATCTCTCCGTTCAGCTAAATTGTAGTAGTGTAATGTTACCGACACACAATAAATTATGTAAAATAAAAAGGAAAAAACGTTTAAAATCGAACTAACGATTTCAACTGTTGCATTCAGGTCTTTTGTAGTAAAATAATACAAGAGACCTGTTATAGCTCCCACAATGGCAGTTATTATCGTGGCACTAAATGAGTAAATAATATAAACTAATAAATAGATGCCGAGCGATATCCAGAAGTTCTCTTTAATCAAATCAAAACACCTTGAAAAAGCACTTCCAAAAGATTGTTCTTCTAACATAATTACACAGGGAAAAGGGGTAAAAACAACAAGAAAGTATATGCCGGGCAATATGCAAAAGGCTAAACCAATTGCCATTACCAAAACAATAATCAGATTATAAATGACCAGGGCGGGCAAATAAGAAATAAATATCTTAAAAACCTCGTCTATGGTAGGCGTTGCCCCGTCGTGCAGCTCATAAAATTTCATGTAAGCTATTACAGCCACCTGCATGGCAACTATGTTTATCCAGGCAAAAAGTAACACCAAAAAAAAGTGAACATTAAATACCTGCGATGGAGAACCATTTTTGAATGCGCCAGTTCCCATTATTTGCTCCAGCAAATTGCCGGTATCTTTTTGATATAGCCGGCTAAAAATGGCAGCCAATAACATAAATACTCCTGCAAGGCATAAAAAACTTACCAATAATGGTTTTAAGTTTTGCTTAATAAAATGGAAAGTGTCGTTTAAGTTGTCACCTAAATCCCTCACTTTTCTGAGCTCAATTTTTTGTTCAGCCATTGACTAAAGTTTTTGTTTTTTATATCGGCAACAGGCAATGAATTTGCCTTGCTAATCTTGTTATGTAACCGGTTGGGGTACAAAATAAAATACCAGATGATGAAGATGAGGCTTGCTGTCAAAATAGATAAGCTGCTCCATAGCGGCATGTTTGCATAGCGGGTTATATAGCTTTCAATAAATGCTGCTACTAAAAAAACAGGTATAAGTCCAATAAGAATTTTTAATCCATCCTTTGCACCCCGCATAAAAGATTCGGATCGCTTATATGTTTTTGGAAACAGGAAGCTGTTGCCCAGTATCATACCTGCCGCACCCGCAATTACCAAAGCCCATATTTCCAAAGTTCCATGTAAAAAAACTACGGTAATGCTTTTAAATCCAAGGCCTTTTGAAAAGAAGTAATATTCAAAAGAACCCAGCATTAAGCCATTTTTAAAAAGCTGGATAATGGTTCCTACAGAAAAGAAAATTCCAAATACAAATGTGGCTATAGCAACTCCTATGTTGTTGTAAGCAATCATAAAAAACATGGAGGTTGAGTTCATGCTTTTGTAAACACCAAATGGCTCGCCCTTCTCAATATTTTCGTTGGTCATGTTTACATAACCATCTCCTAAAATAAGCCGGATAAAATTTTCATCATAATGTGCAGACAAGGCTCCTATGCTACAAAACACAACAAAAAAAAGTAGCGCCCAGCCAAATTGCCTGTGGTACTTTTTAAACAGAAAGGGTAACTCAAATTGCCAGAAATTCCAGATGCGCTCTGTCTTTTCTTTTTTATTCTTATAAATATTTTGGTGGAATAAAGATGCAAGCCCGTTTAGGTATCGCGTTGTGTTGCTTTTTGGATAGAAAGTTTTGCTATAGGAAAGATCGTCCGTCAGTTCAATAAAGCGTTCGGCCAAAAGATCTGCATTTTGATGATGCTTTATCTCTTCTTCAAACGTTTTCCACTTGTCAGCGTTTTGCTTTAAAAATTGTGCTTCTCTCATTCAGTTGTTTACCTAACAGGTATTGTTGTAAATGTAATGGACAATTGGTATGGTCAATGGGTTGTTTAGATATTTTTTTATAGGTGAATGTATGTTGAAACAACGGCCTGGCAGACTAAGTACATAACATCTATTCTGTATGAATTATATAGTTTTCGGCTTGTGGCATTCATTACAACAAAAGCGGTTCTCTATATCTTCGCAGCAATATGTATCCTCTTCTTCGCGATTTATTATTCAATTTCGATGCAGAAGGTGTTCATCATTTTTCGATGAACACTTTTAAAATGTTGAATAAGTGGTCTTTTTTACAAAAGATGTTAGAGAAAAATTTATCCTTTCAACATCATAAACTTCAAAAGAAATTTTTCGGCATTTACTTTCCCAATCCCGTGGGTTTAGGAGCAGGCTTCGATAAAAATGCTTTGTACTTAAATGAACTGGAAACAATAGGTTTTGGCTTTGTAGAAGTGGGTACAGTTACGCCGTTGCCACAACCGGGTAATGATAGGCCAAGGCTGTTTAGGTTACCAAAAGACCAGGCACTTATAAACAGGATGGGTTTTAATAATGATGGTGTAAAAGTTATTGCCAACCGGTTAAGACAACGTACAACCAACATTATTGTTGGGGGTAACATTGGAAAGAACAAAGCAACGCCCAACCAGGATGCATGGAAAGACTACGAAAAATGTTATACGGAGCTTTTTGATTGTGTAGATTACCTCGTAATAAATGTTAGTTCGCCCAATACTCCCGGGCTGCGTGAGTTACAGGAGAAAAGCTCATTACAAAAAATATTCGGGCAGCTTCAAAACCTTAACCAGGGGCAAATAAAACCTAAACCCCTGTTGTTGAAAATTGCTCCCGACCTTACCATTGGCCAGGTTGATGATATTATTGAACTGGCTACAGAAATGAAGTTAAGTGGACTTGTGGCCACCAATACCACCATTAACCGCGAAGGATTACTTACCCCTTCATCCGAAATTGAAAAAATTGGTGCAGGGGGTTTGAGCGGTAAGCCACTTACCAAACGATCACTGGAAATTGTAAAATACATTCATCAGCAAACTGCAGGTAAGCTGCCAATAATTGCCAGCGGTGGCATTTTTACGGGTGATGATGCTTTAAACCAGTTAAACAGTGGGGCCAGCCTTTTACAGGTATGGACCGGCTTTGTATACGAGGGGCCGGGCATCGTTAAAAATATTTGTCAGCACCTTGTAAAACAGTACAAGGTTTAATATTACCATCGGTAATGCACCTGTCCAGAAGTATCTTAAATACCAGCTACATGCACATTCATATAACACTTACCGAAACAATCATTAATGAATGTCTGACCTTACATTACAAACAAAACCCTGCTAGTAAAGGCCTTGTTCGAAAAATCTACCTCATCCCTGCTTTTTTGCTAATACTCGCTGTTTATTTAATTATAGACGACCTGCAACAACCTGCTATTGGTTTTAATTTTCTTATGGCAATAATGTATACAGGCTTTGCCATCAGTTATTATTTTTTTATGAAGAAAAGGCTGCTGCCAGGTGCTAAAAGCATGCTGCGGAATTTAGGCCAGGATGCTCAGTACGAAGTGGATGCCACAGACGAACACCTTATTACTAAAACTTACAGGGAAACATTTACGAATAGCTGGCAAAGTTTTACAAGGGCATTGATAGGTGCGGACAATATTTTATTGTATCAACTCAACGACAGCTTTAGTATGTTTAACCGCAGTTTTTTTGAACCAGGTGATTTTGAGAAATTTAAGATACTGGTGCAAGAAAATATTACTCCGAATGTGGTGCTGTAAAAAAATTCCCCACATGGCATTGTATTTTATATTTGCCTTCAAATTGAAAAAATGGAACATTTATTAACAACCGATTCAATTATAAGCTTACTAACATTAACCATACTCGAAATTGTTTTGGGAGTTGATAATGTAATTTTTGTTTCCATCATTATGGGTAGAATGCCCAAGGATCAACAATTAAATGCCAGGAGATTGTGGATGGTTTGCGGTATTGCAGTAAGAGTTTTACTCCTGATTGGCCTGGGCTGGCTTATAGGTCAAAAAGGAAAACCATTGTTTACATTATTTGATAAAGGTTTTGATTTGGCAAGCCTGGTTATGTTAGCCGGCGGTTTGTTCCTGATATATAAAACTGTAAAGGAAATTCATGCTAAACTTGAAGGGGAAGAAGAAGAATTTACCGGTGCAGCTAAAAAACCGGCAAATTTTGCAAGCGCAATCGGGCAGATTATTTTAGTTGATATGGTATTTTCATTCGACAGCATTATAACTGCCGTAGGTATTGCAAAGCATCTCGAGATCATGATAACTGCCGTTGTAATTGCCATGATCATTATGTTCCTTTTCAGCAAGAAGATAGCCGATTTTATAAACATGCATCCAACCTTAAAAATGCTGGCTTTGTCGTTTTTAGTAATGGTAGGCATGGTACTAATTGTTGAAGGCTGGGCAGGCGCAGCTGCCGAAGACCTGCACCTTAAAAACTATGTATACTTCGCGATGGCTTTTTCTTTTGGGGTTGAATTGTTAAACATGAAACTGAGAAAGAGTTCACCAAAACCTGTAAGGCTTAGAGAACCACATTTACAGGAAGAAGTTCCGGATGATAGTGCACATTAAATTAAATACACAACAAAGTAGCTGCTACAACACCCGCAGTTTCTGCCCGCAGCCGTGTTTTACCAAGTGTAACGGGATGATAATTGTGAGCTAATGCAAGTCTTATTTCCTCAGGCGAAAAATCCCCTTCGGGTCCAATTAATATTTGGGTAGCGTTTTCAGCAGCAAAATCCCTGATGGTATGTTTTGGCACACCCTCACAATGAGCAATAAGTTTATTGCCTGCTGTTGCGTTATTTACAGCATCAGTAAATGATATAGGATGGCTCATTACAGGCAGCCAGGTTTGCTGGCTTTGCAGCATAGCAGCAATTAAAATATTATTCAACCTGTCGAAGCGAAAATGCTGTTTCTCTGTCCTTTCACATTTTAAAGGAAGAATTTCAGTTACCCCAATCTCAGTAGCCTTTTCAAGAAACCATTCAAACCGGGCAGCATTTTTTAATAAAGAAATAGCGATGCTAACCTGCTTCACAGGGGGAGCATTTGTTACTTTTTCTTCTACAGATACGGTGCAATTTTTTTTGTTGTCATGTTTAATTGCAGCCGTTAATAACGATCCTTTGCCTTCGGTTAATTGCAGCAACTGTCCACTTTTCATGCGTAGTACCTGTACCACATGCCGGGAAGTATCTTCGTTTAAGATTAATAGGTCTTCGTTATTGTATTCAGAAATATAAAAGATGGGTAATGCCATAGGACAAAATTAAAAACAAAAAACCCGGAAAACCGGGTCGTTGCAAAATCGAATGGGCTATTAAAAACATTTTTAAAAAGGTGCTGCTTCATCAAAACCATCATCAAAATTACCTGTATTCATTTTACTTCCTTTTTGTATAAACAGCTTGGCTCCTCCATCTCCACTTGCGGCTGGTGCGCCTCCCGCTGGGCCTAAAGGCTTCCAATTACCTCCGCCCGATGGTTGTTGTCCTCCGCCACTTCCGCCCCCAAAATCATCCCCTTCTTCTTCTACAAATTTTTGAATATGTAGCAATGCACGAAGTTTTATAGTCTCAAGGCTACCATTACGGTGTTTGGCAATTCTTACATGGGTTTCGCCCCGGTTGCTTTCACCCATTTCGTTGGTATTAATTTCATAATACTCCGGCCGGTATAAAAACATAACCATGTCAGCATCCTGTTCTATAGCACCCGATTCACGCAAATCACTTAGCTGGGGCATCTTGCTTTCTTTACGGGTTTCAACAGCACGGCTCAACTGGCTAAGTGCAATAATGGGCACTTTTAATTCTTTTGCCAAACCTTTCAAATCTCTCGATATCCGGCTGATCTCTTGTTCGCGGTTGGTTTGCTTGTTATCGTTGGTGCCACTCATCAACTGCAGGTAGTCAATAATTATTAACCCAACTTTATGTTTGTTTACAAGTCTTCTAGCCTTAGCCCTAAATTCAAAAATGTTAAGACCTGCTGTATCATCTATAAAAATGGGCGCCTGGCTTAACTTGTTTACACCTTTACTGTACAGTTGCTGCATCTCGTAATCTTCCAATTTACCACGGGTAATTTTCTCCAGGTGAATACCACTTTCGGCACTCAACACCCTTTGTACCAATTGACCAGCACTCATCTCAAGAGAGAAAAATGCAACCCCTGTAGGTTTTGTTGGATGTAAGGCAGCGCTACGCACCAGGTTTAGGGCAAATGCAGTTTTACCAACAGCGGGACGTGCAGCTAAAATAATAAGGTCTGTTGGTTGCCAGCCATAGGTAACGCGATCAAGTGTTGGAAACCCTGTAGGCACACCGGAAATATCTTCCTGCTTGTTACGCAGGTCATCAATACGGTTAATGGTTTGAACCAATACGGTTCCTATATCATCAAAATTCTTTTTAAGATAGTTGTTGGTGATGTTGAACATTTTGCTTTCGCTCTCATCCAACAGATCAAAAACATCCGTGCTGTCTTCATAGGCATCCCCTATTATTTCACCACTGATACGTATGAGTTCTCTCTGTATAAATTTTTGAAGAATGATCCTTGCGTGTGCTTCAATATTTGCTGTTGAAACTACTGAATTGGTCAGCTTGGTAATGGCATAAGGTCCACCAACAATATCAAGTTCTTCCCGCATCTTCATTTCTTCCACCACAGTCAAAATATCAATGGGCAAACTCTTTTGCGCCAGTGATTGAAATGACTTAAAAATTCGCTGGTGAGCATCCACGTAAAAACACTCAGGCTTTAGTATTTCCACCACATTATCAAAAGCACTCTTTTCCAACATTATGGCTCCCAAAACAGCTTCTTCTAATTCCTTTGCCTGCGGTGGCACTTTACCGTAAAGCATGGTGCTCATGTCAAGCGAAGGCTTCCTTTTATTTTTCCGGTCCTTATTTAAATTCGTTAGATCCATTATTTATTTTAAAACATATGGTTAGTAAACATTAGACCCAAAATGTTCCTTGAAGCAATCAACAGTATTACCAAATCGTTAAATCAGTGTAACGTAATTGTTACTTTAAACATTCAGGGAGGCGAATATAACAGCATAAAAATGTAACCGTAAATATTTTGGATGGCTATATTTATTCTATTTTAATCCACAAATTTTACCAGTTGATTTGTTGATAAAACGTTTGTAATTGACAAATATTACGGCCTTTTCCACATTTTAAAAAAGTTTTCCGCTCAAACTTAAGCAATATACACAGCTGTTGTGTGTAAAGAAATGTGATAAAACACTACCCTCGAAATAAAAATTCAGTTGGCAAAATTGAGCAACAATTTCCCCAAAATCGTGAAACATAGTGCCCTTATGACTTTCAGGAAAAATTGTATTTTTTGCTCCATTTTTATAATCCAAGATAAAAACAGGTAGCATAGTCTAACTGCTTCAAGGCTCATAAACAATCCAAAAAGTATACTGATTAAAGGATGATACATTAATGTGAAGAGATAAAAATAACGTTGGGTGTTAGGGTGATAAGAACAATCAAATTAAATTTGATTAGTCAATTATATCTTTAGAATAGCTAGCTGCTATTGGTAAAAATACTACCCCTTACTTCTTACTGTAGTGGGTTCAGGCTTCAATAAACTTTTTAATAGTTAGCACTGTTTCAAGCCCAATCCTGCTCTCATACGTACTTTCCATCTGTTATATTTGCAATTGTTATCAATAACATATTAGAATGACCATAAGCTATAACTGGCTCAGCGAATATTTACCTGAAGTTTTAGACCCAAATAAATTATCTAAAATTTTAACCGGTCTTGGATTGGAAGTTGAAAGTCTCACCAAATTTGAAAGCATAAAAGGAGGTTTGGAAGGATTAGTTGTTGGTGAAGTTTTGGAAGTAAGCCAACATCCAAATGCCGATAAGCTTAAGCTTACAAAAGTGATTATCGGCAGGGATACTATTTTGCATATTGTGTGTGGAGCACCAAATGTTGCAATTGGGCAAAAGGTTATTGTTGCCCCGGTAGGGTCAACTATTTACCCTAATACCGGTGAACCTGTCACCTTGAAACTTGCTAAAATAAGGGGTGAAGAAAGCCAGGGAATGATATGCGCCGAAGATGAAATTGGCATTGGTACCAGCCATGCCGGTATTAAAGTTTTGGAAAACGAAACCATTACAGGAACCCCCGCCTCCCAATACTTTAAAACCTACACGGACCATATTTACGAGATTGGGCTTACACCCAACAGAATGGATGCCATGAGCCATATTGGTGTAGCCAAAGATGTTTGCGCATATTTATCTTTTCATAATAAGACGGACACGCGGGTTAAAATCCCATCCATAAATAGTTTTAAAGTAGATAATACACAGTTTCCTATTAAAGTTACTATTGAAAATACAGAAGCTTGTAAGCGATATGCCGGACTTACCATTACTGGTGTAACCATAAAAGAAAGCCCTGAATGGCTAAAAAATAAATTGATTTCCATAGGTCAGCGACCTATTAATAATATAGTGGATATCACCAATTTCATTTTAAATGAAAGCGGTCAGCCTCTCCATGCTTTTGAAGCGGCGGCAATTATTGGAAAAGAGATTGTTGTAAAAACCCTTGCAGATGAAAGCAAATTTGTAACGCTTGATGAAAAGGAAAGAAAACTCGGCAGCGAAGATTTAATGATTTGCAATAAGGAGGAAGGGATGTGTATAGCTGGTGTGTTTGGGGGATTAAAAAGTGGAGTTAAGGCAACAACAACCGATATATTTTTAGAGAGTGCCTGGTTTAACCCCGTATCAATCAGGAAAACTTCGTTCAGGCATGGGTTGCGAACTGAGGCGGCAACACGGTTTGAAAAAGGAGTGGATATTTCTAATGTGGTAAATGTATTAAAGCGGGCAGCCCTCCTTATTAAAGAAATTGCCGGTGGTTCTATTTCCTCCGAAATTGTAGATGTGTACCCGGATCCTGTTCAAAAAACACAGGTTGGCATAAAATACCACTATCTAAAAAAATTGAGTGGTAAAAATTATCATCCCGATGCTATTAAAAAAATACTTACCAGCCTTGGCTTTGAAATAAACAAAGAAGGAATGGATGAATTATGGGTAGCCGTTCCATTTAGCAAACCTGATATTAGTTTACCTGCGGATATTGTTGAGGAAATTTTACGGGTTGATGGTTTAGACAATGTTGAAATAACCGGCTCCATGACCTTCACCCCTTTTGTAGACGAAAACGGGTTAAAGGAGGCCTTGAAAGAAAAGATTTCTCAATATCTGGCAGGACAGGGCTTTAGCGAGATTGTTACGAATTCGATTACAAACAGCAGATATTTTACTGAACCGGTTTTATCAGGCACCGTTAAAATGATCAACAACCTGAGTATTGAGTTAGACGTATTAAGACCATCAATGCTTGAGACCGGGCTTGAAGCGATTGCCTATAATATCAATCGCAAAAACAGCAGCCTTCTTTTATTCGAACTGGGCAAGACTTATCATGTTGCAGGATTTAACAAATATACTGAGCAGGAGCACCTGTGTTTATACCTGACGGGCAAAGAAGTTGAGGGTTGGAAGACGAAGCCCAACCCTGTTGATTTTTATTCTGCTAAGGGTATGGCGAATACATTATTGATGTTATGTGGCATTGCAAATGTTCAATTAACTGCTGCAGCGCATAGTTCTTTTAGTTTATTGCTTGAAGGATTTGAAAACAATCATCCATTTATACAAGTAGCAGAAGTGAGCAAAAAGCATTTAGAAGATTTTGGCATAAAGCAACCGGTATTTTTTATTGATGTTGATTGGGGTAAGCTGGTAAGCATGGTAGCGGCTCAAAAAATAGAGTATACAGAAGTTCCGAAATATCCTACTGTTCAACGGGACCTTGCCGTTATTGTTGATAAGAAAATCACTTACGAACAATTGACCAAAGCTGTTAAGAAAACTCAATTGCAAAAGCTGAAAAATGTTCAGTTGTTCGATGTGTTTGAAAGCGAAAAACTGGGAGAGAATAAAAAATCGCTTGCGATATCTTTTAGTTTTCTCGACAATGAAAAAACATTGACAGATGTTGAAACGGATGTTATGATGAAAAAGCTGATTCAAAGTTTTGAAAAAGAATTAGGAGCTGTCATAAGAAACTAATATTTCAACTTAAGTATGGCCTTGCAGGAATCACTTTTACAGCTACGCAACAAACTTCAATTACTATTGAAGCAATACAGCCATTCTCAAAAAATCATCCTTTCGCTCAAAAATGAAAACGGAACCCTGCAATCTCAAATGGCAAAAAAGCAGGAGGAAATAGATCGGCTTCAGGCAAGGGTTGCTACTATGAACATGTCTGTTATTGGGCAGGATGATGAATCCAAAAAAGAAATGGAGAAGAGAATCAATACCTATCTAAAAGAGATTGACAAGTGCCTGTCGCTGCTTAACAACTAATTTTAAAAGCCATGCCCGAAAATTTGATTCCCGCAAATATTGTTATAGCCGATAGAACCTACAGGCTTAAAATTGCAGTTTCCGACGAAGAGGTGGTGCGGAAAACAATCAAGTTGATTAATGAAAAGATTGTTGAATACAAAACCAACTTCTCAGGAAAAGATATGCAGGACTATGTTTCGATGGTGTTGCTTTGGTTTGCTACAGAATTGCAAAAGCCAACCTCATCTGGTTGGCTTTCGCAGGAAAATGAGATAGAGATAAACAGGATGGAGGAATTGATTGACAAAGCCCTTCAAACATCCGGCTAGATCCTCATTTCAATTTCAACTGGTATAATGAAGAGTAAGACCACTCTCCTTCCAACGTTTTATACTTAATCATGTAATAATTTACTTCTCTGCCATTGTTGGTATCCTGTACAGCATAAGTCTTAAGGCTATGCGATTCTTCACTAATTGTTTTTTTGTATACCGAACATAGATTAGTAGTTGTAGACCCTTTAAATACTTCGATCGATGAAATACCTTTTTCGTAGCGGGTAGTAAACAAAAAATTTACACTGCCATCTTCTGCTTTCAGCAGATTAACTGATGAAACATAAATATGATCGTCTTTAAACTCGGTTGAATTTGTTGTTTGAGTAATTGGTGTAGCAACTTCTGCTTTGTGACAGGATCCAAAAAGACCTGCTATAAGAATTAATTGTAATACTTTCCTTGACATTTCTTTGAAAATTGTAGGCGTTAAAAATGTTAATCAACAGGTGTCGATTATCAAAGAAAATTGGAGTGTCAGAGTACAAAATTAAGATGTAGGCCTTAGTCAAAAAGATGCATTAACTACAAACAGGTAGCCAGAAAAACATTAAAAGCAATAATGTAGGTACGACAATTTGTAAGGTTTGTAAACTGAACGATAAACTTAGTTCAAAAGAATTGAAACGGGTTCTCAAATAATTATAGGAATGTAATTGAAGTATTTAGCATAAAATCTCAATTGATTTTTGGCCTTTTACCAGCCATTTTACCCGGCTCTTTATCTGAGTCATTATAATTATCTTCGCAACCTTTACACATAAACTGATTCGTTTACACAACAATCGGGAAGAGAATGAGATTTTGAATAATTTAAAAAACCAACAACAGCATGGAGATATCACTGATGTCCATTATTTTAGGAGCAGTAGGATTGATTGCAGGCATAATAGCGGGCAGATTTATTTTTGCAAAAGACACTAAAAAACAACTTGAAGAGGCAGATCAACAGGCACAAAGGATAATTTCAGATGCACAAACTCAATCCGAAACTTTAAAAAAAGAGAAAATACTTGAGGCAAAAGAAAAATATGTCCAGCTAAAGGCGGATCATGAAAAAGAGGCGCTTGAAAAGAACAGGAAAGTTGCAGAAGGTGAAAACAGGTTGAAGCAAAAAGAAGTACTGATCAATCAAAAGGACAGCAACCTTGAAAAACAGCTAAAAGAAAACGATGCCATTAAAGAAAATTTGAACAGGCAGCTTGAAGTTGTAAGTCAAAAACGTACGGAACTTGAGAAACACCAGGAAGAACATATACGTCGCCTGGAGAAAATTTCAGGATTAACGGCTGAAGAGGCAAAAAATCAATTGGTGGAAAGTTTGAAACAAGAAGCTCAGACAAGAGCTATTGGATTACAACAGGAAATTATTGATGATGCCCGTCAAAAAGCAAACAAAGAGGCTCGTAAAATCATCATCCAAACCATTCAACGTACAGCGGCTGAACAGGCAATCGAAAATGCCATATCAGTTTTCAACCTTGAATCCGACGAGATTAAAGGTCAAATTATTGGAAGGGAAGGCCGGAACATTCGTGCTATTGAAGCTGCAACAGGTGTTGATCTAATTGTTGATGATACCCCGGAAGCAATCGTCCTTTCATCATTTGACCCGCTACGCCGCGAAATAGCCCGATTAAGTTTACAACGACTTATTTCTGATGGTCGTATTCACCCTGCACGAATAGAAGAAGTGGTAGAAAAGACCCGTAAGCAGATTGAAGAGCAGATCATGGAAATTGGTGAGCGAACCGTTATTGAATTGGGTATTCATGGACTGCATAAAGAATTGGTTAGGATTGTTGGAAAGATGCGTTTCCGTTCTTCCTATGGTCAAAATTTATTGATGCATAGCAGGGAAGTAGCCAACCTTTGCGCCTTAATGGCTGGTGAGTTGGGCATGAATCCCAAACTGGCGAAACGAGCTGGGTTGCTACACGATATTGGTAAAGTTCCCGACGAAGAAACAGAATTGAGTCATGCTCTTTTGGGTGCCAAACTAGCTGAGAAATATGGAGAAAATCCCGCTGTTGTAAATGCCATTGGTGCTCACCACGACGAGATGGAAATGCAATATGTAATTTCTCCAATCATCCAGGCTTGCGATGCCATTAGCGGCGCCCGACCAGGTGCAAGACGTGAGATTATGCAGCAATACCTGCAACGTATAAAGGAACTTGAAACCCTTGCCTGCGCCTATCCCGGTGTAGAAAAGGCCTATGCAATACAGGCAGGCAGAGAACTAAGGGTTATAGTTGAAGCAGATAAAGTTACAGATGGCGATAGTGACAGGTTAAGCTTTGAAATTGCCCAAAAAATTCAGACTGAAATGACTTATCCCGGTCAGATTAAGGTTACCGTTATTCGTGAAAAAAGAGCGGTAAATATTGCCAGGTAAATTAAAATTCTTATTTAAAAAGGCCGTCTCAATACTAACATTGAGGCGGTTTTTTATTTATAGGGCGATGTATAGATTGGTCGGGGTATTTGGATTTTCTATATGTTAATCCCCAGCTTTTCATGCAGTAACTTTTCATCATTCGCTTCAAATA
>JBBQVY010000046.1:0-25872 GCA_038211085.1 Chitinophagales bacterium | reverse complement strand
CAAACCATTATTGGCCCAGCCATTACCGAGGCTAAGAAAAATAATTTACTAGTTTATGGACCTTATAGTGCAGATGCATTTTTTGCCCGTGGCCAATACGAAAAATTTGATGGGGTTTTAGCTATGTACCACGACCAGGGTCTGATACCTTTTAAATCGCTGGCTATTGGTGAAGGTGTAAATTATACTGCAGGCTTGCCTGTTGTACGAACCAGCCCCGACCATGGAACTGCTTTTGATATTGCAGGAAAGGGCATTGCTGACTTTTCATCTTTTCTATCAGCCACCTTTGAGTGTGTTGAATTTATACGTCGGCGTGCTACGTACGATGAGAATAATAAAAACCCATTACGTCGCATTAGTGCCAGGGTTTTTGCTAACGCAGAAGATGAAAGAATTGAGGAATAGGCTTGAAAGCATAGAATGGTGTTTAGAAGATGAAATCTTTCAACAGGTTGTTAAAAGTTATACGATGCACACACTTTCCAACGAAGTACTTGAGATTAAAATAGCCACACTTGGTGCTGAATTACAAAGCATTTATAACAAAAATACGCAGCTTGAATACATGTGGAGTGCCGGTGCCGAATGGCCTAAAAAAAGCCCCATATTATTTCCTGTAGTTGGAGGTTTAAAAAACAACAGCTACACTTTTAACAATACTTCATACACCCTAAGCCGTCATGGCTTTGCCAGGGAAATGGATTTTGAGCTGATAAATCAAACCAATAATTCGCTTACTTTTTTATTAAAGGAAAGTGCGGGCACTTTGCTGCAGTATCCCTTTGCCTTTTTATTATATGTAAAATATACCCTGCACAGTAACAATGTAAACATCAGTTACATTATTAAGAATCGTGGAGAAGAAGAAATGTATTTTTCTGTTGGTGCCCACCCGGCATTTGCACTTCCATTGGTGGAAACTACCCGCTACGAAGATTACTTTCTTGAATTTGATAAAGCAGAAGATGCACCACTTTGGCCTTTATCACCAGAAGGTTTAATCGAAAATAACTCAATACCATTTTTGAAAAATGAGCGTGTAATTCCTCTTACTAAAGATCTCTTTTTAAAAGATGCGCTGGTATTTAAAAATCTTACCTCCAAAAAGATTTCCCTTAAAAGCAGTCAAACACCTCATGGTATAACCATAAGTTTTGATGGCTTTGATTACCTGGGAATTTGGGCTGTCAAAAATGCAAACTTCGTGTGTATTGAGCCCTGGTGTGGCATTGCCGATAGTGTAGATGCAACAGGAATACTCGAGGAAAAAGAAGGCATTAATATACTGCGCAAAGGCGAGTCGTTTGAAAGAAGTTTTGGTATTGAGGCGTATTAGACATTGTAAATATTTTGTTGATAGAAATCCTTCACATCCGCTCCAAATGTCAATAAGCTTTCAAATCTGGCGGTAACGTTTTAATCTTACCGTAGAAAAAAATTAAAATTATTATATGTGGGTTTGCCCTAAATGTGAACGGGAATTAAAGAGCCCCAACCAATGGCATAATTGCGTAAAAGTTAGTATTGACAGCCTTTTTGAAGGTAAAGCAGAAGAGTTGGCTTTTGTATTTGACAAGCTACTTTCGCAGGTTATTGATTGGGAAAACGTTTTGGTTAGTACCACTCAAAATTGCATTGTGTTTGTTCACAATAAAACTTTTCTTGTTATACGACCAATGAAAAAGCTATTAGACATAAAATTTTATTCAACTGAACAAATAGAAGAAGAGTTAGTTATTAAAAGCATCTTCTATTCGGGCAAATTTGAAAATCATATCAAACTTTCAACCATAGAAGACTTAACACAACAAGTTTATGCCTTTATAAAGCAATCATATAATCTGCTGTAAGATTATTATAGCGACTAAATAATAAGTGTCAACAATGAATAAGGTAAACTATGGTATAGACGCACCGGGTATTATGCGTAACCTGATTGTTTTTGGGGCTTTGACCATTGTGGCAGGATTTGCCATTCCATTGTTTTCTGACAATACAACTTTACAATATATCAGTGACCTGGTCAATTTGGTGGGTACTGTATTTTTCATATCAGGCATAGCAATGTTTGCTTACGCATTAAAGGGTAAATACAGAACACGGGATTTAATGCGGTTGAACTTCGAATTGTCGCTTATTAATTATGTGTTCAGTAATATTTCATGCTCTCGTCATTGCAAGGTACGAAGCAATCCCCCTGCACAATTAGGTTTACAAATGGTTGAGGATTGCTTCGCCAAGCTACGCAAGGCTAGCAATGACGATGCGACAATTTGAAATGCACCCTTTAATGCTCTCAAAAATAAACTGGTCAGGACATGAAAATGTATTTGATATTGGAACAGGACAAGGGCTTTTAATGATTGGCGCAGCAAAACATTTGACAACCGGAAAGTCAACAGGTATAGACATTTGGACCAGTAAAGACCTTTCAGACAATTCAATATCCAGGACTTTAGATAACGCTGAATTAGAAGGCGTGAAAAATAAAATAGAAGTGAGAAACGAAGACGCAAGGAGTCTAACTTTTGCAGACAATTCATTTGACGTGGTGCTATCATTGCTTTGCATTCATAATATTGAAGACAAAGCCGACTAGGAAAAAGCCTGCTTTGAAATTGCCAGGGTTTTAAAGCCAAAAGGAACGCTTTAATTGGCGATTATATTCCAACAACAGATTATGCAAAAGCATTTACCAAAGCAGGACTTACCATAAAAAGTTCAAAACCATACTTTTCAACTGCCTACGCTTTAATGTGGATAGTTGAAGCAACCAAGTAATTTATAGGGATCACTTTTAAGACATCTTCAACTACCTGATAAAAGAAGGTAAAAACCACAATTCATCGTATTAATAAGAATAATTCTAATGGTTAAAACCGAAAAATTTAAACAACTGGAAATTTCTGAGGGCAATCATCTAAGAGAATGGTTACAGCAAAATTATACCCAAAAAGAAAGTATTTGGCTGGTAACCTTCAAAAAAGAAGTGTTAGAAAAATACGTTTCAAAGCAAGAAGTGCTGGATGAACTGTTGTGCTTTGGATGGATTGATGGCATTGCCCGTAAGTTGGATGCAACCAAAACAATGCAACTTATTTCGCCCCGAAAAGTACAGCATTGGACCAAAACCTATAAAGACCGGTTTGCTAAATTGGAACAAGAAGGACGAATGATGGATGCAGGCAGGGCTTCAGTATTACTATCAAAACAAAAAGGCCTTTGGAATTTTATGGATGATGTAGACAATCTTATTAAGCCACCAGACTTTATAAAAAGTTTGGAAGAACATCTACCAGCTATGATAAATTTTGATGGGTTTGGCGCATCCAGTAAACGATTTATGTTGCGCTATATTAAAATTGCAAAAGCGCCGGAAACAAGAGCTAAGCGGATTAATCAAATTAGCTTGTTGGCTCAAAAGAATATTAAATTACCGGGTAGTTAAAAGAAATATTTAAGCCTACTTAAACTCACTATCAGCAACTCCCTTATTGATCTCGTAAGAAGTATAATTAATCTCCACCCTTCCCTTTTTATTTTTCATCTTATCCTTGTCCAACTTTTTTTCGCCGCTGTCAAACTCCATAGTAACGCCTTTGGGCAACTTGTAATCTTTGGTATTGAAGGCAAAAATCACTTTGTCGGGCAGACCATACGATGCAAAACGGCCATAGGTCATTTCCATATCGTAGGTGCCGTTTTCTTTGGTGGTAGAGGAGGCCTTTTTAATCAAAAGGTTTGGTTCATCAATGTATAAGGTGGTCAATACCACATCGCTGTTTTCGTTTGTGGGGAGTAGTTTTACCACTTTAACTTTTGTGGTTCCAATGGTGGTGGTACCTGCATCGAGCGCTAAAAACTCGCTGTTGTTCAAAACGCTGTTCATGTTTACAGATACACCACCCTTAGGCAACAACGAGATACCGCCATCTCTCTTCAGCTTAAATTTATTGGGCCGCTTGTAAAATATTTTAACCTTGCCGGCCGGTGCTTTAATAAAAGCAACATCAGTCTTCATTCTGCCTTCGGCCACATAATTATTTACCTGATCCAGTTTATCCTTAACCTGCTTTACCAATGCGTTTACATCCTGGGCCTTTATAGTTAATGTAAAACCCATTGATATCAATACCATCAAAAACTTAATAGATTTTAAAAAATGTTTTGTTACCCGAACCTGCATCTGCGTTTTATTTATAAAGTGAATTATTGTAATTCATGTTTGATTAAGAATGTCTCTAACTTCAAACAACCTGCCATTGTTTTGTTACGCATGTTAATGCTTAAGAAAGTATATCCTTCTTTTTAAATACCCAAATAGATGCTGCCAATAACCCAAGAATGTGAAGTACCAGGACGCCTGCTGCCTGCAAAACCCTGTTCAGGTTTTGTACCGAACCAATAATTGCTTCGTTATCTGCAGTAACCCTAACATCAAAAAAGCCTTTCCAGCCAATCATATGCGTAGTAAATAAAAATGGTTTGATCGCATTAAAAACAGGAATATCGAGTGTACTTAAAATGGTAAAAACAATAATGATGCTCATGGTTGCCACTATTGGTCCAATAGAATTTTCAGCAAATATTGAAAGAAAGAAACCCAGCGCAGCAACGGTTAACATGGCTATTGCCGCAAAACCAAAGGCTGCTAAATAGCGCCACATCACATCAAAACTTTTTAGCTGCACTATGTATTCTGCTTTTAGGTTTAGCATATCGCCACTACCAAAAATAAGCAGCGATACAAACAAAGCCAGAATGGCCATCCATACCAAAAGGATCAACGTGTAAATAGCTGCTGCACCAAACTTTGCCAGTATTACTTCGGTACGGCTAACCGGTTTGGTAAGCAATAAACGGAGCGTACCCATGTTGGCTTCGCCACTAATAAGATCGCCGGCTACAATGGTAATGAGTAAGGGCACGTGCACCAATAATAACTGAAGAATGATAAAGCAAATGAGGTAGCCGTTTAAGACTTTACCTTCTACATCAAGCGACACAGATACATCGCGTAGCATAAATTCAATGTAAGAGTCGCCATCCAGCTTTAAACCAAATTGTATAATACCCACCAAAGCTGCAACTGCAGCAAAACTTATAAAAGTTCGGGGGCGGCTGAATATCTTAAATAACTCAATCTTTAAAAGCTTCCACATGTTGTTTGCCTGTTGTTACCTGTAAAAAATAGTCTTCGAGCGATAGCCTTGGTTGCAGGCTTATTACATCCACCTGCATTTCTGCAAGCTGTCTGTTGAATAATGGAATTTGTTGCCGGTGCATTTTAAGAACAATCAAATTATTACGGGATGGCTGGAGATTAGGTTGCCAACTACTGTCACTAAGTGCAGTAAGAGATGCCTTGTTATCAATAGTGTTTAATTCAACAATAGTATTGGCTGGGTCAAACAACTCGGCGGCATTACCCTCCACCATCTTTTTTCCGTTGTCAATAATTAATAACCGGTTTGCAATCAATTCAATTTCGCTGAGCAGGTGCGAGGAAACAACAACTGTTTTTCCCATCGAATGACTAAGCATTAAAATGAGGTTTCGTATGTCAGCTATACCCTGTGGATCTAATCCATTAGTCGGCTCGTCTAATATGATTAATTGAGGATCATGAACAAGCGCAATGGCAACTCCAAGCCGCTGTTTCATTCCCTGCGAAAACGTTTTTACCGGGCTATCAGCTCTTTCCTGCAAGCCAACCATTTCAAGCTTGTCAAGCAACTGGTTCCTGTTTAAACTTTGACCACCACTTATTTGGGAGAACAGTCGTAAATTTTCTACCGCACTTAAATATTTATAAACATCAGGTTTTTCAATTACTGCACCTACCTGTCTTAAAATTTCTTTCCGGTGCTTTTTTAGTTCCATACCAAATATTTCAATGGAGCCTTCTGTCGGCTCTATTAAAGTAAGCAGCATTCTTATAGTGGTAGATTTGCCAGCGCCATTCTGCCCGAGAAAGCCGTAAACATCACCCTTTTCAACAGAAAAAGACAAACCGTTTACAGCTATAAGTTTTTTAAAATGTTTTGAAAGGTTAGTAACCTTAATGATTGGCTGCATGGGCTAATAACAATAAGCAACGAAGGTAGTTTAATGAAGGAGCGTTAAATTTTGGTAAATTGAAATTTAACAGCCGGAGAAATATGCAGCAGTTAACCTTTCCCGATTAGTTATCATCAACCTCCCATCCCATAATTCTGGCTAATACCGAACTTACTAATGCCAGATAAGGCTGTAATTACAATCATTCATAATACAACCTGTACGGAAAATTCTCATCATTCTCCATAATCATTTACAAACACTGTAGCTCCTGTTTTTTAAAATTATGCAGGCTTTCAAACACCAGGAACTAATTTCTTTTTTTGATCATAAGTTTTTTTAATGCCGTAAGCAATGCCTGCAGCAATTAAAATACCTAACCCATCATCAATAGGAACATTTGTTGCAGTTGCATCAGGATCTCCAATGCCGCCATCAGCATTTGGATCGTATTCAGCAAATATTGCTGTAGGAGCCAATAACATAAATACAATAAATATCAATAAGTATATGCTTCGCTTTTTCATTTTTATAGGGGTTGGATTATATTTTTAAATAGGACTTAAGGGCAGGTACAACCTTAATTTTTAGTTGTTACCCTGTATCATAAACTTTATTACATGCCTGAAATTTGCCTGTCCTGATACCTCAAGGTTGTAGTTACCATTGCTTAGTTTAGAGGCAGTTTTAAGATGGACACTTCCGCCACCGCCCGGATGTTTTATAGTGATGGTTTCTATAACCTGGCCAAGGTTATTTGTTATAGTGGCTTTGTAATCGCCTGCCACCATATTCATTAATTGCAATCTTATTTGACCATCCTGTACGGGGTTTGGATATAGGGAGACTATAGCTTTTACACTTGGTAAATAGACCCGTACAATCTTACTGTAGATAATTGTTCCACCTTGAGCAATGCTCTTAATACGATAGTAATTATCGCCGCCGAAATTGTTATAATCAAGCCATGTGTAATTTGCGTTTGCATGATTGTTTGATATGGCCTTAGTGGTATTAACTTTTATAAAGTCCGTTCCATTAACAGATTTCTCAACCTCATACAGATTTATATTATCCTCGTTGTCAACTTTCCAATGTATGGCGTTGTAGC
Source organism: Chitinophagales bacterium (assembly GCA_038211085.1). GTDB lineage: Bacteria > Bacteroidota > Bacteroidia > Chitinophagales > Chitinophagaceae > Segetibacter. The sequence continues at coordinate 18,698 of JBBQVY010000046.1, read as the reverse complement.
CTGTGTGTTTTGCTGCAGTAACATCACTGAATGCAATAGGTAACACTCCTGATTTTTTGAAGACGATTCTAAAACGGTCTGATGCTGCGGAGTTTGCATCGGCAGTTACATTAAATGGTATTACAGTCGCATCATTCATACTTACCGGGCTCTCTGCACCTGTAAATTTATCCTGCAAAATGGCATTGATACCGGGCAACATATTGGTGGCTTTAAACTGAAGCGTATATGCTTTTTGGCTGATATTCTGCAGTGTTAAAAAGATCGTATCATTCTCAGCCACTTCACTCCTTCTTTCAACCGCAAGAAGTTTTCCCTGGCTTTTTATACGCAATCCATCAGAGGTATTGAAAGAGGAAAAACCCGCGGCATCCTGCCCATCCACCTCGTTGTGGTAGGTAGAATGATAAGTATTGATTACCCCTTCAGAGATTGATGCTGATGAACCGTTACCTACCAAAAGCGTAGAGGCAAATGAGGATATCAATTCATTTGAACCGGTTTCGCGGCTTGCAATACCTGTAGAAGTGCTGGTTGCATCTTTATCAGTTTCATGAAACGTTACTACACCACCCGGCAGTTCTGCACCCATCATAAAGGCGGCACCTGACTGAATAATTCCATTTGCTGGCAAACCGCTGCTGTTTGCTGTTACAGCATAGGTTCCATCACCATTGCTTGAGCAGGTAATCCATTTACCCACATTAGAACCTCCGCTCGTTTTAGGATCCCATATATAATACGTGATGCCTGCTCCTGCAATCAATCCAGGTGTAGTATTAAATGTTATGCCCCCATTTTGGTAATTACTAAAAGCAAGTGTACTAAAATTGATAGCTGATGCATAAGGATTACCTATAAGTTGATAACCTTTTAAAATGGTCTTTGGTACATCACCTGTAAGTATTCTTCCCTTTGGTTCTAAAATAGTAGAACTGGCATTTATAGATGGTGTTGAAACCACTATACTCCTGTTGCCCCTTGCAAATAACATATAACCTTCGTTGTTGGTTATGGCAACATTGGTTGATGGTAACACAGCCCAAGAAAAACTTCCATTGGTATTTGTGGGATAATACAGCGATGCATTATTAGTGCTTCCCTGGTCGTAACCATTGGTGTTGTCGTACACTGTACTCTTGGTTATAGTTGTTCCAAAGCCCGGCCATGGATCTGTTGGAGAATTCTTGTCTGCATTGGAAACGCCCTCCTGCCATGCCTGGTTAATGGTTGGTGCACCTGTTGGTTGAAGTGGAGCGGTAAGCATACGCCACCTGCGGGATGTTGAACCTGTACCCATTGCAAGATGACGCTGGATAATAAATTTGCCTGTTCCGCTATAGTTGATGGCAACTCCATTAATAACACCTCCTGATGTTGGTATGGCAGCAATTGCGGCAGTAACTTCATCTTTCGATACAACTGTAACATCGCTGTTAGACAGGTCAAAGGCTCCTTTCAATAGTTGAAACTCCTTTACTACAGATATATGTGAACCAAGGGTTACTGTATTGGCTGCAGTCGATTTATTAATGCCTAACTTATAGAATGTTTCTCCACCAAAAGCACCGTTAACATCGCGACTGACTGTAAGTAAAGGGGCAGTAATAACAGCATTATTTGAACCTATAAAATTTACCGTACGGTTGTTATGGCTAAATACACCACCAGCCGAACGGGTCCAGTTTCTGCCAAGACTAATATCACCTCCTTCTATCGCACCCAGGGCAAGACTTCCGGTAATAATAACATCTCTTGCCACTGTTAAAGGAGCACTACCCCCTGAGTAGTTTTGGTTTAAAGCCGAACCATTATCAATTACAAGGTCGTTACAAACATAACCGGGGCCAACAACAGGAAAGTTGAGTGTAGTATTATTTTGAACATATACATTAGAAGGATAGCCTGCACCTGTGGATGCGCTGGTCCATTCCAACCCTCTTACAAACACAGATCCTGTACTGTAAATTAAGGCCGAACCAGGGCATGAATAAAATGGTGAATTACCCGTAAGAGATCCGCCAGGCTGCAATACAAAATTGCCGGTGATGGTTGTAGCTGTGCCCACATTCAAAGCACCAGATGTCTCTATGTTTTTAAATGTAGTGGTACCTGCAATAGTTGATGTGCCACTAAACGAAACTTTGCCAGTTGTACTTGCAGAAGCATCAAAGGTGCCGTTATTGGTAAAAGTAGCTCCGGCTGAAATAATAAGGTTACCTGTGCCATTTAAAACCAGGCTTCCACCGGGTGCGATGCTAACATTGTTTGCATATGCATCGGCCGTAGAAACCGTAACTGTTGAACCACCAGGAATACTAACATTTACAGGCGTGGTTGGTATACCACCACACCAGTTGGCTGCATTGTTCCAGTTGCCGGTTGCCCCACCGATCCACAGGCCGTTGGGATTGACTGTTATGGTTGCTATTGAGGAGTTTGCCGAAGGGCAGGTACCATTTTTAGCCACTGCACGGTATTGGGTGCTGGCCGTTAAATTGGTTGCCGTCAAACTTGTTGTGGTGTTGCTTATTGTTGTAACCGAACCAAAACTATTTTCAGATGACTCCCACCTTAAAACACCTCCCGAATGGCCGCTTAATGTTAGTGTGGTTGAGTTGGTGCCGGTACAAACTGATGTACCACCTGCAATGGTACCACCACCAACCGGCGTTACTGTTATTGTAACTACAGAACTGGTGGCGATGGTGCATGCGCCGTTCTGAACAATCGCACGATACTGTCTGGTGCCGGTTAAATTGGCGGCAGTCAAACTTGTTGTTGTATTAGCTACCGTAGTATTGCTGCTGAAATTATTTGTAGAAAATTCCCAACGGACAACATTGCCTGTTTGACCAGTTAAAGTTAAAGCGGTGGAGTTCGTTCCTGCACACACGGTAGCATTACTGTTAACCGTGCCACCAACACTGGGCACAGAAACGGTAAGGGTAAAAACTGAACTGGTATTGGTAATAACATTAGTAGATTCAGTAACGGTAGCCCGGTACCTATGTCCGTTAACAGGATTAATTACACTTAAGTTAGTGGTAGTTGCGCCTGAAAAATTACCACCGTTGGTTATGGCTGACCAAACAGTTCCGCCATCAGTTGATTGCTCCCAGGTGTAAGAAAGCGTACCGCCTGTGCCGGCAGTACCTACAACAGATAAAACTGCCGTACCATTATTACAAACGTTGCTAACAGTCGTTCCATCGTTTTGAGAAATATTTGGGGGGATATTTATTGAATTTGCATTGTAAGCGATGAAAGCATAATCACTGTTTCCGCTGGGTGTAACCCGCAGGGACCTAATGCTTGCAACATTATTTACGTCAACGTTAAAATCTGATAATTTAAATGCCACAACCCTTATTGGTCTTGTTGTATTGGCGGTAAATGCACTGGTTGGCACCGCGTTACTATACGATGTGTTGGCCGTTAATGAAAACAGGTCAAGTGTATAAGTACCGAAGGAAGTAAGTAAGGTCATGTCCTGGGTAACAGGTGTTCCAACAACAGTACCGTTTGCATCTGTAAATTGAAAAATATCATTACCCACATCAGGAGCCGCAATTTGGGTAATTACTAAATCCGGCTCGGCGTCTGCAATTTTAGTGGCATCTATACTATGAATTTTAAAATTTAAGATGGCTGATGAAGGAAGATTAGTAACACCTGTACCAATATTTAAGCCGCGGATGCCATCTGTCAACGCATTTTTTATAGTTAATGCAGAAACCCCGGAAACGATGCCAACACTCGCATTTCCGTCCACCCTGGCTGCTGCTGCTATATAAATCGAACCACCGCTTGACGACGATCCGATAATGCCAGCAACAGGCAAGGCTCTATAATTGCCTGCAGTAAAGGAAACGCCATTGCTTGTCAATGTGGCATCATTTGCACCTGTTGAATAGAAGGTGTTTCCGAAATTAAATCCTAATAGATTATGAGAGTCATCAGGATTGGTGGTATTTGCAGAGGCAGTTGTTGAAGACCAATAGCCGCCAAAGTCGGTAATAATTCGTGACAACGGCAAATACGTAAAGCCTGGTCTGGTAGCTGTGCCCAAAGGGGTGGTTACACTAACCGGGCCTGCGGTTCCTATACCTACAACCGCTGTAATTTGGGTTGGTGACACAACAGTAAATGAAGTTGCAGGCGTACCACCAAAGCTAACTGCGGTTGCACCAGTAAAATTGGTGCCGTTGATGGTCATGGTAGTTCCGGTGGCGCCGGAAAACCCTGGTGCTGTAGTAGAATTTGACGGGAAAGCAGTAATTGTGGGCTGTGAAAAACCTGCGACTGCCAAAAACATACAGATTATAAAATAGAGTTGCTTCATACAATAGGATTATAAACCTAACGGCTTTCGATGATTTTTATTGTATCCACATGCAACTCATATTCACAAACAAGCGTAGGGTGGCATCGATCTAACTTTAGAAACTCCTTACCTGGAGCAAAAAATGAGCAGGGCGTTTTGATTTCTTACAGGCATTTGATTAATGAAAGGAGTTTTGTGCCGGACGTATGGGATTGTTCACCAACTTGCAACACCCGGTTACTGCCCCACTGCTGGCGGACATCTAAGACCGCGAAAAGAAGAGTTTGATGGTTGTGGAATAATAAGTTCCGGTGATAAAAGTGACCTGCGAAAGCGGCGACTGATGCATAAAAAGTTGTGGTACAAGGGAGTGACACAACCGGAGTTACATAGAAAACGAATGTTTGTCTCCCAAAAAACATGAGGTTGCCGACAAAGTGCAGGTATGGAAAGAAGAGTACTAATATTTTCCGGCGGCGGGCCTCAAAATAGCCGTGTGTTTTTTTGCGGGAGGCAAGGAGCTTTAACCGTACCATCAGTGCTGTAAAATGAGAAGCCTGCCACCAATTTATTTGCCTACCTGTAAATATTGCTGCAACGTTTGTACATATTCTTCAAAAGCATTTACTCCCACCTTGGTAATCTTACAGGTGGTAAGAGGGTAATTGTCTTTGAACTGTTTGGATACCTCTATATATCCGGAATCTTTTAGCTTCTGAACCTGCACACTCAGGTTACCTGCGGTTGAATTTGTTTTCTCTTTTAAAAAAGTAAACTCTGCTTCTTTAACGCTGATGAGCAGGCTCATAACGGCCAACCGTAGTTGAGAATGTAATATGGGATCCAGTTCTTTAAACACCTATAGTTCTTTTATTGTTCCTGTCCGAAGCTTTTGCAAATTCTCTATAAGCTATATGGCCTGGTATTATGTAACCGATAAAAACAGCTAATCCATGAAAGATCATTACCCACTCAAATGATTGTACAAACAGGCCGGCCAATGCCAAAACCCAAACAAAGTATGAGGCAAATATTGAAGGTTTAAAATTGAATAAAGCTCCATATATCAACACCCAAAAACCATATAAGGCAGTTAATAAAGCAAACCCCGATATGGGGCCAATACTTACATTGATTGCTACAATAATAACCATCAGTGTGATGGTAAAACCAATGTTGAGTTTGTTAAAAACTTCCTTGGTGTAAGTGGTAACACGGCTTATCTTTTTTTGGTTATTCCTAATGGTTGACACTATCAGCATTACAATGGTTGCGATACCAAATGTGTTCCAGAAAAAATAAGTTTGTACCAGTTTTAAGTGAATGTTTATGACCGTTAAAGCTGAAGCAAGAAAAAGCATCCAACCCCAGACAATCCATCCCATTCCATCATCCTTTTGCTCCTCTTTAGCAGTATGGATCATTTGTTGAATGATTAGTAAACTCTGCTGACCTGTTAGTTCTTTTTCATTATCCATGTTGTAGGTAATTTTATTTTATCAGCTACTTTACGATCCACTGTTTTTAAGATTCTTCCTAAGTTGATCTCTCATAATAAACCCAGGTATTATCCAAATAATTATTGATGCTGTTGCAAGTAATAAATAAATATTTTGGTTGAGCATAAAAAAAGAAACAATTGCCAACACCCAGCATAAAATACCACTGACTCCCTGGTACACAAATTTGGATATCATACCTGTTAATAATGCAGCCAGGCCCATTAGAATAAGAATGATAGATATACTCATGTAATTAAGTCCCACGAAACCTGCACACATTGCTGTTAACGATGCAAGAAAAAAGCCAACCCATACATATTCGATTATTTCGTCGGTAAATGTTTTTGCTTTTTTCTTTTTGTTCTCTTTTATTTGGATCAATGCCTGGATGAAGAAAACAGGTATAAGCAAATAGAAGGGATGAAATGGAAAGGTGATACTATCCTTTGCTATCATGTACAGCAGTAAACTGCAGATTAGAACAGCGAAACCATATACCAGGGCCAACATACCACTGGCATAATAATAACCTTTGGCCTCATGTATGGTCTTGCTGATCAGTTTAAGACTCTCTTGCTCTGTAAGCGCTGTTTCTTCGTGCTGCATGGTATTATGAATTGTGTTTTCGATAGTGAATTCTTAATAAATGCCCTGGTATAATGTAGCTGACCAAAATGGCAAAAGCAGTTAACAATATTTGCAAATCGTAAGGTATATATGCAGCAACAGCAGCAAATACAAAACACGATGCTCCCCCTAACACCATAGGTCTAAATTGAAGCAAGGCACCCGACACCGAAGTGCCCAGGCCATAAAACAAGATGTAAAAAGGAAAAGAATACTGCCAGCCAATACGCGAAAAAATAAAAGCCAGCACTAAAAACGAAAAACCAATAGCCATCCATAGATAGCTATTGGCCTGGCTTATATAGGTTTTTACTTTTTCGGTTTTATGGTCACTCACCAAAAAAAATACATGAATTAACAGGACAACAGGTGTAATAAACCATGCATAATAGTGGTGCTTATAATGCACAACATCTAATAATACATACTGAATAATACACCCAATCATGGTTGCCCATCCCCACAATAAAAAATAATGACTGCTGTCTTTAATGGATGCTTTGGTTGTTTCAATCATCGATCTGATGAGCGCCAAACTTTCTTCAGGATCAAAGTCTTTAGCTTCTGTATTCATGTTTGTTGGTTGAAAAAGTTTATTTACATTGCTCCAGCATATCCGTAGCATTCTTTTTACCCCAGTTTGGGTACAGGCTATTTACCGGCTTGTAAGTATCGAACAAGGCTACCGATTTTTCAAACAAAGGTTTCGCTTTGTCTTTTCCACCACCAAACTGAACAGGCATTCCAAATATACCCTGGCCCTCCAGGAAATAAATACGGGGATTGTTTACATCCAGCTTTTTAGCAGTGGCAAGGTCTTGTGCACCTTTGCCACCGTAGGTTTGCCAGCGTGTTTGCGGGTCTACAATCATGTGTATGGTTGAGGTCATGTTTTTTGCAATAAAGATCTCGGCATTGTTTGCTTCCAATGCTTCGGCCTTTGCCAACAGGTTTTCTGCCTGCGTGGCAATATCATCCTTTTCTTCGTTTGGAGCAGAAAAGCCTCTCCATATATTGGCTATGGCTGCATAATAAAAAGGTAACCACTGTGTTTTTTCAGCACTGGCAATTCTCTCAAAAGATGCCGCAACATTCTGCAGATCAGCAGGCGATTTTGCCGCATCCAGCGCAGCAATATTGGTCTCCATAGCCTGTTTAAATTTATCGCTCTGGGCATTTAAGCTACCAGCCAATAAAACCATCATCATACAAACCATTACTTTTTTCATTGTTACTTTTTTTAATTAGTGATTATTTATTGTAGGTTAAAATTCTCTATACCATTTATTGTATACGTAAAATACTTTCATTCCCGTCTCTTTTAAACTCCCCCTTCGGGGGATTTAGGGGGCATTGTTTCCTACAAATTATTATTAATGGCATCCTGACTTCTATCAACACCCCAGCTTAAAAAGCAACCTATAAAAAAGAATTGTTTTGCCGGTGGTGTAATGGCTTCTTTACGTAAACCATTGTAAGAGTAATTATAGCCATATACCTGGTTGGCATTTAAAACATTGGTTACACTGGCAACCAGCACAATAAATGTTTTTGAGTCCTTCTTACCCAGGTTGGGCAGGTAGTTCATGCTAAAGCCGAGGTTATGAAAATCCTTGGTTTCTCCCCTGTCGGCTATATCGTATTTACTGTTGCTGTTGTTAAACCTAAAGTGGTAATAAGGCCTGCCGGTTGCATAAGTATATGTAAAGTTGAACCCCGTTTTAATAGAGGTATAAAACTTTTTGGTTACCACATTTAAGGTGTGTGGGGTAGCAAATGTTGGTTGAAGCGAGGTAGGATAATTCAGAAAATCACGTTTGGTATCGAGGTACGAATAACTGATCCAGTAATCCAACCCTTTGATCGATTTCTTATCCCTCCAAAAAAATTCAATGCCTTGTGCGTAACCTTTACCATTGTTGTTAACAGCCGGGTATGTTTTAACAAGGTCTGCATACTCCTTATAAAATGCTTCTATTCTAAAAGTTTGATCATTATTGGTTTTAAGATAATTGATGAGGTAGTGTGTTGCTTTGGTATAGCCCAATTGGTTGGCTCCAAACAATTGGCTGTTTTCAGGCTTTTGATAAAATGTACCAAAAGCAGCACTCATTTGCGCATTCTTACCTGTCTTGTAGGCCAGCGATAAACGTGGTGCAATATTTCCTTTATTGATGATGGAAGAATGCTCGTAGCGAACGCCCAACTTAGCTGCAAGCCCGTTGGTGATGTACACATCCGTTTCACTAAAAACTGATTTAAAATTATCTGTCAGTATAGAAGTATTGTTGTTGAAAGTGGTTTTTTGATAACCATACCAATACTCGCTACCAACACGAACGGTGCTGATACCGAACAATCTTTTTTCGAACACCGCCCTTACCTGCGACAGATCGTTGCGGCTCTGCAACACAAAATTCTTATCGTCGATAGTACTATTGCCTGTAGCCGTTTTTACATTGCTTTGGTTAAGTATGTGCTGGTTAATGTCATCTTTGTTGGTACTGTAGCTTAACCCAATATTCATCTTCCAACCTTTACCAATGGTTTCTCTCCAGCTGGCATTGTTGTACCAGTTGCTGTTGGTTAAAGCAAAGGCATCTTTAAAATTGGCGCTGTCAATATCGGGCCTTCTTAAACCCAGTTTGCCGCTGCCATAACTGGTGTAATATTTTACCATGCCTCCATTTTTTGTTTTTATTCTGAAGTTAGCATCGCCGTTATGAAATGCCGGTGTAGTAAAATAATCAGGCTTTTGTTTTACTATTTTAAAGTATGCGGCCAGGTTTGTGTAGCCATAATTAATACCAAATGAAGACCTTTTGTTTTTATCTAAACTCTGGTAGCCTGCACCCAAAAACAATGGAGATATAGAAGCACTTGCCTGCGATTGTTCAGGAAGGTCAATACTTTCTAACAACAATACTGATGAAAGGGCCTGCCCATACAAGGCTGAATAACCACCTGTACTAAATACCGTCCCCTTAAAAAGAAACGGAGAGAATCGTCCCCTGCTGGCAATGTCGGGTGTGCTACTGAAGAAAGGATTGTTGACAATGGTTCCATCAATTATTTGCTTGGTTTCGTACCCTGCACCACCTCTTACAAACAACCCTTCCTGCTCGCCAACCTGTTGTGCACCGGGTAACGTTTTTACAGCCGAAGTAATATCGGCGTTGGCACCACCTACTGTTACTACATCTATCATGTTTAGTACGGTAGCAGCTTTTTTCTTGTCACCTGCTTCAAAGCTGCCGGCAGTTACCGATACCGCACGCAATTCGTCCAGCTTTTCTTTAAGAATAATGTTTAGTGTGATGGGTGTGCCGGCAAGGGTTATAGGTTGCTCCACCTCTTTGTAACCAATACTTGAAAAAATAATGACCTGTGCGCCCTTATCGCTTGCCTTAAAAGCATAAGCACCGGTTGAATCGGTGGTAGCACCGTCGTAGCTGCTTTTAATAGAAATGCTGGCGCCGATAACAGCATTGCCTTTATTGTCTTTAATGGTACCCGAAATTTTAACCTGTGCGTTAAGGGCAGTTAAGATAACGAGAGAGGTAAAAAGGGTGATAAAATGTTTCATCAGTTTTGATTTGCAATACAAACATAAACTGATTTATTTTATAAACCAAACTATTTTGTAAATGTTTTTTTTGAACGGATTTTAACATGGGTAAGGTGTATGCTAAAAAATGTGCTTAACTTAATTGGGCCATTTAATAATGGGGGGACAATGGCGACATTGGTGACGAAACATAAGTCCCTATTTTCGCCATTGTCCCCCGAAACCACAACAGCAATTCATGCAACGCAGCCCAAACAACCCCGACGGTTTTATACCCATACACGGTGGCTACCGCAATTTAATAAGCTACCAAAAGTCGGAGATTGTTTATGATGGCACGGTGTATTTTACCAAACGCTTCTTTCAAAAATACGACCGCACCATAGACCAGATGGTGCAGGCTGCCCGGTCGGGCAAACAAAACATTGCAGAAGCCAGCATGGCCTCTGCCACCTCAAAAGAAACAGAAATAAAGTTGACCAATGTAGCCCGAGCCAGCCTGGAAGAACTCTTAATAGACTACGAAGATTTTTTGAGAACCCATAAATTAAAAAAGTGGGAGAAGACAACCGGCTATCCCTTCGCTTTAGCGAATTAAACAAAACACCCAATAGCAATTACCAAACTTTTGTAAAGGCTATAGAAAACCCTGACCCCGAAATATGTGCTAACACCATGATTTGTTTAATTAGGGTAACCACTTACCTGTTGGCACAACAAATAAAAACGTTGGAAAAAGCATTTATAAACGAAGGCGGTTTAAGAGAAAGAATGACCAAAGCAAGAATAGAGCAACGGAATAAAAAGTAAACAAACGAGCAAACTGGTATCTACGCAAGTATGCGGTCAGTTAGTTTGGGAGAAAACTTATTTTAACCTCTACAATTGTTCTTAACATACGTGCTTCTGTTATAAAAAGTCACCATTTGTGCTTCAATTTTAAAATGGTGATTAATTAGGCTTACAGCGATTGGATCTTTCGTTTTAAAGTATAATAGCGGTAGAGGATGTTGTCGTAAAAAAGGGCGATTACAAGGCATAACACCGCTGCAAAAAGTGTTTGTAACTCAAAAGTTTTAAACACAAAACTTCCCCCGACACAACCCAGGAAGAAACAAAAAATGATGGCAATTTTAAGGTAAATGTTTTTGGACAGTTGCCGAAATTCTACCTTGCGCCGATAGAAAAACAGCTGCGATAATTCAATACCCAAATCGGTAAACAAGCCTGTTAAATGCGTAGTTCGCACTACTGACTGGCTTACGGTAGTAACAAGCGCATTTTGTAAACCCATGGCGAATAATAAGGCACACGCAATAATTTGCCCCTGCATATCAGACAACAGAGACTTGTTGCCAAGAATAGCTACCAGGCTTAAAATTATGATTTCAATGATCATAGGTAGCGTATACGAAATGGTTGGCTGCAAACGCGAAACCAGTTCGATGAGAAAGTTCGACACAAAAGCCCCCAATAAAAACGATAGAATAAATAAGAGGTAAAAAATTGCCAGTCCATAATTTTTGCCCGACAGTTCTTCGGAGAAGTATGCAAAATGACCTGTAACATTGGTAGTTAAAACATGCACCGAAAGCACACCCGTAATGTTAACAATGCCGGCAACAAAAGAGAGCATTGAAGCCAATCGAAGGTTATGGATATATGTTCTGCTTTTACCCTTGTGTCTAAACATTCACTTTGTACTATTTGTAAAATTACCTGATTGTAAAATGGAAGCAGGAAAATAGAATGGTTTGCAAGTATTCATCGGTTATACCATTCTATTCTAACAACACATCTAACTAACTAAAAGACCCCGGAAAACCAGGGCCTTTTAATTAAATAGATGGATAAGATTAATGAGGCTTATAAGTGCTGCTGATGCTTTTTGCTAAATCAATCATCTTATGTAAACCTTCTTCAGGTAAGTTACCTTTCTTAAACTCGTTCAATAATTCAGGTAGTTTGTTTTCCATCTCAACTAAAAAAAGTGCTTCAAACTCTTTTACCCTTTTTACAGGAACATCTCTTAACAAACCTTGTGTACCGAGGTATATTATGGCAACCTGTTTTTCAACACTCATAGGTGAGTATTGATTTTGCTTGAGGATTTCTACGTTGCGGGCACCTTTGTCAATAACTGATTTAGTAGCAGGATCAAGGTCACCACCAAACTTAGAGAAGGCTTCCAACTCACGATATAAGGCCTGGTCTAGTTTAAGCGTACCAGATACTTTTTTCATGGATTTGATCTGTGCATTACCACCCACACGGCTTACCGATATTCCCACGTTAATGGCAGGACGGATACCGGCGTTAAACAGGTTACCCTCCAGGAAAATCTGACCGTCGGTAATGGAGATTACGTTCGTAGGAATGTAAGCAGATACGTCCCCAGCCTGTGTTTCGATAATTGGCAAAGCTGTCAATGATCCCCCACCTTTTACCAAATGACGAATTGATTCAGGCAGATCGTTCATCTTACGGGCTATCTCATCTTTTGAAATAACCTTGGCAGCTCTTTCAAGCAAACGACTGTGAAGATAGAATACATCACCAGGGTAGGCCTCACGTCCGGGAGGTCTGCGAAGCAACAACGACACCTCACGATAAGCCACCGCTTGTTTAGACAGATCATCGTAAATGATTAATGCCGGACGACCGGTATCGCGAAAATATTCTCCAATAGCTGCGCCGGCAAACGGAGCATAGAACTGTTGCGGAGCAGGGTCAGATGCAGAGGCTGCTACAATTGTTGTGTAAGCCATAGCACCATTCTCTTCCAAAGTTTTCATTACACCGGCAATGGTACTTGCCTTTTGCCCGATAGCTACATATATACAATACACAGGCTTACCTGCGGCGTAAAATTCTTTTTGGTTAATGATGGTATCAATGCAAATGGCTGATTTACCTGTTTGACGGTCACCAATTACCAGCTCACGTTGTCCGCGGCCAATCGGGATCATTGCATCAATCGCCTTGATACCTGTTTGAAGCGGTTCTTTAACCGGCTCCCTGAAAATTACACCTGGTGCTTTACGCTCCAAAGGCATTTCGTACAGCTCACCATCAATCGGGCCTTTGCCATCAATCGGTTCGCCCAGCATATTAATTACACGACCACTTAAACCATCACCCACCTTAATACTGGCAATTTTACCGGTTCGGCGTGCAATAGAACCTTCTTTAATTTCATCAGGATTACCCATCAATACCACGCCCACATTGTCTTCTTCCAGGTTTAATGCAATAGCTTTTACACCATTTTCAAACTCAACCAGCTCGCCACTTCGTACATTATTTAATCCATAAATACGGGCTATGCCATCCCCTACCTGTAATACGCTACCAACTTCTTCAAGGTCGGCGGAGGCGTTAAAATTGCTCAGCTGTTGCCTCAAAATTGCTGAAATCTCATCTGGCTTAATATCAACCATAGTTTAAAATTTAAGCCCCTGCCTTCATAAAGCAGGGAATTAAGAATAATAAATCCTAAAAATGTTTTAGGGTTCCAAAAAATGTTTGTCAACTTAAAATTCAATCGAAACTAATCATCACTTTTCTTTCTCACATCTTAAATCTAATTTCTCCTATCTTCTGTCTACTTATGACTTACGACTTCCAACTTACCTTATCTTCTGCACGTAAATATTATCATCAAACTGCTTTTTCACGTCTTTTAAATCCCGCCTGATACTTGCATCAACAAGGTTATTGTCGTACTCCAAAATAAAACCACCTATAATTTCCTCTTTTACTATGGACTGAAGTTCAATATTTTGAATATCGGTGTCTCGTTTTATTTTATTTTGAATGGCTTGCTTTACATCATCACTTAGAGGAAAGGCTGTGGTAAGTTTTACTTTATGAATTCCTTTGAGATGATTGTATTGATCAATAAACCCCTCGACTATTTGGGGTAATACATTTTCTCTTGTTTTACTTACCAATAAGTTATTAAAACGTGCGGTTAATTCACTTACATTTTTTCCGGTAACAGCCGTTAAAGCTTTTGCTTTTGTAGCTGCAGGTATAACAGGACTCTTTAAAAGATTTTCAAATTCTTTGCTTGCCTTAATTACTGCATGCAAGTATTTCATATCGTTATAAACGACCTCCAGTTGATTGGTTTCAACAGCAAGATCTAATAAACTTTTTGCGTACCTGCCTGCTAAACGTGGATTATTCATTGCCTCCCTTGGTCCCTCCAGAAGAGGGAGATTAAAAAATATATTTGATTCCTTCCCCCTTCCTTTGGGAGGGTTGGGTGGGCTTTAATTCAGCTTTACCCCGTCAGCCAATTCTTTAATATAATTCTCCTGAACAGCTTTATCTGATAATTCCCTGCGTAATACCTTCTCAGCAACTTCAATCACCATGTTACCTACCTGGTTTTTTACATCGATAAGTGCAGCATTTTTTTGTTGGGTGATGGCAGCCTGGGCCTCAGACACTATACGGTCAAATTCGACACGGGCTTTTTCTTTTGCCTCAGCAATCATTTTATCAGAAACATCTTTTGCCTCTTTTATAATTTTAGCTCTTTCATCGCGGGCCTGTGCCAATACTGCTTCATTTTCATTTTTAAGCGCAGCCATTTCTGCTTTCATAGTTTCAGCAGAAGCTATTGAAGTAGCAATACCTGTTTCTCTTTCTTTCAGAGATTCCAATATGGGTTTCCAGGCAAACTTCTTAAGTATAAAAAATACAACTATAAAGGCTAGTAATGTCCAGAACACCAACCCTAATCCTGGTAATAATAATTCCATAATTTTTAATTAAAAATTCAAAATTCAAAAGGCAAAAAACAACGACGGTATGTACTTTTTATTTTTTACTTTTTAAAGAATTACTGCATCCTCCGCCCTGTGCTTTGAATGCAGTAATATTTTGTGCAAACCTCAACCCGAACCTTTCTAAAGGAGAGGGAGGAAACCTGCCTCTTACTTAAGTACCGCCAGGATACCTGCGATTACTGCAAAAAGGGCAACACCCTCAACAAATGCAGCAGTCAGGATCATGTTAGCACGAATGTCGTTTGATGCTTCGGGTTGACGGGCAATAGATTCTACTGCACCTTTACCGATTTGGCCAATACCAATACCAGCACCAATTGCAGCCAGGCCAGCGCCAATTGCACCACCGAGGTGAGCAATGGAGTTAGGACCGATCTCCAACATAATGTTCATTAATGACATATTGTTTGTTTTTGTTTATGAAAGAAAAATTTATAATGCAAATTCTTTTTCCTTGTGTCCGCGTGTTGGGTGCGGGTCGTGAGGCACATCACCATGATCAACATGCCCGGTTTCGAATGCCTGCCCAATAAATACAGCGGTAAGGTTTGTAAAAATAAATGCCTGGATGAATGCCACCAGTAATTCAATAAAGTAAATGAATACTGTAAATGCAATGGACACCGGCGTAAAACCAATACCGGCTACTTTGCTCATAGCACCAAATATAAAAATGAGCGAAATGAAACAAATAATAACAATATGCCCCGCCACCATATTGGCGAACAGACGTATCATTAAAGCAAGCGGTTTAATAAATACACCTGCAAACTCAACCGGAATTAAAATGATTTTTACAAAAACAGGCACGCCCGGAGGCCAGAATATGTGACCCCAAAAATGACTGTTGGTACTAAACAATATCACCAACATTGAAATAAAGGCCAATACGAGTGTAAATGAAATATTACCCGTAACGTTAGCTGAACCCGGAATTAAACCAACAAGGTTATTAATAAGAATAAAGAAGAAAACTGATAATAGATAAGGCATGTACTTCTCGTACTTACGCCCCAGGTTTGGCTTACCAACCTCGTCTCTTACAAAGGTAATTACCGGCTCAATTGCGTTTTGAAAACCTGAGGGGGCCACTTTATGACCGTTCTTTTTATATTTTTTGGCAACGTTGATCATGATTACGATCAGCAGAATTACAGCTATAAACATCTGCACCACATTACGCGTAAGCGAAAAATCGTAAGCCTGAACTGAATCGTCAATCGCACCATCCGCCGTAACAGGCACAATATTTTTTCCTTCTAATTTATACCCGTTGTAAATGGCATGACCATGCTCCAGTTTGCGAGAACTAAAAACATCAAAACCACGCTGCGGCGAATACATGATTACAGGCAATGGAAGTGAAACCGGGTGACCACCTACTTCGGCCACATGAAACTCATGATTATCAAGAATGTGCTCCATGATGACTTTTGCAGCATCAATTTTTTCTTCCCCATGTTCACCGACAGCTTCGGTAGTTTCAGTATGATTTTCGGCTTCGTGTTGAGAAAACGCATTTGTTGAAAATAACACTAACGAAAGGCTGAAAACCGCTACCAATAAAGATTTTACGCTGTTGAACACCATACCTGTTTTCAATTTTGGCGCAAAGATAAGGGTTGGCAACAGAAAAAAGGAATTTGAAGAAGAGAAAATCTACCAATTGGCCTGCCGGATGCCGGCAATAAAAGATGACTTTCAGGTCAAGGTTAAGACACCAATTAATATGGGTTTATCGCTGACTTAGAGCGGATAACGGCACTTCTAAAAATTGCTTCACCTGTATAATTATAGTAACTTTACCTATGGAAAAAGCGAAGGTAAAACCTGAGATACGAACGTCCTTACTTTGGGAATATGACCTCGATACATTTAACTGGGACAGGTCTTATAAAATAGTAATTGAAAGGGTTATTCAAAGAGGAGACCTCAAGGATTGGCAAGAAATGTATCATTTCTACACCCAGGAAAAAATACTGGAAACGGTGGACTGGTCAAAACAATTAGATCAAAGGGACAAAGATTTTACACGACAATTTTTAACCTCCGACCTTTTAAATGTTGCATAAAGATCCGTTTATCATTGCGCCACCTACATTCAAGTTGATACAAGAACTTCAATTGTTGCCAGAATTAAGGGAGTTTTATCTGGTTGGTGGTACCTCACTGGCTTTGCAGCTTGGACATCGACACTCAATAGATATTGATTTATTCACCCGGAACGAATTTAGCACTTCTGATCTTATCCCCGTTTTAAAGGCCAGGTTTACCGAATGTCAAATCGACTACGAAGGAAAAAGAACTTGTTTATCGGTCATCAACAATATCAAAGTCGACTTCATCCATCACCCCTACCAACTGGTTAAACAACCTATTACTGAAGAAGGCATCACCTATTTGTCGATGGAGGACATAACTGCAATGAAACTGCATGCCATCGTAAACAGTGGTCAGCGGCTAAAGGATTTTGTTGACGTGTATTACCTGCTGGAACATTTTTCAATAAAAGATATGCTACAGTTTTACGAAACAAAGTATGTACGAACCAATCCCCTCATCGCTATTAAGGCCCTAACTTTTTTTGGAGATATAGACCCCAACGTTGACCCACCAAAAATGCGGAAGGCATTACCGCTGGAAAAGATAAAAATCCGCATAAACAAAGCGGTTGACAATGCCACAAAAATATTTCGCTGAAAGATATTTAGCCGGTTTATGCCATCACCAGCTTTTGTTTTTCAAACTGCATGTTGTGAAGTTTGGCATAGTGGCCGCCTTTTTTCAGTAACTCATCATGCGAACCCATTTCCTTTATCTCTCCTTTATCTAAAACAATAATTTTACTAGCCTTTCTTATAGTAGATAACCTGTGTGCAATTACAATGGAAGTTCTGTCGGCAATAAGGGTATCAATGGCATGCTGAATGAGCGCTTCACTTTCGGTATCGATGGAGGAAGTGGCCTCGTCAAGGATTAAAATGGAAGGATTATACAACAGCGCCCTTATGAAACTCAGCAACTGACGCTGCCCCAGACTCAGCGTATTACCTCGTTCCATTACATTGTAATCGTAATTGCCGGGTAATTGCATAATGAAATCATGAACTCCAATAAGTTTAGCAGCCTGCACCACCTCTTCTTTTGTGATTTTAGGATTTCTAAGGGTTATATTATCAAGCACTGTTCCTGAGAAAAGAAATACATCCTGAAGTACCACACCAATGCGGCTTCTCAACACATCCAATTTATAATCGTTGATGTTTACATCGTCAATAATAATAGCACCCTCTTGTATTTGATACAGCCTGTTTAGTAAACTGATGATGGAAGTTTTACCACTGCCGGTATGGCCAACCAGGGCCACCGGTTCGCCCGGTTTAACCGTAAACGAAATGTTTTTAAGTACATAGTTGTCATCTATGTAAGCAAACGACACATCGTTAAAAGCTACTTTTCCCTGGATAGTTGCGGGTTCAAATGTTCCTGTGTCCCGCATAACATCCTCATTATCCAAAACCTTAAACACTCTTTCGCTACTAACCATACCCATTTGTATCACATTAAATTTATCGGCAATTACACGCAGCGGTCTAAATATCTGGTTCAGGTATAGAATAAATGCCACAAGCAATCCGGCATCCAGTTGGTTACCGGCAATATACCAAACCAATAAACCCATACTTAGTGCAAGCACCACTTCAACCACCGGAAAAAAAACAGAATAAGCAAAAATTGCTTTGATGTTAGCATCGCGGTGATCCTTGTTGATCTTACGGAATTTGTTGAACTCTCTTTCTTCGGCCGCAAATGCCTGAACGATTTGCATACCGGTTATATGCTCCTGGATGAAAGCATTTAAACTGGCCACAGCA
>JBBQVY010000045.1:0-26381 GCA_038211085.1 Chitinophagales bacterium | reverse complement strand
CTTCCTCCATCCCTTCAATGGTCCCCGTTATTCTCCTTTTGTATCAACGATTTTAATGGAGATGGTAAAGCAGACATCATAGCAGGAGGAAATTTTTACGGAGTATCACCTTTTGAAGGCAGGTACGATGCCAGTTATGTTGATGTGTTGGTTTCGGACAAAACCAATGACGCCCTGCATCCTTTACCAGCGTACAAATCAGGTTTGTGGGTTAAGGGTGAGGTAAGGGATATAAAGGTGATTAAAGGCAAAGGCAGCAAAAGGATCATTGCGGTAGCTGTTAACAGCAACGTCATAAAATTTTATAGCATAAACAAATAAATACAGATCATCTACAAACATTAAAGCATTTGCCATGAAAAAATTATTTCTATTCGTTTGTATTATTTGGTTAGGTAACGCCAGGGGGCAAAATCTCGATTACCCTATCCAGGCAGTGCCATTTACCAAAGTAAAGCTAACTGACAACTTTTGGCTGCCCCGTATTAAAACCAATGCTACGGTTACTATTCCGGCATCATTTGAACGAATTGAAGCTACCGGAAGAATGAAAAATTTTGAAATGGCTGCTGCTAAGTCGGGTAAGTTTTGCACGATTTATCCCTTTGACGATACGGACCCTTACAAAACTATTGAAGGCGCATCCTTCTCTATGAGTTTGTACCTGGACGCTGCCCTGGATTCCTATATTGACAGGATGATTGACAAGATAGGCAAGGCGCAGGAGCCTGATGGGTATTTATACACTGCCCGTACTATAGACCCATCACATCCGCACGAATGGGCCGGTACACAACGATGGGAAAAAGAAAGAGAGTTAAGCCACGAATTGTACAATGCAGGTCATTTATACGAGGCCGCAGCAGCACATTTTTATTCAACAGGTAAAAAAAACCTGCTGAATATTGCCTTAAAAAATGCCGACCTGGTTTGTGCTGTATTTGGCCCAGGTAAAAAGCATGTGGCTCCTGGTCATGAGGTGGTTGAAATGGGGCTGGTAAAATTATATCGCATTACCGGCAAAAAGGAATATCTGCAAACCGCTAAATTTTTTATTGAAGAAAGAGGCCGTTATAAGGGCTATGATGCCAGCAGTACTGATGCCTGGAAAAACGGATCGTATTGGCAAGATGACAAACCGGTTATTGACCAAAAAGAAGCGGAGGGACACGCCGTACGTGCTGGTTATTTGTATGCGGCTATGGCCGATGTGGCAGCATTAACAGGCGATCAAAAAATGCTGAATGCTATTGATACAATATGGATGAACCTGGTGAAAAAAAAAATGTACGTACAGGGTGGTGTAGGTGCTATACCCGACGGAGAGCGGTTTGGTGCCAATTATGAACTACCTAATAAAACTGCCTATAACGAAACCTGTGCAGCCATTGCCAATGTATATTTTAACCATAGAATGTTTTTGTTACATGGCGATTCCAAATACATTGATATACTTGAAAAGAGCTTGTACAACGGATTGATTTCCGGTGTAGGCATGGATGGTAAATCCTTTTTTTATACCAATGCCATGCAAATACACAACAGCTTTACCCACGGCAGCATGGAGCCCGAAAGAGCGGGTTGGTTTCCCTGCTCGTGCTGCCCTACCAATGTTGCCCGGCTAATCCCTTCAATGCCTGGCTACATGTACGCACAAAAAGGCCAGGATTTGTATGTAAACCTTTTTATTAATGGAACGTCCGAGGTTAACATCAACAACAAGCCGGTTACTATTACGCAACAAAACAATTACCCCTGGCAAGGCAACCTAACGTTTAACATCAATCCCACAATGCCAGGTATGTTTAATTTTTTGGTGCGCATACCGGGTTGGGCAAGAGAAGAGGCCATGCCGGGTGACCTGTACACCTTTTCTGATAAATCTGATAAGAAAGTAACCATAAAAGTTAATGGAAAAACGGTTGAGTATGCAATGCAAAATGGTTACGCAGTAATAAACCGGCTTTGGAAAAAGAATGATGTGGTGGAAGTAGACCTGCCAATGGAAGTAAGAAAAGTAATGGCTAATGGCCAGGTTAAAGATGATATGGGAAAAGTGGCACTGCAACGCGGCCCATTAATGTATTGTGCAGAATGGGCGGACAATAATGGTAAAACGAGCAACATAATTATGCCTGCAGCAAGCACATTTACCACTGAGTATAAACCTGATTTATTGAATGGTGTAATGACCTTAAAGTCCAGTGTTCCGGCGATTAATATTTCAGGTGATGGCAATGCAATCAGCACTACTCAAAATGCCTTCACCGCAATCCCTTATTATGCCTGGGCTCATAGGGGTAAGGGAGAAATGACGGTTTGGTTTCCAACCAAAATAAGAGATATTGAATTGCTGGCTGCCGAATAGAGAATTAGCATTTGCTTTTAGTTTTAGTGATTGATATGTTTGATTAAGAGAATGAATCCCCTATAGTTTGTACTTTCTTGTATTTGCATTCATAAACCATTTTTTCTGGTATAACTGGAGCAGATACAATTTGGCAACTTTCTTTATTTCCCCGCAAAAGTAATTGCCACTACCGGCATTAGTCTCCTGCTTATTTTCATTACAGAAATGTGCTTCTTTCGCAAGCAAAAGTTTATAACCAATACTGAATTATAAAACATCTGTTGTTTGTAATAGTTCCGTAAATACTTTACATGCAAATGGTTCGTTTTAAAATATTTACTAAATTTTATAATACAACATGCGGGTTGCGGTAAATTGAAGCAGACTTTGCAGGTAGTTATTTTTTAAAACAAATTTATGATGAGGTGGATTTTTATAGGGATCATTTTATTAAATGGATTAACAGGCAGGTCACAACTGATTTCTCTTGAAAACGCTGCAGGCAATATAGGTAAAACTGTTACGGTATACGGTAAGGTAACAGAGGCTTATTTTAATGAAACCCGCAGGCGGGATACATGTACTTTGACATTATTGGATGAAGCCAGCGGGCAATCACTACTGGTAAAAATTTTACCTGAATCGAGGGCGGGCTTTGGATACCGGCCCGAAAAAACTTTACTGAATAAAGTGGCATACTTCTCCGGCAATTTGCAAATGAATAAGGGCGTTACCGAAATGTATCTCAATAGCCCATTTAGCATAACGTTTAAACACGGTGAGGCAATAAATGAACCTAAAGATCAGCCATTACCACCTCAACCAAAAACACAGGCTTCTGCAAATAGCAATGAAATAATAACAAGAACGAGTGCCAGTCCGATACCTGAAACTATACAACCTGTGACACAAGAAAAGCGTAAAAAGGAGCTAAAGATTAACGAGCCAAAAGTTGAAAAAAAAGCAAAACAGGCAGATGACACAAATATAGTTGCAGCAGAACTGGTTGTAGCAAAGCAGCCAGAGGTGCCGGCTGCGAAACCGGCAAGCCAATTAGAAATGTCCGCCCACAAAAAAGAAGAGAAAACTAAAAACGTTGAAGGAATATTGGAAAAAAGTAAGGAAGCTCCAAACCCTTACAATGGTACCGAACCCAATCCTAACCATTTATCGGTGGCACATGTTGTACATACGGATTCATTGGTAGGTACTGAAATGATTTTAAAATCGAAGATTAATTTGCGCGGGGGCCCCGGTGGTTTTTTTACAACAACAGGTTCTATTGGCAAAGGTGAGCGGGTCAAAATCTTAAGCTGTAGTTTCGATTGGTGCAAGGTTATCCAGGTAAACGAAAAAATTATAAGATTGGAGCAGGGATATGTAAGAGCTACCAGGCTAAAACAATAACAACACTTCTTTCTATTTTTCCGTGGGTTGATGACCGTCTTTTTCCTGCATCATCCGCATGTTTTTGGCATCCTGTAAAAATTCAGATGCAAAAATAAACTCGTTTAGTTTTTCATCTTTGCTGTAAATAATTTCTTTGTTACTGCCTTCCCATTGTTTTACCCCCTGGTACATGTAGATAATGTGGTCGCCTATTTCCATAACACTATTCATGTCGTGTGTGTTAATGACCGTTGTTATTTTAAATTCATTCGTAATATCCTTTATCAGTTTATCAATTACCAAAGAGGTTTGAGGGTCAAGTCCTGAGTTGGGTTCATCGCAAAAAAGAAACTTTGGATTCAGGACGATAGCTCTGGCTATGCCTACCCTTTTTTTCATACCACCACTTATTTCAGCCGGAAATTTTTTATTGGCATCCTGCAGGTTTACACGATCCAGCACTTCGTTAACTTTTTTTATCTTTTCGCGGTGGCGCATCCCTGAAAACATATCAAGTATAAACTTTACGTTTTGCTCAACCGTCATGCTATCGAACAAAGCCGAACCCTGGAAAAGCATTCCAATTTGTTGACGCAGTTGCTTGCGTTCATCTATTGATATTTCTGTTAAGCTTACTCCGTCATATAAGATCCGGCCCGCATCGGGTGCAAATAAACCAACCATACATTTCATCAAAACCGTCTTACCGCTGCCACTGCTTCCAATGATAAGATTGCATTTACCCGTTCCCATGGTCAGGTTTACATCGTGAAGAATGGTCTTATCGCCAAAACTCTTTTTTAAATTCGTTATCTCGATCATGCTTCTTAAAAATTAGAGGAGTAAAGCTGCCAGCGCATAGTCAGCAATCAAAATTAAAATACAGCTAACTACCACTGATGTAGTGCTTGAACGGCCAATTTCAAGGGCGCCTCCCGAAACATTGTACCCAAAATATGCGGGTACACTGCTAATTATAAAGGCAAAGGTGTATGCTTTTGTTAGGGCAAAAAATACGTTGTAAGGCGAAAAGTTTTGGCGGAGACCAATGTCGAATATATCGGTTGCAAGAATACCTGATAATGACCCGGCCATTCTTCCACCCCAAATAGCCAATACAGCAGAGAGTACAATTAGAAAAGGAACCATTAGTAAAGAAGCCGCAATTTTTGGAAATACCAGGTAAGCTTTTGTGTTGATGCCCATAATTTCCAGTGCATCAATTTGCTCGCTGATGCGCATGTTACCCAATTCGCTGGCTATTTTACTGCCCACTACTCCTGCTAACACAATACTAAGTACCGTTGGCGAAAGCTCCAGGATAACACTGTCTCTTACAATCTGGGCTATGGTAGAGGCAGGCACCAATGGACTTACCAACTGGTAAGCGGTTTGTACAGTTGTTACCGCACCTAAAAAGAGTGATATAATAATTACAATGGGTAACGATCCGATGCCAATTTCTACGCATTGATGCATAAATTCCTTCCAATACATCTTTGTGTTTTCGGGGCGGGTAAACATGCCCTTAAGCATTAACAGGTATTGCCCAAACTTTGTAAAAAACTTCATGGTTTATTAAACTGTTTATTTGGAACCATTAATAAAAGGTCCATTACTATGAACCTTAACTCTATGTACGAATAACTAATTGGTACAGTTGAAATTTGTCCTGGATCGCTTATTTAGCAACGGTGTTTTTTCTCTTACTTTTCCACCAGCTTGTTTTATTAATCTCAGCGCCGGTATCAAATTTACTTTTCATTTGCGCATCTACAACGGCAATAAGAGTCATGTTTACAATGCTTCTTATGCTGCTGCCTAATTGCAAAACGTGTACAGGTTTTTTCAGGCCTAATAAAATCGGGCCAATTGCATCGGCACCACCTACTTCTTTCAATAAGTTATACGCTACGTTACCTGCTGCAAGGTTGGGGAAAATAAGGGTGTTTACGTCCTGGTCAACCAACTCGCTGAATGGGTAATTGTCTCTTAAAATTTCTTTATTCAAAGCCATACTGGCCTGCATTTCTCCGTCAACAATCAGGTTGGGATTTTTTTGTTTTACAATTTCCCGGGCCTGTGCCACAAGTCTTGCCTCCGGCGAATCGCTGCTGCCAAAGTTTGAGTAACTAAGCATTGCTATACGAGGCACAACATTAAACTGTCGAACTTCTTTAGCTACAAGCAAAGTTATATCTGCCAATTCTGATGCAGTGGGATTAAAGTTCACCGTAGTATCAGCCAAAAAAAGTGGTCCTCTCTTGGTAATTAATAAGTACATGCCTGCTATTTTTTCAACACCCGGTTCGGTCCCTATAACCTGGAGGGCAGGCCTGATGGTTTCAACATAATTTTTTGTCAGGCCCGAAATCATAGCATCAGCATCACCAGTTTCCACCATCATACAACCAAAGTAGTTGCGGTCGCGCATTTGCTTTTTGCTTTCGTAAAAGTTAACGCCTTTACGATTACGCTTCTTAAAAAAGAGGGTTGAATAAAAGTTCCTTTTCTCCTCCATTTCATCGCTACGCGGATCGATGATGGGTATATCGGCAATATCAATATTGTTAGCTAAGGCAATCTGGTTGATTTTTTTGGCATCGCCCAAAAGTATTGGATAGCAAATGCCTTCATCGTAAGCTATCTGGGCAGCCTTTAATATTTTAGTATTGTCAGCCTCGGCAAACACAACACGTTTTGGATTACTGCGTGCTTTATTACTAATGACACGTAGTAATTGATTATCCAACCCAAGCCTTTTATTTAATTCAAGGGTGTATTTATTCCAGTCTTTTATGGGGCTTTGGGCCACACCACTTTCCATGGCCGCTTTAGCTACAGCAGGCGCCACCGTAGATAGCAAACGTGGATCTAAAGGCTTAGGAATAATATATGTTGGACCAAAAGTTATATGATGCTCGTTGTAAGCCAGGTTTACAATTTCGGGTACCGGGGTACGGGCCAGATCGGCCAGGGCCTTTACTGCTGCCAGTTTCATGGCTTCATTTATTTGGGTAGCCCTAACGTCAAGCGCACCCCTGAAAATATAGGGGAAGCCCAAAACATTGTTAACCTGGTTTGGAAAATCAGTACGGCCGGTAGCCATAATAATATCCTTACGGGCAGATGTTGCAACATCATAGGTTATTTCAGGATCGGGGTTTGCCATGGCAAAAACTATGGGGTTCTTAGCCATGCTTTTAATCATGTCGGCAGTTACCACATTACCAATACTAAGGCCTAAAAAAACATCTGCATCCTTTATGGCTTTTTCGAGTGTAAGATCTGGTGACTTTACTGCAAAGCGTTGTTTAATCTCATCAAGGTCGGTACGGCCTTTATGCAAAACGCCGTCTTTGTCAAACATGATAAAGTTTTCGTAACGGGCTCCCAGCCCCACATACAACTTTACACAAGCCATGGCTGCAGCGCCGGCGCCATTTACCACAATGGTTACTTTTTCTATTCTCTTTTTTTGAAGATCGAGGGCATTCAACAAGGCAGCTCCGCTAATGATGGCTGTACCGTGCTGGTCATCGTGCATTACCGGAATCTTCAACCGTTCTCTAAGTTTGGTTTCAATCTCAAAACATTCAGGAGCTTTAATATCTTCCAAATTAATGCCTCCAAAAGTGGGTTCCAGTGCTGCTACTATGTTTACAAACTTATCAGGATCTGTTTCATTTATTTCAATGTCGAAAACGTCTATGTCGGCAAATATTTTAAATAAGACGCCCTTACCTTCCATTACCGGTTTACTTGCTTCGGGACCAATATTGCCAAGGCCCAATACCGCTGTTCCATTAGTTATTACACCTACCAGGTTTCCCTTGGCGGTATATTTATAAACATCTTCTTTATTATTTTTTATTTCAAGGCAGGGCTCTGCAACACCGGGGCTATAAGCAAGTGAAAGATCTCTTTGTGTTTTAGCTTCTTTTGTTGGGTTAACCTCAATTTTTCCCGGCCTTCCCTGGGAGTGATAATCAAGGGCTTCTCTTCTTCTTAATTCTTTTTGCATACGCTGTTAATGGGTGCAAAATACAACAATTGGTAACAGCCGGGTTTTACATTGAAAAGGAGCCCCGGATACTTGAAAGACCAACTGCTAAAATTTACGGTAGTCCTGAGATGACGTTCTGATTTTAAGAGGTTTTGGCGACTATCGTAAATCAACCTGCCAAAATTTACGGTAGTCTTAAAAGGTCGTTTTAATATTAAGAAGTTTTGTAGACTCCCGTAAAATCAATCAAAGTTTATTCGTGCATTCGTGGCAATATCTTCAACCGTAAAATCAATCGCAGTTCATTCGTGCATTCGTGGCAATATCTACTACCGTAAATTCAATCAAAGTTTATTCGTGCATTCGTGGCAATATCTTCACCCCTAAATCAATCAAAATTCATTCCTGCATTTGTGGCAATATCTTCAACCATAAAATCAATCAAAATTTATTCGTGCATTCGTGGCAATATCTTCAACCCTAAATCAATCAAAGTTTATTCGTGCATTCTTGGCAATAGACTTTATTTCAATTTGGCTCTCGTAGCCAATATGGTTGTGCTAAAACCTAAAATAGCTATCAGTGTAAACGACCAGCGAAGATTTGCAGCTTCAGCAATAAAACCAATAGTAGGCGGTCCCAGTAAAAAGCCAATAAACCCAATGGTTGAAACGGCAGCCAACGAAGCTCCCGGTGTCATGGTTCCGGACTTGCCGGCTGCACTATACACCAACGGCACAACCGAAGAAACCCCAAGGCCCACCAATAAAAAACCTGTGGTGGCTGTAACAATTGTTGGCAACAGCACTGCTAATAGTAAACCGGCGGTTATTAAAATTCCGCTTAATTGAAGCATACGGCGGGTACCTACTTTGGTAGTAACCCAATCGCCAATAAACCGGCCACCAGCCATAGTACTCATAAATGCTACGTAACCCAGCGTAACATATTGCCTGGGAACTCTTACTACCTTATCAAAGTAAACACCGCTCCAGTCAAACATGGTTCCTTCGCAAACCATACAGCCAAATGCAATTAATCCCAGCACCAGCAAATTTTTATCAGGAAGTACAAATATGGGCTGGTCTTTTTTGCCCCCATCGTGGGGTATTGTATGCTTATTTAATGCAAAGCCCAAAACAAGATTTAAACCTAATATGATACAAAAGTGAATGAAGATGGACACTACATTGGACACCATAAAAGTGCCTATTAATGCACCTGAAAACCCAGCGAGGCTCCACACCCCATGAAAGGAAGCCATGATAGAACGGTCATATTCTTCTTCAACCCCAATTGCCTGCGTGTTAACAGAAATATTGAAAAGATTGCCAAAGAGGCCAAAGAAAAATAAAGTGATCATTAAAGTGGCTGAACTGCTTACCAGGCCAAGCAAAACAAGAATGCAGGGGTATACAATACCGGCAATAGTTAACACCTGCTTACTACCAAACTTGCTTACAGCCCAGCCAGATAATGGTAAGCTAGCCATTAGTCCAACAGGTAAAGCGAACAATACCGTTCCAAGGCCGCCGTCGCTTAGGTGTAGCTTATTTTTTATCTCAGGTATGCGGCTGGCCCAGCTGGCAAAGGTTATACCGGCAATAAAAAAATATACACTCACTGCTATCCGGTGAGTTCGGGCTATGGGTATGCTCAAAGTCAAATTAATTTATTACGTTTTACATTATGTTGATGCCTGCCAAACTAAAAGGCTCAAATACTTTGTTAGCGGGTATTGCTTCTGTTATAATGGTATCTACTTTTTCGATGCCGCAAATATGATAGGTTTCAGCAGTGCCAATTTTGTTTAGTGTGGTGAGTGCAATAACCCTGTTTGCTGATGCCACCATTGCACGTTTTACTTCGGTTTCTTCAAGGTCGGGCCCTGTAATACCAAAGGTTTCGTGCAGGCTACAGACACCGATAAAAAATATATCAACCCGCAGGTTGCTAAAGAGCCTAATAGCCTCCATCCCCATCGTTACACGCGACGATTTAAAAACTTTGCCTCCTGCAATTATCACCTCCACTAGCGGATGATCCATAAGCAATGCAGCCGCGGGAATATTATTGGTAACCACAGTAAGCGATAAATTTTTGGGTAGCAACCCGGCCATAGCAAATGTGGTAGTGCCGCCATCCAGTAAAATGGTTTGTCCCGGTTGCAACAGCGTTACAGCTTTTTTAGCAATGATCAGCTTGTCTTCTTCCGAAACATGAATGCGGTCTTTAAACGCATGAATGGTGGCATTGGGAGAATGGGGAATGGCACCACCCCTAACTTTAGTAAGCCGACCATTTTTTGAAAGCTCCTCAATATCTCTTCGAATGGTATCCTCAGAAACAGACAAGTCTCCGCTCAACTCAGGCAGGGTTACTCTACGATTGCTCACCAGCTTTTGTAGAATATGTTCGAACCGCTCCTCTTTCACCATGCTGCGATAATTTTTTCAAAGAAAGTAAATACATTGCATATAATTGCAGAATATTGCACAAATTCGCAAAAGGAAATCTCATGAAAAGACTCATTATTGACATGGATAATGTGATGGCAGATGTTTCAACCCAGTTTCAGCGCTGGTATACAAAGGCCACAGGAATTGTAATCGATCCTCAAACCCTAATAGGCAAACCCGAACCTGAGGCTTTTCCCGACCGCGAATTATTGTGGAGTTTTTTGTTTACTCCCGGCTTTTTTAGCGGTGTTCCCGTAATGAAAGACAGCCAGGAAGTGATTAACGAGCTCAATAAAAAGTTCGAGGTTTTCATTGTTTCTTCAGCATTAGAGTTTCCGCAATCATTACCCGAAAAATTTGGCTGGCTGCAAGAACACTTTCCTTTTTTAAGCTGGAAACAAATTGTTTTTTGTGGTAGCAAAAGTGTAATCAAAGGCGACTATATGATTGATGATTACCTGAAAAACCTGGATTATTTTGACGGCGTTCGTATGCTGTATACCGCCCCTCATAACCAGTTGCTTGAAGGTCATAACCGCGTAAATAACTGGCAGGAGATAGCACAGGTTTTGCTGTAAACAGTAAATTTTCTCTGTGTCACTCCGTGCCGTTGTGCCACTGTGGTTCAAAAAAAAGAAAGTGCTGAGTAATGAACGCTTAAATTAAAACACCTTTGTGCTCCTTTGTGTTTTCGCGCCTTCGTGGTTCGAATCAAGAATCCTCTACAAGGTCTGTAGCAATTGAACTTCTTCAATTCATATATCTTTGCCCGCATTAAAAAAGTTTGTGTCCCGGCAGGTGGTTCTTCTATCATCATCGTTGCGTCGCACACTTGTACGATATAGTGCGTATCAACCGCAGGGATTAATTACCCTTATCAGGGCTGTTGTTGCACTTCATCATCTCATATTAAACACTTAGAATTATATGTATCGAACGCACACCTGTGGCCAGTTAAGTATGGCAAACGTAAACAACCAGGTAACCCTTGCCGGCTGGGTTCAAACTGTTCGTAAGTTTGGAAGCATAACCTTTGTTGACCTTCGCGACCGTTACGGCATCACCCAGTTGTTATTTAACGAAAGCCTGAATGCACTTTTAGATGCCCAGCCTTTGGGCCGCGAGTTTGTGTTGCAGGCAACAGGTATGGTAAACGAACGCAGTAACAAAAATGCAAACATCGCCACCGGCGAAATTGAAATATTGGTTAGTGAATTTAAGGTATTGAACAAGTCGGCCGTACCGCCATTTACTATACAAGACGATACCGATGGCGGCGATGACCTTCGCATGAAATACCGCTATTTAGATTTGCGACGCAATGCCGTTAAAAAGAATTTGGAGCTGCGGTATGCTGTTAACCGCTCTGCCCGTAACTACCTGCACCAAAATGGTTTCATGGATATTGAAACGCCTTTTCTTATAAAATCTACACCCGAGGGAGCAAGAGATTTTGTAGTACCCAGCCGCATGAATGCAGGTGAGTTTTATGCATTGCCTCAAAGCCCGCAAACCTTTAAGCAGTTGCTAATGGTTAGTGGGTACGACCGCTACTACCAGGTAGTAAAATGTTTTAGAGACGAAGATTTACGTGCCGACCGCCAGCCCGAGTTTACCCAAATAGATTGTGAAATGGCTTTTGTGGAGCAGGAGGATATCTTAAACATGTTTGAGGGATTAATAAAAGCCATATTTAAAGATGTTAAGGGTATTGACTACACCGATAAAGTGGAGCGCACCACCTGGGAAGATGCCATGTGGACCTACGGTATTGACAAGCCTGATATTCGTTTTGGTATGCAACTGGCAAATTTAAAAGTGCCTGCTACAGTCTTTCTTTCCAAACAGGAAGAATTACAAAACTCCCCCCTTTGGAATGCTGCGGATTCTCCTTTTGTTGTATTTGACAATGCCGAAACGGTGATAGCCATTACAATCTCCGGCGCAGCCGATTATACCCGCAAACAAATTGATGAACTAACCGAATGGGTTAAGCGTCCGCAGGTGGGTATGCAGGGTTTGGTTAACATTAAGTACAATGGAGACGGCACTTTAAAAAGCAGCGTAGATAAGTTTTATAACGAAGAAAAATTAAAGCAGTTTGTTGCTTACAGCAATGCCAAGCCCGGCGATCTTATTTTGATTTTAGCCGGTAAAGAAGAAAGAACCCGTAAGGCAGCAAGCGACCTGCGTATGGAGTTAGGCAAACGCCTGGGCCTGCGTAAAGAGAATGACTTTAAACTATTGTGGGTACTCGATTTTCCTTTGTTTGAGTACGATGAAGAAGGCAACCGCTGGGTGGCCCGTCACCATCCGTTTACATCGCCAAAGCCGACGGATATTGAGACCATGATCTGTAACAACCCTGTTATTGAAAATGCTGAAAAGTACCTGGATCATCCTTATGCAAACATTAAGGCCAATGCCTACGACATGGTGTTGAATGGTAACGAAATTGGAGGTGGCAGCATCAGGATATTTCAGCGGGAATTGCAGGAAAAAATGTTTGCAGCCCTAGGCATGAGTAAGGAAGAGCAGCAACACAAATTTGGGTTTTTACTGGGAGCTTTTGAATATGGTGCACCGCCGCATGGTGGAATAGCCTTTGGGTTTGACAGGTTGTGTGCTATACTTGGTGGCAGCGAAAGCATTCGCGACTTTATAGCCTTTCCTAAAAACAACAGTGGCCGCGATGTTATGATTGATGCCCCCAGCGCCATAGATGACAAACAGTTTGAGGAGTTGCAGATAAAATTGGATTTAAAGTAGGAGGTTTTGAATTTGATTGTGATTTTTTCCTCATTTTAATAGCTAATTTTAATCATGCTCATATCTGAATTATCAGTTTACGACTTTCTTAGAGAAAAAATTAATTTGTCCGAAAGTGATGCAAGGAAGTATGCTAAGGAACTTTCGTTAGCAGAAGAAAAGCTTCGTTCCGAATGGAAAAATAACATCAATGAAGAAATCCGGGTTGGTGATTATGCAACCAAAAAAGATATAAAGGAACTGGAAGTAAAAATTGGTCAATTAGAAACTAAAATTGAAAAAGGTTTCAAAGAAGTTATCATTTGGGTAGTGGGAGCTATGGTTGCCATTGGTGGATTAAGCATCGCTATCATGAAGCTTTTTTAGTCTGTAGAGAGACCTTCTTCAAATATGCTCTCTAAGAGGGATTTATAATTTAAGTTTAATGCAAATACTAGACAAATGCAAAAAAGAAATCTTCGCCTTGTGTTCAAAACACATGGTAAAGCAATTGTATGTCTTTGGCTCTGCTCTCACCAATAGCCTTACTGAAACTAGCGATATTGATCTTATAGTAAACTTTAATGAAATGGATTTATATGAATATGCGGATAACTATTACCAATTTAAATATTCTCTTGAAGAATTGTTGAAATATCCAGTTGATCTTTTGGAACAACAGGCTATTAAAAATCCATATTTTCTTAAGCAAGTAAATAGCCAGCAGCAGCTTATTTATGGATGAGAAAGTGAAAGCTTGCTTGTTTGATATTTTGACTTCTATTCACGAAATAGAATCGTTTTTTATAGATGCTCCTAAAACGCTGGAGGCATATAAAAATGATTTAAAAACACGTCGGGCTGTGGAACGAAATATTGAGATTATTGGCGAAGCGATGAATAGAATTCTACAGTCAGAAATGAATATATCAATCTCCAATTCCCGCAACATAGTTGACACAAGAAATAGGATCATACACGGCTATGATATAGTTTCCGATGAAATAATATGGTCCATTGTGATTTCGCAATTACCGTTGCTAAAGGGCGAAGTTGAAAAACTTCTGGGCGAATAAACTAGTTATTAATTCTCAACCAAACATGATCAATCTTTATAAAATCCTCACTTACATACTCCTGCCATTTGCAGCTATTTTCGGCTTGTTAACCGTAGTAACATTTTTTATTGCTATCGCCAACCCTGCAATGTTCTTAGGTGTTTTTATGCTGGCTGCTGTAACGATCTACGTGTTTTGCTGCCTGCGTTTTATGCGGCAGGGGATAGGTTTGCAGCATCCATTGACAACCAAATTAAGAGACTGGATTAAAGTAAACGCCTACGTGGCTTCGCCTTTTGCAATTATGAATTTGCTTCAATCCGTAACCATTATTGGCAAGCCATCTTTGCTGCAGGACATCGTAAAACAAATGACAGAGATGCAGCAAAAGGCTGGCTTTCCTACCCAGCCGGCAGGCACATACGATGCCATGCTAATGGGATTGTTGTACGTAATGCTACTATTTTCAATTGCGCTGTTTGTACATATTATTTTGACCTTTACATTGCTAAGAAAATACAACGACCTCTTTGAACCAACACAAAGTTCAACAACTGATTAGCACGTTATTTCCCTGCATTTCTTAGAATGCTGCTACCATTTCTGCAAACAAAGGGTTACTGTACCTTTATTTCAATACACTCAAACAATCGGTCGGTATAAGTTTTTATTAGAATACTTTATGAGTATAAATGCCATCCCACTTGCCGAACGTTTGCGGCCTAAAACGCTCGACGATCTTGCCGGTCAGCAGCACCTTACCGGTCAGGGCAGCATATTACGTTCGGCAATTGAAACGGGTAACATTCCCTCCATGATTTTATGGGGTCCGCCCGGTGTAGGTAAAACCACCATAGCCAATATTATTGCCCATACTTTAAACGTTCCGTTTTACCAGTTGAGTGCCATAAGCAGCGGTGTAAAAGAAGTTAGGGAAGTAATAGAACTAGCCAGGCAGCAAGAGAAAGTAATCCTGTTTATTGATGAGATCCACCGCTTTAACAAAGGACAGCAAGATGCTTTGTTAGGTGCCGTTGAAAAAGGCATCATTACCTTGATAGGAGCCACGACTGAAAATCCTTCCTTCGAGGTTAACAGCGCCTTACTAAGTCGTTGCCAGGTATATGTATTGCGTACATTGGATCATAAAGACCTGGAGGGTTTGTTACAAGATGCCATGCAAAAAGATGAATGGCTGCAGACAAAACAAATAGACTTACAGGAGACTGAAGCTTTAATAAACATATCAGGAGGCGATGCACGCAAGCTGCTAAACCTTTTTGAACTGGTGGTAAACTCGGTTGACAATGCCGCGATTACAAATGACCTTGTAATGAAAGTAGCTCAGAAAAAAGTTGCTCTCTACGATAAAAAAGGCGAACAGCATTACGACATTATTTCTGCCTTTATTAAAAGTATGCGAGGCAGCGACCCCAACGGCGCAGTGTACTGGCTGGCACGAATGATTGAAGGGGGAGAAGACGTGCAATTTATTGCCCGCCGCATGTTGATTTTTTCCAGCGAAGACATTGGCAATGCCAATCCAAATGCATTGTTGTTGGCGAATGCCACTTTTGATGCAGTAAGTAAAATTGGCTATCCCGAAAGCAGGATCATACTGTCGCAATGTGCAACTTACCTGGCCACATCAGTAAAAAGCAATGCCAGTTATGAAGCTATTGGTAAAGCACAGGCAGCCGTAACGCAACATGGTGATTTACCCGTGCCTTTGCACATTCGCAATGCCCCAACCAGGCTCATGAAAAGCATGGATTATGGCAAGGGCTACAAGTATGCGCATTCATTTGAGGGTAATTTTGCCGAGCAGGAATACCTGCCGGAAAAGATAGCTGGCACTCCATTTTATGTACCGCAGAACAATGCCCGTGAATTGGAGATTCGGAAATTTTTAAAAGACAAATGGAAAGATAAATATGGGTATTAACGAACGCTTCGTATTTGGTAAAACACGGTAAGCAAAAATAGTTTTCGCTGTATTGTAATGATTTTATACCTCAAATGTTTAAAAGAGTAATCGACTGAATTTATAATTTCACATTTATTGTGCTTTATCTTTCCAATAAAAATTGGTTGAATTTAAACTGAAGTCATTTTTAAAATGTTCTTCTTTACTGCTAACATAAACCTAAAATAAAATATATGAATACTGTAATCGTTGCTGTTGATTTTTCCGAAACTTCCTTGCATGCTGCACGCTATGCGGCCAAAATCCTGGAAGGTCATTTAGAGGTTACTATGATCCTGTATCATAGCTACAATGATAAAACAAAAGCTGAAGAAGCTCAACAAAAATTAAATGATTTAACAGAGGTGCTTAAAGGTGAAACCTCTTTGAAGATAGAACCACTCGCCAATTACGCTGACGATTTTATATTTGAACTGGATAGGTCTGTAAGGCATAGAAAAGCTGAATTATTGGTGATGGGAATTACGGAAAAATCGGCTTTAGCCCAGGTTTTTATAGGTAGCAGAACATTAAAAATGGCTCAAACCAAAGCTTGCCCGGTTTTAATTGTACCCGAAAAAGCTTTGTACAAAGAGGTGAAAAATGTAATGATGGCGTCAGATTTTAAAGACGCCAACAGAACTACTCCCTCAGCGCCCATTAAAGATTTCTTAGCACTGCTCAGGCCCAACTTTCACATAGTTAATGTAGACCCCGAACATTTTATAGCTATAACTGAAGATTACGAAAAGGAAAAGCAGGCTCTTAAAGAAATGTTCTCTGAATTTAATCCGGAGTTTTATTTTTTACGCCTGTACGATGTAGATGAAGCCCTAAATCTTTTTGCAGAAACAAAAGATATAGATTTGATCATAGCTATCCAACGAAATCACACGTTTATGGAGAAGTTGTTTAAACGCAGCCGTACCAAGTCTTTATCGTACCAAAGCAAAGTGCCTGTTTTAGTTGTTCACGAGTAGGCAAAAGCCCTTCTTTATATTTAAAAAACTGCCCTTAAAAGGTGGTTTTTTTATTTTGTATAAAGCCTGATGATATGCAATAACTGTTAGCTTTATAAAAACCGACAGTTTATATGCAAAGAATAATTTTAGCCATTTCTTTCATGTGCTTCATTTATGTAGCAAAGACCCAAACCATCATTCAACGCGATGCTTTAATTGAAAGCATGGTTAAGGAAGTGTCGGCAGACTCGCTTAAATCTTACATCGTAAAAATGGTGAGTTTTGGTACCCGCAATACCCTCACTTCAACCACAGATAAAAACCGGGGTATAGGTGCAGCCCGCAACTGGGTGCTCAGCCGCTTCAATGCTTTTGCAAAGCAGTCAAATGGCAGACTTTCTGCCATTGTAGACACCACCACCTATAAGGCCGATGGTCGCCGTGTTGACCGACCCATTAACCTGGGTAATGTTATGGCAACATTAAAGGGCAATGATCCAAATGACAACCGCATATTTATCATTAGTGGTCATCTTGACAATATGCGTAGCTCTCCAACCGATAGCATTGGAGATGCACCTGGTGCTAATGATGATGCAAGTGGAGTTGCCGCAGTAATTGAATGTGCCCGTATCATGAGCCAACATTCTTTTCCAGCCACCATAATTTTTGTAGCAGTAAGCGGCGAAGAGCAGGGGCTTTTGGGTGCCGGTTATCTTGCCAAAAAAGCCCGAAGCAACAACTGGAACATAGAGGCTGTTTTGAACAACGACATCATGGGCAGCAATAACAGCAACGAAACAAACATTATAGAAAATACAAAAATCAGGGTGTTTAGCGAGGCCTTTGCAGTAACTGATACCGGAAGAAAAGCTTTACAAATTCGGCAGCTTGGCCTGGAGAACGATGGTAAGGCACGGCAGCTTGCACGTTATGTAAAAGAGATTGGAGAACGTTATGTTGATAACCTGCAGGTAGTAATGATCTATCGCAACGATCGCTTTTTACGCGGCGGAGATCATACGCCTTTTGTAGAAAATAATTATGCTGCCGTTCGCTTTACAGAGATGAATGAAAACTATTACCATCAGCACCAAAATGTACGCTTAGAAAACGGCATACAGTATGGTGATCTGCCAGAGTTTATGGACTTTGAATACCTGCGTAAGAATACTGCCATGAACCTTGCCAACCTTGCCAACTTGGCTAAATCTCCCGGTATGCCAGACTCAGTAAAGATTGAAGTTAAAAGGCTTTCCAACATGAGTTACCTTACCTGGCAAGCCCCAAAGGTTGGTGCTGTAAAAGGTTATTATTTATTGATGAGGGAAACTACCAGTGCTGTATGGCAAAAGAAAATCTTTACAACAAAAACTGAAATTGTGCTGCCATACTCAAAGGACAATTACTTTTTTGCAGTGCAATCGGTGTCGGCCGATGGCAATGAAAGCTTGCCGGTTGTGCCTTCTGTTGGGCGTTAGCCGGCCGCAACAAGTACATAACTCAACTACAACCTTTTCCTACTTCCTAAACTCAAATTAATGGCTGAAGTTTCGTGGCAATGTAAACCCTTTGCTGATTTAAACAGCACTGAACTCTATGCCATCATCAGGTTGCGCAACGAGGTCTTTGTAGTTGAGCAAAATTGCGTGTTCCAGGATGCAGATAACATGGATCAGCATTGCTTTCATTTAATGGGTTGGATTGACAACGACCTGGCTGCTTACACCAGGCTGGTGCCCAAAGGTGTTGCGTATGAATATCCTTCAATAGGCAGGGTGGTAACCTCGCCAAAGTTTAGAGGCCGCCTCATTGGTAAAGAATTGATGTTACAATCTATAGTCAAATGCAATGAGTTGTTTGGTATGCAGTCTATTAAGATTGGAGCCCAGTTATACCTGAAAAGCTTTTATGAAAGCCTTGGATTTGTGCAGTCGGGGGAGGTGTATGATGAAGATGGGATTGATCATATACATATGCTGAGAAATGTGGGGTAGATGTTGGGAGGCAATAATATTGATCGTAGGGCTTTAGCGGGTGCATTCCAAATTATCGCACCTCAATGGTGACCCGTTGGCGGTCCGGCGACCGCCAACGGCCTGCTGCGCGGCTGTTGGTCGCCTGACCAATAGCGACAATTTGGGATGCACCCGGTCTAGCTTACTCTTTTCGTTAGTAGTATCTTCATAAAATGCTTGAATTTTTTAAAAAAATTATTGTTTTTCTTGAAGCGAACAACATCCCATATATGTTGTCGGGAAGTGTGGCAATGAGTGTTTATGTGTTACCGAGGGCTACCCGGGATTTTGATTTTATAGTCAATCTATCCTTCAACGATTCTAAAAAAGTTGTAGACAACTTTGGTGATGGATTTTACTGTGACGCTGATGCAGTAAATGAGGCTATTAAGAAAAGATCAATGTTTAATATTATCGATTTTAAATCTGGCTTTAAAGCAGACTTTGTTATATTAAAAGACGAGAAATTCAGGCAAATGGAATTTTCAAGGCGTACTACTGCACAATTTTTTGAAAGCAAAATTTTTATAGTAACCGCCGAAGACTTGCTACTTTCTAAGTTAATTTGGATACAGGAATTACAAAGTAATTTACAGATGGACGATATAAAAACGCTTTCAAAAAAGCCGGATCTTGATTGGAACTATATTAATAACTGGATTGATACTTTGCACTTAAAAACCTTTGATTTGATTTAAACATGGACGATACCCCACAACATATCAAAGACCTTCAGCTCAAGATCTGGTTGGACAAACCACCCATGGAAAGGCTGCGTCAATTTTTGGTGGACAATGAAGCCTTATACCTTTTTTGGAAATCAAATAAATCCGATGAGATTTGGCCGGGTGAAAAACCTAATGGAAAGGATTTGGTTAAGCAGCCATAGATAACTCCTGGTATTTTACGGTTGTCTCAAAGACTACCGTAAAATAATAGTCAGGTTTTTAGTGCTTAATTTGAAAGAAAATTATTTCATCTCCAAAGCCAGGTATTTGCCCGTATGGCTTTCTTTTACTTTTATAAGTTTTTCGGGTGTGCCTTCGAATAGTATTTTTCCTCCACCATCACCACCTTCAGGACCAAGATCAATGATGTGATCGGCGACTTTGATAACATCCAGGTTGTGCTCTATTACTAAGACAGAATTACCCCGGTCAACCAGTTTGTTTAGTACATCCAGCAGGTGCTGTATATCCTGAAAGTGTAAACCTGTTGTAGGCTCATCCAAAATATAAAAAGTCTTGCCGGTATCTTTCTTTCCCAGTTCTGTTGCAAGCTTAACGCGTTGTGCTTCGCCACCACTGAGGGTGACTGCCGATTGGCCAAGGGTGATGTAACCCAATCCAACCTCCTGCAAAACTTTTATTTTACGATACAGGAAGTGAATGTTTTGAAAGAAATCGACCGCCTCATCAACAGTCATTTCTAATATATCGCTGATCGATTTTCCCTTGTAACGTATCTCCAGTGTTTCGCGGTTATAACGTTTGCCATTACACTTTTCGCAAGGCACATACACGTCGGGTAAAAAGTTCATTTCAATTACACGCATACCGCCACCTTCACAAACAGCGCACCTGCCGCCTTTTACATTAAATGAAAAACGGCCTGCTGCATAACCTCTTATTTTAGCTTCGGGTATGGCTGCAAACAAAGTTCTGATCTCGGTAAAAAAGCCACAATAGGTGGCAGGGTTACTGCGTGGTGTACGGCCAATAGGGCTTTGATCTATTTCAATCACCTTATCAATTGCCTCAAGCCCGGTAATGCTTTTATATTCCATTGGTACCATCTTGCTATCGTAGGCATGCTTCGATAAAATAGGGTACAATGTTTCAGTAATTAGTGTGCTTTTGCCACTGCCACTTACCCCGGTTACACATATAAATTTGCCCAGCGGAAATTTCACATTAACACCCTTAAGGTTATTACCCTTAACGCCTTTTAACTCCAGCAACTTTCCATTTCCGGCTCTTCGTGTGGCAGGTACTTCAATACTTTTTTCGCCACTTAAATAGGCCGATGTGGGTGAGTGAGAATCGAGTACTTGCTGAGGGGTGCCCTGGGCAACCACCTGTCCGCCATGCTTACCGGCCTTTGGTCCAATATCAATTAAATGATCGGAGGCCATCATGATATCCTTATCGTGTTCCACTACCAAAACACTGTTGCCTATATCGCGTAAATTTTTCAAGGCAACGATCAATTGCTGGTTGTCGCGTTGGTGCAAACCAATGCTTGGCTCATCTAAAATGTAGGTGATGCCTTGCAATTGCGAGCCTATTTGTGTAGCCAGGCGTATACGTTGACTCTCGCCGCCACTTAACGATTTTGAAGGGCGGTTTAGGGTTAAGTAGGTAAGTCCCACATCCAATAAAAATTGAAGGCGTTCCCTTATTTCTTTTAGTATGTCTTTGCCAATAGTGTTTTGTCTCTTACTTAATTTTTCTTCCACATCTTCAAACCAATGCATCAATTTATCAAGATCCAGATTGCTTAGTTCTGCAATGTTTTTCTCATTCACTTTAAACCAAAGACTTTCTTTTTTTAGCCTGGCTCCCAAACAGGTCGGGCACGATTTAAGGATCATAAATTTCTCCACCCAGTCACGCAACGACTCACTGCTGCTACCCCCAAACCATCGGCGCAACATGTTAACGATGCCTTCATATTCAGTAGCATAAATGTTACCTGGTAACGCTTCATAATCACCTGTAATGTCCAGGTTGCCCTCGCCTTCTTCACTACCGTAAAGAATAACGTTCATGGCCTTTTCTGACAAATCTTTAACAGGCTTATCAACGCTGAATTTATATTTCTTACCCAGTTGTACAATCTGTTTGTATATGTATGCTTCCCGCTCTTCGCCAAGTGGTGCTATAGCACCCTCTTTAATGCTTTTGTTACGGTCGGGAATAACTGCTTCCATATTTACCTGGTATACACTACCCAGTCCTTTACAGGTTGGGCAGGCACCATAAGGTGAGTTAAAAGAGAAGGCATTTGGTGAAGGCTCTTCATAACTCAAACCTGTGTCGGTACACATGAGTTGTTTGGAATAAAGAGCCCCCCCGCCCCCCGAAGGGAAAGCCCCCCCACCCCCCAAAGGGGGGATTTGCGTGGATTGATCGACGGCATTAAATAAGTCATCGGATGTAGCTGACGGTTTGGTGATTGCCTTTTTATTTTTGCCACTTGAAACTGCTTTTTCTTTATCCCCCCCTTCGGGGGGTTGGGGGGCCACAAACATTAAATCTTTACCAACCTGTAGCGACTTTTGTACGCTTTGGCTTAACCTTACCCTCATGTCATCCGTAGCTATCAAGCGGTCAATTACCAACTCTATATCGTGTATTTTATAACGGTCTACCTGCATTCTTTCTTTCAAATCCATAATCTCACCATCTACACGCACCTTTACAAACCCCTTCTTTCTAACGTCTTCAAACAGCTCACGGTAATGCCCTTTACGACCGCGAACCAATGGTGCCAGCAGGGTTATTTTTTGTTCTTTATATTTCGAAAAAATATCTGAAACAATTTCTTCCTCGCTCCACTTAACCATTTTTTTGCCTGTGTTGTAACTGTACGCATCCCCTATACGTGCATAGAGTAAGCGAAGAAAATCGTACACTTCGGTAATAGTACCCACCGTTGAGCGGGGGTTTTTATTGGTGGTTTTTTGCTCAATAGAAATAACGGGGCTAAGGCCGGTGATCTTATCAACATCAGGCCGCTCCATATCGCCAATAAACTGGCGGGCATAGGCGCTAAAACTTTCCATATAACGACGCTGGCCTTCGTTGTAAATAGTATCGAACGC
Organism: Chitinophagales bacterium; assembly: GCA_038211085.1. GTDB lineage: Bacteria > Bacteroidota > Bacteroidia > Chitinophagales > Chitinophagaceae > Segetibacter. The sequence continues at coordinate 3,599 of JBBQVY010000045.1, read as the reverse complement.
AAGGGACGATTTGCCACTTCCACTAACCCCGGTAATTACTACCAGCTTGTTTTTGGGTATGGAAATGTCGATGTTTTTTAAGTTGTGAACCCGTGCGCCAAACACTTCAATTTGCTCATCTGCCTGCTCTGTAATAACCGCGGTTTGGGGAGGTGTTTCTTTTGCCTTAGCCATATAAAATTTAAGGGTGCAAAGGTATTACAAAACGTTCTGCGAATAGTTTGCCGGGTGCTTCCACTGCTTTCTGTAATGTTAAAAACTACATATTGAGAAGTGTTGTAAATAGCTTTTCCAAATTTTATTATACAAAAGGGAGAAGCTAAAATCTCTTTTACAAATTATGCGTACCATGCGTTTATTCTTATCATTTTTAAATATCTTAAGGCACTTATTAAACCAGCATAAAAATCAAATTAAATGGTGCAGATAATCAATAGAAGAACATTTATAAAGCAGGGAGGAGCAGCTGCTGTAAGTATGGCCTTTCTTTCCAAGTTTAAGGGAAGGATACCCCCCAGCGACCGCCTTCGCATTGCACACATTGGCATTGGGGGTATGGGTAATAATCATTTAAAGTGGTTTGCGGCGTTGCCCGAAGTTGATATTGTAGCCTTATGTGATGTTGACCAGGACCATTTGACCGGCACCATGAAAACCCTTGAACAGTTGAGGCCCGAGGGCAAGGCACAAGGTTATGCCGATTTCAGGCAAATACTTGACCGAAAGGATATAGATGCCGTTACCATTGCCACACCCGACCATTGGCATGCACAAATTGCCACCCTTGCCTTTAAGGCCGGAAAAGATGTGTATGGCGAAAAACCACTATCGTACGACCTTGCAGAAGGCCGCATGATGCTGAAACAATTAAAAAGACATGACAGGGTTTTTCAGTTAGGCACGCAAATACATGCGGGTGACAATTACCACCGTGTAGCGGAGATCATTCGGTCCGGGGCTATTGGCAATGTACATACTGTCAGGCTTTGGAAAACAGGTGCACCACCTGTTTTAGTACCGGGCAAAGTACAGGCACCACCGCCAACACTTGACTGGGATATGTGGTTGGGTCCTGCACCTTATACTGACTACGATCCTCAACGATGCCATTTTACGTATCGCTACTTCCTTGATTATTCAGGTGGTGTCTTCCAGGATTTTTGGTGTCATATAGCTGATATCGTTTATTGGTCTGTTGCTCCAAAAAATTTAAAATCGGTAGTTGCACGGGGCAAGCAACCTGAAGGTATAGCTGATGCGCCGGAATGGATTGACGCGGATTTTGAATTTGAAGGATTAAATCTTCATTGGACCCACTTACCACCAGATGTGCCGGGTGCAGCTTCCAGGGCAATTGGCGCTTATTTCGAAGGAGACAAAGGAACCCTTATCTGCGATTACAATACCCGTGAAATAACTATAAACGGCGAAACGGTAACTGACATTCCTGAAATACCAAAAACGATTATCCGGTCTCCGGGTCACCAACAAAATTTTGTAGATGCTGTTAAATCCCGCAGCCAACCAGAGTCTAACCTGGAATATGCCCGCAATATGACCATGCCCATGCATCTTGCATTAATTTCATACCGGCTTAACCGCAAATTAACGTGGAACAGTAAAAGGGAAAAGTTTGAGGATGATAAGGAAGCAAATGAATACCTGAAGCGGGAATATAGGAAAAAATGGAACCTGGTTTAATGGAAAAATAAAAAGGCAAATGTGAAATGAATTAGCTGAAATTTTTTGTAGCAGGATTTTTTGCACCGGGTCAAACAAAAAAATTTTTGGTGATTTTATTGGCTCACCATTACTTTTGCGCCAGTTCTTTAAAACACACTTATCAAGAAAGGCAGAGGGTTATGGCCCTTTGACGCCTTGGCAACCCTTACTGTTTACTCAATGGTATGAAGGTGCCAATTCCATCCGCTGCAAGCGGGAAGATAGGTCAGAGTACAGTTTGGTTTTAGATTCAATCCTTCTAAATACTTCAAGCTCACCTGACTTAGTGGTGGGCTTTTTTTTTTGCCTAAACTTGATAGGGGTTTTTTGTAAGTTCGATTAACGAAAATTTATTACGATATTGTAAAGTCTATAAAAACAATCGACTTTTAATAACATTCAACTTTAAAAACTACCATTATGAGCAATCAACGATTTGAAACCCTTCAACTGCATGCTGGCCAGGAGCTTGATTCTGCAACTAATTCGCGGGCCGTACCCATTTATCAAACCACCTCTTATGCATTTAAAAACTCGGAGCATGCTGCCAATCTTTTTGGATTAAAAGAGTTTGGTAACATCTATACCCGCATCATGAACCCGACCACCGATGTCTTTGAAAAAAGAATGGCGGCATTGGAAGGTGGTGTCGCAGCCCTGGCAACCGGCTCGGGACAGGCAGCTCAATTTTTAGCGCTCAACAACATTGTGCAGGCGGGCGATAATTTCATCAGCACCACATTTTTATACGGTGGAACCTACAACCAGTTTAAGGTAGCCTTTAAACGTTTGGGGGTTGAAGTTCGCTTTGCAAATGGCGACGATGTTGAATCGTTTGTGCCATTGATAGACAAAAATACCAAGGCCATTTACCTGGAGACTATTGGCAACCCACGCCTGAATATACCCGACTTTAAAAAATTTGCCGACCTGGCAAAAGAGTACGACCTGCCATTAATTGTTGACAATACATTTGGTGCAGGTGGCTATTTATTCAGACCCTTGGAGCATGGCGCGAACATAGTAGTAGAGAGCGCCACCAAGTGGATTGGCGGTCATGGAAACAGCATTGGTGGCGTTATAATCGACGGTGGAAATTACAACTGGGGCAATGGCAAATTTCCGCAATTTACAGAGCCTTCCGAAGGGTATCACGGACTTAAGTTCTGGGATATTTTTGGAGAAGGCAATCCTTTGGGTCTTCCTAATATTGCATTCATTATAAGAGCAAGAGTAGAAGGCCTTCGCGATTTTGGAAGCAGCCAGTCGCCATTCAATTCGTTTTTGTTATTGCAAGGTCTTGAGACATTGTCGCTGCGTATGGAACGTCATGTTCAAAATGCATTGGAACTGGCACAGTGGCTCGAAGCGCATGAGCTGGTTGACTTTGTTTTATATCCGGGTTTGGAAAGCAGTCCTTATCATGCCCTGGCAAAACAATACCTGCCTAATGGGTTTGGTGGTATTGTAAATTTTGGAGTGAAAGGTGGTAAAGCCAATGCCAGCAAATTTATAGATAGTCTTAAACTGGTAAGCCATTTGGCAAATGTGGGCGATGCTAAAACGCTGGCCATCCACCCCGCATCCACTACACACGAGCAATTAGGAGAAGCAGAACAGGTTGCCGCCGGAGTTGATCCAAACCTGGTAAGAGTAAGCGTGGGCATTGAGCATATTGAAGATATTAAAGCAGATTTTGAACAGGCATTCGCAAAGGTGTTTGAAGGGGTAGGGGTTTAGTCAGTAGTGAGTAGTGAGTAGTGAGTAGTGAGTAGTGAGTAGTGAGTAGTGAGTAGTGAGTAGTGAGTAGTGAGTAGTGAGTAGTGAGTAGTGAGTAGTGAGTAGTGAGTAGTGAGTAGTGAGTAGTGAGTAGTGAG
>JBBQVY010000044.1:0-26923 GCA_038211085.1 Chitinophagales bacterium | reverse complement strand
AAGGTTTACTTACAGCCATTAAATAATGTTCAATGGTTTGCCTTTAATATTGAAATCCCTACGTTGGTTATTTGCCTAATTTCGGCACCTTACTCTACAGAAATTTTATGCAGAAACATACAATCGTTATACATGGCGGTGCAGGCACCATTGTTAAAGAAGACATGACGCCTGAACTGGAAGCTGAATATTTAAAAGGTTTACAAGGTGCATTGGATGCAGGTTATGCTGTTTTAGAAGAGGGTGGGTCTGCAGTAAATGCGGTTAAAGCAGCCATCGTTATTTTAGAAGATAACCTGTTATTTAATGCAGGCCGTGGCTCGGTGTTTACAAAAAAAGGTGTACAGGAAATGGATGCTGCTATTATGGATGGCAGTGATCTGTCAGCGGGGGCTGTTGCTGGCGTAAGAAATGTACGGAATCCGATAGAGTTGGCTACAGAAGTGATGCGTAACAGCAATCACGTTTTTTTAAGTGGCAAAGGTGCCAACGACTTTGCAATTAAACAGGGTATTAAACTGGAGCCTGATGAATACTTTTTCTCTCAGTTCAGGTACGATCAATGGAAGGCCATAAGGGATTCGGATAACTACTCACTTGATCATACACACTCGGACATAGACGAGTTGATGAAGGATAAAAAATTTGGAACGGTAGGTGCAGCAGCATGCGATATGAATGGAAATATTGCAGCAGGTACCAGCACCGGTGGAATGACCAACAAAAAGTATGGTCGCATTGGCGACAGCCCTTTAATTGGGGCCGGAACTTATGCAAACAATAAAACCTGCGCAATTAGTTGTACGGGTCATGGCGAAATATTTATACGGGCTGTTGCGGCATACGATGTAAGTGCGTTGATGGAATATAAGGGTGAGACACTGGCCCAGGCATGCGAGCAGGTGGTTAATCATAGGTTGCACAACATGGGAGGTGAGGGTGGGTTGATAGCCGTAGATGCGCAAGGAAATGCATCAATGGTATTTAACAGTGCAGGGATGTACCGGGGCGTTAAAAGCAGCGACGGTACTAATGAAGTGGAAATTTACAAGTAAGTTATATCTTACCCCTCTGCAATACAGGTTACCAATTAAAAGTGTTTTGCTATATAAAGGCTGCCATGAAAAAACTACTATTTATCCTTTTGCTACTCGCTATTGTTTCAACTGGTTTTAGCCAGGTGAGAAAAACGTACACCGTTAAGCCAGGTGAAAAAATAATTGAGGCTTTACCTGTCGAAGCTCAATTTCAATACCCGAAATTTCTGCAGGGTATCGTCAACTTTAAAAATAATAATGTTGGTACCAACCTGCTTAATTACAACCGACTGCTTGATGAAATACAATTTATAGATAATAAGGGCGATACGCTTTCTTTAACTGAGGAGCCCGCTGTTGTTTCTATTTATATAGCAAACGATACCTTCTATTTTTCAAAGGGATATGTAAAAAAGTTTGCAGATGTAAAAGAGGTAAAGTTTGGTGAGAAGCCTTTGATGGTGCTATCGAACCGGCAAAAATTGGGAGCGATGGGTGAACTATCCTCAGCCTCAATTGATACCCATGAGAGCCTGAGTACATCTCAGGGTATGCGTGACCTGGTACAAAAAGAGCAATTGACTTTTGCACCATTCACAACTTTTTACATAGGAGACAAGTTCAATCATTTTAAATTTTTAAATAAAAAGAACCTGCTAAATATGTATGAAAAGCAGGAACTGGAAGTAGAGGCTTTTCTAAGTAAAGAATCCATCAATCTTTTAAAGGTAGATGATGTTAAAAAACTGATCGGGTTTTTGAACACGATGTAAGAAACCATCCGTTAACCTCTTTTTTTAAAGAACCTGTAAAACTAAAAATGCTGTAGGTATGTGCCGCTGTAATTGCGGTATTTACATTTTAGTATACACCACTTTGAACCCTGCGATGTGTAAAAAACTTTCAATTACTGCATTGGCTTTTTTACCTGCCTTGTCTAGAATACCCCGTTCTATAGCTCTTGAAATCATTTTATTACGAGCCTTCACTTTAACGGCAATCACTTCATCGTCGCTCCATTTTCCTGTTTCTTCAAACGTTTCAAAATCGGAAGGGTTAATAATGGCTTCTAATATTTCTGCCTGCGGTAGCTGTATCCAGGCGGTGTCGTTATGGATAACAATGCTTTGGTCGTTTAATTTTTGAAGATTAGTGCCTGCCAATACTTTGCCCTTGCCAATTAATACCAATTGCTTTTTCGGCGATGGTAACATTGCCAAAGGAGTAACGCTCCTAAACATGTCGAATATTGCGGCTGCCTTATTGTACACCAACGAATCAACAACCACTTCATCATAAGCAGTAACTGTAACCAGTTGAGCAATGGTTTTTATATCCTTAATAAGAATGGGCGTTTGGTCGATCACAATCTTTTCAGCAGTAAATAAAGAGCGCATAGATGGTATCTTGCTCAACTTATTCACCAACCAAATGAACACGGTAACAACCATTATCCATTGCAATATATTCCACCAGCTTACTTTCCTCATTGCAATGTGTTTTGAGGTGAGGAATTTGCAAAAGAGATGGAAATATTTTCGTAACCAAGCTGCTTTAAAAAATTGCTGACAAATAAAGATGTATTGGCTTTGGCTTGTTCCAGAATGCCCAATTGTTCAAGGCTATTTTTGATTTGTGTTTCGGCCTGTGCTGCCAATGCATCTCGCTCACCTGATTTAAAAGGATCCCTGAATGCACTTACTTCCTGGTACTCAACTTTTAATTTTTCGGGTGGAATATTCAGGCTGATGATTTTTGGATAGGGTAGCCTGATAGTTATGTTTTTATCGTTGATGGAAAAATCGTTCAGGGTAAGTTTGCCCAGGTCTATGCCTGCTTTTATATTGGCTTCGCAGCTCATTAATATTTTTCTGTCACCCAGTTTAAACCAGGTCTTATTATCGTTGGCCTTAATAATTTTGGTGACAGTATATTCAACAGTGGCAAGCTCACTCATTTCTTTCAAAGACAAGACAGCCGACTGTGGATCCTGCTGTTTTTTTCCGGCGCAGCCGAAAAAAAATAAACTGGCTAATATTAAAAATCTGATCATTGTAAACTAAGATAAAGAAATTGTGCCCCACCTTTAATTTAGATGATTAGTAACTACAACTACAAATCAATTAACAACATATTTGCAGCATGAAAAAATACGCCATCATAGTTGCGGCAGGCACTGGCACCCGCATGGGAACCGATGTGCCAAAGCAATTTTTACCGCTTGACGGTAAGCCGCTTATTTACCATACCGTTAAGGCTTTCTTACACTCTTATGCCGACTTGCAGGTGGTATTAGTGGTACATAAAAATTTTATGGAGAAATCTCGTGACCTGCTTGCCGAATTAAATACACAAAAGAGGATTGATATAGTTGAAGGAGGAGCAACCCGTTTTCAATCGGTACGCAATGGTTTGCTTGTGATATTGGAGCCTTCAATAGTTTTTGTTCACGATGGTGTAAGATGTATGGTGAGCAAACAATTAATAGAAAGATGTTACCAGCTTGCGCTGGAAAAAGGCAGTGCCATACCTGCAGTTACAGCCACTGATTCAATAAGGATTATAGAGAAGAATTCAAACCACGCGGTTGACAGAACCACGGTTCGAATTATTCAAACCCCGCAAACATTTCAGTCGCGTGTTTTGCTGGAGGCTTTTAAACTTCCGGAGCTATCAACTTTTACCGATGAGGCCTCTGTAGTAGAGGCTAGTGGTAACCAGGTGCATTTAGTAGAAGGCGATTATGATAACATTAAAGTTACCCGCCCGGTTGACCTGGTTATTGCAGCGCAAATAATGGAACAGCGATTAGCGCTTAAATAATTTTATTGGCCAGGGTAATTTGTTATAAGTAACCATGTAGTAGGGCTGGTTGATAGCTCCAAAATTTTGGTAAAATGCTTTTACCCCTTCGAGGTTTGAACCTTCAAAATCAAAGATCAAATCCTGCCCGGCAAACTCTTTTATAATGGCATCCATCAAAAAATGATTGGCGCCTGGTTTTCTTCCCGCATCAGTAGTGGAATTCATGAGGTTGTACAAACGTTTTTTATCGCGTAGCAATAGCACAATGGCCACTATTTCCTGTTGCCCGTTTAACACTTGCCTGCATACAATTTTTTGTTCTTCATGAAGTACAGATACAAGTTTTTTAAACCTGCTGTAATCAGTCCCCGTAACGTGTGGCATGCGGTCGCCATAAAGCGCTTGGTACATATCTATTGCCACCGATGGGCTGGCACCAGGTAAATAGGAAAGCTGTTGCCTGCCACTTTTTGTTAGGTTTCTAATGAGATCATTTGAGTAGGAATGCCGTATTGATTCGTATCCTTGCAATAGCGATAATACAAAATTTGTTGCAGGCTTTACATCAAAGGAAGCATCAAAAATATCGGGCGTACTATAGTTAAAATTATACTGCCAGTACCTGAATTTGTCCCCTGCCATCACCAGTATTTCGTGCCAGGGAATATTTACTGATTCGTTTTTTTTAAATACGCCCAGTTGCTGTGTAAATGGTGGCTGGTGTAGGTAAGATATACCATATTTAGAACCGGATGTTAAAGGCATCACCCAATCGCATGATTCATTCGTTAAGGCACTCCAATCTGGGCACATACAATCCAGGTAAACACTCTTTGCATAAATTAAACCGGCAGGAGATTGGTCAATACATTCATCCCACATCTTTTTATCTACCTGGTTATTTTTTAAAAACCTAATATGAGGTGAATGCATTTTTGACTGTTATGTGGCTTTATAAAAATCAATGATGCTTAAATGGGAATGCCTTTGAAAACTTGTCTTAGTTGTAATTTTTGAATATCGATGGAGAAGGAAATGTTTTTAAGAAATCGTTTTTGAGTAATGGTACTTTTAAAGTAATTGCTATATACTTTGCTATACAAAACAGGGATGTACATATTTACGATTGAGCCAAATAGAGGCACCTGAAAACCCGCATCGTACAAAAACCTGCCTGTTGATGGATTCTGTTTCCATGCCTCAGCATAGGTGCCAATATCTGCAAAAACTTTCAGGGGTATTTTAAATGGCAATACCTGCAGTGGGTTTATTTTACCGGGTAAATCTGTAACAAGATTCAAGCTGACCAGCCAGTCATCCGTCTTGCCAATTTTATCGCTTAAAAAATCAGTTCGTACCTTAAAAAAACCATCTCTTTCCATAATTTGTTGGCTCATAAATCCTTCAAACTCGTTTCGCCCTATAAAATAATTACTGTAGGTGTAATCTTCGTTTCCGTTAGCACCCGTCATGTTTATAGCATACCGGTCGTTTTTAAAACGAGTATTAATCGTTTTACTTTTAAGATAGAAGAATTTACCTGCAAACAGTCTTGCTTTTAAACCAGACTTATTATCGGCATAATTAAAAAAGTAGTTTGCTGTAAGGCCGACTCTGACAAAATCCTTTCCCTGATCTGCCGAAAAATTAAGGGTGTATGGATAGAGCACACGGTTATCTGCATAAGTGACCGAAAAGCGATTAATGGTTGTGCTTCCGGTTTTGAGGCTTACCCTATCAAGTGTATCATTGCCTGTAATAACAGTCGAAAACATAAGCTCGTCTTCCTTTAGCAAAAAGGATTTAAAAGCAAATGTCCAGCTACGATTATAAGATGGATCCTTATCGTACAACGTCACTTTTATAGAAGGAACAATGCGACGTATACGGGGATAGAGAATTTTATTTTCGATTAAGGAGAAATCATTTTTAGAAAAATTAAAGAGGCTGATAGCGGCTTCAACATCCTTATATTTTTTTCGTGAAGTATAAGATGCCCTGCCAAAACCATTTAATTTTTTAGAGCCACTGCCATATAAACCACCGGCAAAAAAATTAAACTTGTTTAAGGGTAACTGGTAGTTATGGATCATTAATCCGGCCATTAGTTTATCGTACCGGTTATAACCAAAAACCGGTGCCAGGTTAATATATTGGTATTTATCTGTTTCTTTTAAATTGAATAAAAATGACGGCTTGATGATACGATGACCGGGTTGTTCTAATGGGCCGGTTGTGTACAGGCGGGAGAAGTTTTCAGTAAGGTTTTGGTTAGAGGTAGTTTCTACTGACTGTCGAAAATCATTCGGGTAAGGATGTTTAAAACGGAATTGGTTATAGTATGCTTTCATACTGTTATCAAACACAGCAGTACCCAATTTAGTCTCCAATTGTTTCATCCATGCGGCACCTTTTACATATACCGACAAGCCATAATTGAGGGTGCTATATTCTGTTGCCTGTTTGTCAATCGGTTCATCTTTTGCCAATTGAATCATGGTTTGCAAAAGCAATTTTTCTTCATCGTCAGGCAGTTTATTTGCAAAGCCTTTTGCTTTTGCCTGCAAGGTGTTTTTACTTCCATATTTGTAAGCTTCGTATTCATTTTGATAATATGTATTCATCCCTTCATCCATCCACGCATGACTTCTTTCGTTGCTGGCAAGAGCGCCATAAAACCAGTTGTGACCAATTTCGTGTACAATGGTTGCGTCCAGTTGTCTGCCTGTTTCGTTAGTAGTAATAAGCGTTATGGTTGGGTATTCCATACCGCCGCTGCTTACATTTTCTGCTCCTTCCACTATGCTTACTATGTCGTACGGATAATCACCCAAGCGGCTGCTATAGTAGCGTAAACCATCTTTTGCAGATTGCAGGCTTTTTTTCCAGGCTTCATTTTTTGGATTGTAATAACTGAATATGTCTACGGTTTTGCCGCCGGGTAGTAGCGTGGTATCATAATGGGCTACAAAGTCTTTAGATGCAAACCATGCAAAATCATGGATGTTATTTTGTTTAAAGTGCCAGGTTCTGGTTAAACCGCCTGCGGGTAATTTCCCCTCTTTTTTTAAGGCATCGGCATCTTCCTGATTTTGCAATTTTCCGGTTGACGCAACAATGTATGCACTTGGCAGGGTTATCTGCACATCGTACGATCCAAATTCACTATAAAATTCTCCCTGGTCTAAGTAGGGCATAGCATGCCATCCCTGTGCATCGTACACTGCCGGTTTTGGAAACCATTGTGTTACCTGGTAGCTGTTGCCGATGTGACCTCCACGGCTAAAATTAAAGGGCAATTGTACATGAAAAGGCGTACTAATAATGGTTGAGTGATTGGGGGCAAGAGGAGCAGGTAATAACAATTTTACTATATCGGATTGAGCCGTAGGCTCCAGGGTTGCTTTTGTATTATCAGCCGTAAAATCCAGGCGGTTGATATATCCCTTTTCATTTGCCTTTGAAAAATAAAAATCCGTTCTGCCATTTTGTAACAATTGCTCACTAAAATCGGTGCGATCATTTTTGTAAGCATTCGGCCACAGGTGAAAGTAAAGGAACTTTAAAGTGTCGGGGGAGTGGTTGGTGTATTCTATGGTTTCAAAACCATCCAGGGTATGGCTGGCATCATTCAATGAAACAGTAATGGTAAAATTTGCTTCCTGCTGCCAATAATCTTTTTGAGCAAAACAATAATTTCCAAGAAGAGAAAACAATAATAGCAACGTATTTTTCACCAGGCCTTTAATTTAAAATTGAAGGTATTAAAAGGAAGTTTTATAGAGGTAGAAAATTGTGAAAGGTATGGATGATGCAACTATTTGGATGTTGGAAAATCAATTCAGATAACAAATTCCAATAAACAAGCTTTTGTAAATACAGGCACAAAAAAAGAGTGAAGGATAAGGCCTTCACTCCTAAACGGGAAATATCACCCGCCTGTAGAATGTCGGCTATGAGGCCGACAATAATTGATACATTTATTTTACTAAGCTACCATTTTAACAGCCATGCTACAAGCTTAGGCAGGTAAACTTATGCACATGAGCAATGCTTACACATGCATTTTTTCTTTCTTCGCCAATAGCTCCTCTACTGTCTCCTCGTACATTTCGTCGGGCACACAGCAGTCAACCGGGCATACAGCAGCACATTGCGGTTCCTCGTGAAAACCCTGGCATTCTGTACACTTATTTGGGGTAATGTAATAAGTATCTACTGCAACAGGAGCCATTCTTTGGTTGGCATCTACCACAGTTCCATCCAGTAATGTAAAACTTCCTTTTACTGCTGTACCATCGCTGATGGCCCATTCAACACCACCTTCATAAATGGCATTGTTAGGACATTCAGGTTCGCAGGCACCACAGTTTATACATTCGTCGGTTATTTTTATTGCCATTTGAGTAAAGGTTTATATGAGTTTTATCAATGTACTTTTGCGTGGCAAAAATAAGGTGGTGAAATGATTTTACAACGAAGAATTGAGCTCTTAACCCGGTTAGGAGCATATATGCGTGAAAATGATTTGGAATGGCAAACCGCAAAACAGAGAGCGGCCGGTGCCAACCCATGGTTTATACCGGAGTTTATAGAACAGTCGGCCAGATCAATCAGTATGCAATTTCTTGATAAAGAAAAACTGGAAGCGTGGGTGCAGCTCTATAACGTTCCCGAAATAAACAAACATCCAAAAAAGATAGGCCTTATTATGGCAGGCAATATACCCATGGTGGGCTTTCACGATATGTTGTGCATTTTTATTAGCGGACACAATCAGCTTATAAAATTGTCATCGAAGGATGAAATATTAATGCCGCATCTTGTTGCAAAATTGATTGAGTGGGACAAAGAAGTTGCGGAGGTGATTTCGGTTGCTGACAAGCTGAATAATTGCGAGGCATACATTGCCACTGGCAGTAACAACTCCAGCCGTTACTTCGATTATTATTTTGGAAAATTTCCCCACATAATTCGCTGCAACCGCACCAGTGTAGCCGTGTTAGAGGGCAATGAAACCAGCTATGAGTTGGAACAATTAGCTGATGATGTACAAATGTATTTTGGTCTTGGTTGCAGAAATGTTACCAAGTTGTATGTGCCCGAAGGCTACAATTTTGAACCACTTCTGCAGGCATTGAATAAGTACGAACATTTTATGGATTATCACAAGTACAGGCACAACTACGACTACCAGCTTGCGTTATTAATGATGGGGAATAAAATGTACATGACCAATGGCGCAACCCTGCTTCATGAGAATGAAAGTTTGTTTACAGCTATCAGCCAGTTACACTACCAGTTTTACGCGGATAAAAAACAGCTCCATGAAACCCTTGAAGGCAATACGCATCTCCAGTGTATTGTATCAAAGTCAGACATCCCCTTTGGCAGTGCTCAAACTCCAGAGTTAGCCGATTATGCCGATGGAATAGATACCATGAAATTCTTGAAGGAATTGTCTTGAAATTGATATGCAACAAAGAATATTTTGATGAGGCTACCAGGTCAGTTGCCTTCAAAGTTCTGACAAGTTTTCAGCCCTAAATTTAAATACGACAACCTTCGTCAATTATTTGTTAAATGGATTACTTCCGAAACATTCAATCCGTCACATTTGTTAGTTTGCTACCCGGTAGGCATGTAATTTGACTAACTTTAGAAAACGAAATAAATTATACATGATGAAACTCAAAAGCATTTTTTTAGTAGTATTTATCAGTGCCTCAACGGCTCTATTAAGCGTGTGGGGTTTTTCAAAATACCAGGATCACCAGTTAGCAGGTATGCAGCAGGAGGGTAAACTTCCGGTTAATTATGCCGGTTTTTTTGACAATGCTCCTCAAACTGGAGCTGTAGATTTTACGGCTGCTTCTACGTCATCTACACCTGCAGTAGTACATATAAAAACTAAAACCAAAGCAAGACAGGTTACCAATAATTTGCCTCGTGGACGTAATCCTTTTTCTGATCTTTTTGGTGATGATTTTGGCGACCTGTTTAACTCCCCACGTTCTCAAACCATTCCTGAACAAAGAGCCAGCGGAAGCGGTGTATTGATAAGCAATGATGGGTTTATAGTTACCAACAACCACGTAATTGACGGTGCAGACGATATAGATATTACGCTTAATAACAAAAAATCGTACAAAGCTACACTGGTGGGCACTGATCCAAGCAGTGATATAGCTGTACTTAAAATTGAGGGAGCAAATTTCCCTTACCTGGTATATGGCAACAGCGACGAGGTTAAACTTGGACAGTGGGTATTGGCTGTTGGTTACCCTTTAACCCTGGATGTAACCGTTACGGCAGGTATTATAAGTGCCAAGGCCCGTTCTATTGGGATAAACAGGCGCCAAAGCGAAACACCCGTAGAAAGCTTTTTACAAACAGATGCAGCGGTTAACCCCGGTAATAGTGGTGGCGCTTTAATAAATACAGATGGACAGTTAATTGGGATTAATTCTGCCATTGCCTCCCCAACCGGAAGCTATGCAGGTTACTCTTATGCAATTCCGGTTAACATTGTAAAGAAGATGGTGAATGACCTGATTAAATTTGGAACAGTTCAAAGGGCTTACCTGGGTATTAGCTATCCCGTAGAAAATTTAAGCGAGGAGCAAAAGAAAGATATAGGTTTTAAAGAAGGAGAAGGAGTGTTTGTTACCGACGTAACAAAAGATGGTGCGGCCATTGCTGCTGGCATTCAGAAGGGAGACATTGTTACTAAAATCAATGGTGTGCCCGTTACTACTGGTCCTGAAATGGTAGAGCAGGTTACGCGTTTTAAACCGGGTGATAAAATTTCTCTTGCTTATCTACGCAATAACAAAGAGAATACGGTAAACCTTACCCTAAAAAACAAGGTTGGTAATTTTGATGTAGTTAAGTCCCAATCTATTGTTGACAAATTAGGAGGTACAATGGAAACCCTGGATAAAAAGAAAGCAACCAGCTACGATATTGCTGGTGGCGTGCTTGTAAAATCTGTAGGTAGCGGATTATTAAGTAAGACTAAAATGCAGGATAATTTTGTCATCACCAGTGTAAATGGCCAGGCCATTAAAACCCTGGATGATTTAAAGCTTGCGCTTGAAAGATCCAAAGGTTATACTGTTAAGTTAGAAGGAATTTATCCTGGTTACGAGGGCAGCTATGGTTACCCTTTAAACCTTGGAGAATAATAATTATCATCTTTTTATAGGTTGAAACAACACAAAGGACTTTCGATTTTGAAAGTCCTTTGTGCTTTAAGAAACTGTCTAAAAATGATGATTTATAATACCAACAGTAGTTTCTATAGTTTCTTCGTCCCGTTAGCAAACGGGAGCACTTGATCTATAGGAAATGTGGCGGCTTCAGTTTCAAAATCAAAGTTTCAAATTAAATTTCGAGAGACTCCAGGAATTTAAATAGTACAGCTTCACGCTATCTTTCAATTACCTTATAATACACCAGGTAATCCCACGCATTTAATTCAAAGGTTTCATTGCCCGAGAAAGTATAATCAAAACCGGTAAATGCACTTTTATAGTTGCCTTGTAAAAGTGGATCTTGAATGTATGCTTTTATTGAATTTTCAGCAGATAGATTTAATACAACCAATACCTGGTCATTTTCTAATTGCCGGGTATATGCAAGTATATGATTGTTGGCATTTGTTTGCAGACGGGTAGTTACATTTCCTTCTGTAGCTGTATGCAAAGCGGGATTACTTCGGTGCAATTCCAGGAGTGATTTATAAAAATCGTGCAGCCAGCAAGTGCCAGTCCATTCAATTACATCTTTCTCAAAAAACAACAATCTCTTTTTGTTTGGTAATTCCTGGCCACTGTAAACAAGGGGCATACAGTTTTTCCATGTAGCAGTTAAAACTGCAAACGCTTTTGCAGCATTTCCCATCCTTTCATATTCGGTGCCGCTGTGTGAGTTTTCATCGTGGTTACTGGTAAAAGCCAAATGAATTGCATCTGCCGGAAAGCGATCACTGTATTTGTCCAGCACGTCATTAAACTGTTCCAGGTTACTTTCGCCCCTGTACAATTTCTCCATGGTATGCAACAATTCCCATGCATACACTGCATCAAATGCTAATGTGTAAACCACATCTTCGGTTTCAGCCAGCCAGAAAAGATTTTTTTTAATATTTTCTATTTCAGTTCGTGCCCTTATCCAGAAATCAAGAGGAACCAGGTGGGCCATGTCGCATCTAAATCCGTCTATACCTGTTTCATTAATCCAATAGCTCATAGCCTTAATCATTTCTACCCGCAATGCTTCATTGGAATAATCCAGGTCTATCACATCTTCCCAACCATGAGAGTCAAAAAATTCTCCTAATGTATTTTTCCTATAAAACTCCGGGTGTTCCATGGTCCAATTATGATCCCATCCTGTATGATTGGCCACCCAGTCTATCAATACTTTTATGCCCAGGTTATGTGCTTGTTGTACCACCGATTTAAAATCATCAAGGGTGCCAAATTCGGGGTTGATTGCAATATAATTGCTGGCAGCATAATAACTGCCTAAAGTGCTCAGCCGTTTTACCTGGCTTATGGGTGTAATTGGCATGAACCATATAATCTCCACACCCATTTGTTGCAACCTTGGCAGGTGTGCTGCAAATGCACGGAAAGTTCCCTCCGGTGTATATTGTCTCACATTCACCTCGTAAATGTTGCTTCCTTTTGCCCAGCCTGTTACCGGAAAACGATCATCCATAATGCTTCTTTAAAAAGAAAATTCTTAAAATGATTAGTTGAACAGAAATATGAAAGGGCAACAAAAGCTATAACTATCCCTCAAAAACAATTAATGACGGATGTAAAGTAAATAGCCAGATAAAGCTGGCGGTTACAAATAACTTAAGTTGGTATCCGGTGTTAATTCCAGCAAGGTATCGTACATGAGCTTGATCGTGCTTTCAATATCACTTTTGTGCAACATTTCCACAGTGGTATGCATGTACCTAAGTGGTATAGATATAAGCACTGAAGGGCAACCATCATTGGCATAGGCAAAGCTATCTGTATCGGTGCCGGTGCTGCGGCTAACTGTTCTAAACTGCAATGCAATGGACGATTTTTCAGCCACATCAACTACAAAGTTCAATAGCTTGTTATGAACCGCAGGGCCGTAGGCAAGGCTCGGCCCCTTACCACAACTACATTCACCTTCAATCATTTTATTAATCATAGGTGTTGTGGTATCATGCGTAACATCTGTAATTATAGCCACGTTGGGCTTTATACGGCGGGCAACCATTTCGGCACCACGCAAACCAATTTCTTCCTGTACAGCATTCACAACATATAAGGAGTAAGGCAATTTCTTTTTATTTTCTTTGAGTAAACGAGCTACTTCAGCAATCATAAAACCGCCAATACGGTTATCCATTGCCCTGCCGATATAGTAGCCATTTGCAAGCTCGTCAAAGCCTTCCTGGTAAGTTGCTACGGCACCTATGTGTATACCCAGGTCTTCCACTTCTTTTTTGTTTCTTGCACCACAATCAAGGAACAGGTTATCCACTTTGGGTTGTTGTTCTTTCTGATCGGGATTGCTTAGGCGTGTATGAATAGCGGGCCAACCAAAAACAGCTTTTACCGGTCCTTTTCTGCCATGGATTATCACCCTCATGGAAGGAGCAATCTGGTGATCCACTCCACCATTCCGCTTTAAATAAATCAACCCTGTATCGCTTACATAATTTACAAACCAGCTTATTTCATCGGCATGTGCTTCTATAACTACTTTAAACGGTTTGCCGGGGTTAACTATACCCACCGCGGTTCCATAGGCATCTACAAATTGTTCCTCTATAAATGGTTTAAGGTAGTCGAGCCAAATTTTTTGACCATTACTTTCAAAACCTACAGGTGAGGCATTGTTCAAATAGTTTCTTAAAAATGTATGTGATTGTTCGTTTAATATCGAAGGTGTTTCTGTAACAACCGGTTCCGTTTTTTTTGCTTTAGCCATAATGATGATTTAAAAAAATAAAATACTGATTATTCCACATAGTCCTTTTGCGAGCATCAACCCGTCTATACATGTCAGGTAAAATAAAGTGCTTCTCGGGGTTTTTAACAATGGAATAATCGTTAATAAAAGAATATAAGGTATCGTTTGAACGAGTGCCGGTGCAAACGAAAGCTGCCTGTAATACTCGTACAAAAATAATGATCCAAGGCTTAGTAACGTTATAGGTACCACTACAAGGTGTAGTGTTTTTGATATACCCAGAAGTGCCGGGTAAGTTTTAAGTCCGTATCTCATGTCTGCAGCATGGTCTTTAATATCAAAAACAATTGCAAGAGCCGAGATGAATAAAAAATTTTGCAACCAATAAAGGCCGGAGGGAGATATGAATTGTTCTTTTGCTATGCCCGATTGTAATTGCCTGAAAAAAATAGGGTAGACCGTTACCAATCCTGACCACGCAAATCCTATAATAAAGGGCTTTAACCAGCCTATTGCCCGTAACTGTTTAAACTGCCTTAGTGGAAATTTTTTGAAAGTGTAAAAAAAACCTGCAAGTGGAATTATTAGCACCAGCAAACATTCAGCAACTGGTGCATTTACTAAAGCATTTCTAAACTTGATAAGTACAATTATCGCATCTATTAACACCAAAGCCAACAAAACAATTAAAGCATTTTTTATAGGTTTTTGGTAATTGATATACCATTGCGTTCGCTGCTCATTAGTTTTAGCCAGCCGCGTTGTAAAATAAATACGTGAATAGTATAAAACGGTTATGCTGAAAGTAAGAAAGTAAAAATGGGGGCCGTTGGGTGGTAAATGATGCTGTAAGTTGGTTTCTAAACAAAGTGCCAGGGCGCAAAGCCCGTAAAATAAGTTACCGTAAAATATGAGCGGAATAATATTCCTCAACAGGTATGTTTAACGGATAATGACGATTTGGTCGCTGGTAATAGTATCACTAACATTTTTGGCTTTATCCCTTATGACAAACTTAAAAATAAGTGTATCGTTCTGGGAAGGATTGCCCGGGTTGATAGCCGATATTAAATAATTTTGGTAAGTCAGGTTCAGTTCAACAATTCCTTTTGAAGTGTTGGGCACTTTGGGAAAAGCGAGCTTTACACTATCGCGTATAGTAGGTTTAACCAGCCTGTTAATCCTTATTTTCTTTATATAAAAAGTATCGCTGATATCCCCTTCTTTATCGAACAATTCAAATTCAAAACGAAGATCACCACCCCTCGGTACCACATTAGCGCTTACAGATTTAAATACCAACAGCGGCTTAGTATTGTATTTATCTTTTGAACATGCAGCTAACAATCCCGCAGCAAGTATGCTAACCAATATCTTTGTCTTCATTATAAATCTTTACTTCTCAAATTTAGTTAAAACACCCCATCGTTAACCACCAGTGAAAGAGATTGTTAACAATATTTTCTCAGTTGTGCCAACCCATTTTAATAGCAGGGCTATTGAAATTTTTCAACACCAGTACCTGCTAAATATGGTTTATAAAGATTGGGTAGACGCACTTGGTGTTGACCCAATGGCGGTATCAACTATAAACGAAATTCCCTTTTTACCGGTTTCGTTTTTTAAAAGTCACAAAGTGGTAAGTAGCGTGCTTCTTGCACAGCAGGTGTTTACTAGCAGCGGTACCACGCAAACCATTAACAGTAGTCATTTTGTAACAGATGTGTCTCTTTACGAGCAAAGTTTTTATAAAGGATTTGAAGCCTTTTATGGTCCTGTAACAGACTGGTGTATCATTGGTTTGTTACCGGCATACCTGGAGCGGCAGGGTTCTTCGCTTGTTTATATGGTAGATCATTTGATTAAAGCATCCAATCAAAAGGAAAGCGGGTTTTACCTGTACGAATTTGAAGAACTAGCCCTGCTTTTACAAAAGTTGGAGGGCCGTAAACAGAAAACCATGGTCATTGGAGTAACCTTTGCACTGCTTGATTTTGCCGCTGCTTTCCCCATGCCCTTGCGATATACAACCATTATTGAGACCGGTGGCATGAAGGGAAGAAAAAGGGAAATGATCAGGGAAGAAGTTCACCAGGTTTTAAAGTTAGCCTTTGGGCTTTCGGTTATTCATTCAGAGTATGGAATGACTGAGTTATTATCGCAGGCATACTCAACTGGAGATGGCATCTTTAAAACAGTACCATGGATGAAGGTATTGACCCGCGACGAAGACGATCCTTTCCAGGTTCAGCCTGAGGGAAAGGGCTTGCTGAATATTATTGACCTTGCTAACATAAACAGCTGCAGTTTTATAGCTACTGACGATGTGGCCATCGTATATGAAGACAGTAGCTTTGAAATTTTGGGTAGGATGGACGCGAGTGATATAAGGGGCTGCAGCCTATTAGTGGCCCCCACTTAGAAGCTGTTTAAGTTTTATTGCAAAATTTTCGTCTGCTGATTTTTCTTACCACATAAACACATAGATACATAGGAAATACACACATAGGAGCCTATGCGACAATCTATGTTTCTATGATCCTATGTGGTTAAGGCTATATTGTGCACTTTGTTACTCCTGGTATTTACAAAAAATAAATAAAGCTTCTTAAATACATCAATTTAGATAAAGGTTCTAATGCCACCGCCCGCTGTTGACGTATAAGCCTCCCTAAATTCCTTGGGGGTACAATCCTTTTTCTTCTTGAAAATCCTATTGAAATTGGATATGTTATTGAAGCCGCATTTATAAGCTACTTCAGTTATACTTTGGGTAGTATCAATTAACATTCTTGAGGCATGGCCCAGCCTTATCTCGTTTACGGTATCAATAAATGTTTTGCCGCTTCTCATTTTAAAAAAGCGGCTAAATGCAACATCAGACATTGAGGCTATACGGGCTGCCTCATTCAAAGTAATATTCTTATCAAAATTTTTATTGAGGTGCTGCATTATTTTTTCAACACGCCGGCTATTGTAAGTAGCTGCACCCAGGTTGCTAAACGATACATCGGACAATGATTGCATGTTTCGTGAAATGGACAGGTCATGTAAAATAGAGGTGAGTTCCATAACCGAATCAAATCCTGTTTTTTTAGGAAGATCAATCAGCCTTGTTTTTATGGCGGCAATAGTTTCCTGCGAATACAAAATTCCCCTGAACGACAGCTCAAACATGTTACGTATAAAGCTCATTTGGTTGCGTTGCAAAAACTTTTCATCAAACAAATCGCGGTGAAACTGGATTGTAATTTCTTTTATTTCATTACTGGTGCACTTGTTGGTAAACCATCCGTGTTGCAGGTTGGGCCCAACCAAAACAAGTTCATATTCTCCTATGTCATCAATATGATCGCCGATAACCCTTTTTGCCCCGGCAGCATGTTCAATAAAATTCAATTCAAACTCTTCATGTGTATGTAATGGAAAATCAAATTTTGTTTTTGTCCGCGAAAAAATGGTAAAACAATCATTGGGAGTAAGGGGAGTAATTTCTCTTAAAATCTTAATGCTCATTATTTAGGGTTAAAATAATACAATTTAATTAGTGCAGAATATATTCAACGATCATTTGCTTTTTTCTTCATGTCCATAAGTAAAATGCTTATGTACTCATTAAGGAAACCAACATTCTCTCTTCTAAATTAATAAAATTAGTTAATTATAGATAAAATAGTATCACTAGGCTGATAATTCCGGGTATACATTTGACTAAACGAATATTGTTTATATGAAAAAATATCTCTACCGCAGATTTCTTGCTGTGTGTCTATGCCTGCTCGGGGCAACTTTTGCCTTTTCCCAGGGGCGCAACGTAACAGGAACCGTAAAAGATGAGACGGGGGCCCCACTTACCGGCGCTACAGTTTCAGTCAAAAATCAAAACATTAATACCCTTACCAATGCAGAAGGTGCATTTACTTTAAATGTGCCCTCCGGCAGTCGCTTACTCGTAATTTCTTTTGTTGGAAGACAAAGCAAAGAAGTTGCTATTAGCAGTAATAATGTAGTAAATGTGTCGCTGGAAGCTGGTGGCGTAAACCTGAACGATGTTGTAGTAATTGGTTACGGTACGGCAAAAAAGGCCAACCTTACTACTTCGCAAACAGCGGTAACGGCAAAAGAAATTAATAGAACCGTAAACACAACTGTAGAGCAGGCCATCCAGGGTCGTGCTGCAGGGGTTTATATTACTCAAAACTCTGGTCAGCCGGGTGGTGGCATTTCAGTTGCAATCCGTGGTATCAATTCCATCAACGGAAATACAGAGCCTTTATATGTTATAGATGGTGTGCAGGTACAGGGTGGTGGTACCACCAACTCCTCAAACCCTTTATCTGGTTTAAACCCGTCAGACATTGAGGACATTCAAATATTGCAGGGCCCATCTGCTACAGCTATTTATGGTAGCCGTGGTACAAATGGTGTGTTGCTCATTACTACAAAAAGAGGTAAGTCTGGCGAGGCCCGTTTAGACTACGGATACCAGTACAATATTCAAACCCCACCAAAGCGTATGGATGTAATGAACCTGCAGCAATATGCCAGCATGGTAAAAGCTTATCATGCTCTTGCGGGTGGTACTACGCCGGGTGAATTTTTAGATTCATCTCTACTGGGTGAGGGTACCGACTGGCAAAGAGAGTTATTTGGAAACGCCGCAATGCAAAAGCACCAGCTAAGCCTGAGCGGTGGGGCCAATAACACCAACTACTATATGTCTGGCGAGTATCTGAAACAGGATGGTATTGCCTTAGGATCAGGTTTTGACAGGTATAGCTTTAGGGTTAATCTTGATAACAAACCAAGAGAATGGATTACGCTGGGTGCAAACCTTAGTTTTAACGAAACCAACGAAATTTTAACCACCAGTTCGGAGCAAGTAATCGCTAACGCATTGCAATTAACTCCACAGGTACCTGTAAGAAATTTAAATGGTTCATGGGGTGGCGGGGATGTAATAAACGGAGCCAATCAATATGCGCCGGTTAACCCGATTGCTATTGCCAGTTTAAGAACCAACACAGCTAAACGCAGGCAGTTCCTGGGTGGATTGAACCTGGGGTTAAATCTTGCTAAGGGGCTAACCTTCCGTTCTTCTTTCAATACCAGTATTAATTATTCAAACTCTTTGTATTACAACCCTACCTACACAATAGGCTGGGCCGTTAATACTTTAGCTACGCTTAGCAACTACTCAAGCAACAGTACATACTGGGGCTTTAATCAATTGCTGGAGTATACCAAACAGTTTGGCAAGCACAATGTAGGCGCCATGGTAAGTCACGAATCGCAGGCTTCTAAATGGGAGAATCTTAGTGCATCAAGATCAGGCTTTTTAACCAATAATGTTTTTGACCTGAATGCCGGTTCTTCATTAACCAGCACTAATGGCGGAGGCTCAGGCCCCTGGTCTATGGAGTCTTACCTGGGAAGGTTTAATTATAACTTCGACAATCGCTACATATTAACCAGTACCATTCGAAGGGATGGATCATCCAACTTCGGTCCTGAAAACAGGTGGGGAACCTTTCCTTCAGTATCTGCTGCCTGGAGGGTATCGCAGGAATCATTTTTTAAAGTGCCTGCTATAAGTGAGTTGAAACTACGTTTCGAAACTGGTCTTACTGGTAACCAGGGTGGTGGAGGAATTTATTCTCCTTTAGTATCTGGTCCTTCTGATTTGGGTGTAGGATTTTTGCCCGGCAGGTATGGCAACCCGGGTTTGAAATGGGAAGAAACCAAAACAGATAACATTGGTTTGAATGTGGGTTTATTGAAAAATAAAATTACCCTTGAGTTTGATTACTATGTAAAGAATACCAACAACCTGATTATGGATAATCCGTTACCATGGTACATGGGCACAAGCGGAACAGGTTCGGTTAGCAACCCGGTGGTAAATATTGGTGCATTGCAAACTAAAGGGTGGGGCTTTACTATAAATACTACAAACGTTAGCACCAAAGATTTCAGGTGGGAAACCAACCTGAACTTGTCAAGCTTTGAAACAAACATTAAGAAGTTTTACTCTGATGCTGCCTTTGTTGACCGTACCTCATGGTGGTTGGACAACTGGACACAACGTTCTGCAGTTGGCCAGGCGCCATGGTTGTTCCGTGGTTATATTGCCGAAGGTTTGTTTCAATCGCTTGACGAGATAAATAAGAGTGCAGTAAGGGTTGATAATAATGGTAACAGGTTACCAACAAACGAAACTACCGGTGTTTGGGTAGGCGATGTTAAGTACAAAGACATCAGCGGTCCAAACGGTGTGCCCGATGGAAAAATTGACTTTAGAGATGAAACAAATATTGGTAATCCATGGCCTAAATTGTTTGGCGGATTTACCAACTCATTTTCATACAAAGGTTTTGATTTAAGCGTACTGATTACCGGAACATTTGGTAACGATGTATACAATCACCTGGCTAAAGTAAACTCAAAAGCTTCTTCAATTTACACCAGCCGCAACCTTATGATTGATGCTATGGACTATGCCGTAATTGTAGCCGATAAAGATGGTAAACCGGTTATTAAAAACGCTGGTACTGATGTGCCAAGGTTTACCAACTCTCAAATTGCTAACGACAATAACTACGGTACTACCAGCAGCAGATGGGTAGAGGATGGATCGTTTGTACGTATCAAAAACGTATCGTTGTCTTATAACCTGCCTACTTCATTAGTATCGAGGCAGAAAATTGTTAGGGGTATTAAAGCAACGGTGGGTGTTCAAAACCTGGCAACCTTCACTAAGTATTCAGGGTTTGATCCTGAGATTGGTTCTTATGTTGGTGGCAATGCCAGTTCTGGCAACCAGGCTATAGGTTTGGATTTTGGCCGCTACCCTTTAACTCCCATTTACACATTCATGGTGAATGTTAACTTCTAAAATTGTCCAGTAATGAAGCAGAAAAATATAAATAAATTAAAATACCTGGTAGGTGGCTTATTGTTACCTGTCCTCTTTCTTTCGGGTTGTAAAAAAGATTTTTTGGAAAAGCCGCCTACAGATGCAATTGTAGATGGAAGCTTTTACCAAAACGACGAACAGGTTATGGCAGCTACCTCCTTATTGTACAGCAAGGTTTGGTTCGACTATAATGACAAGGCATCGTACAACATTGGTGATTTTCGTTCAGGAACCGCTTTTTCGGCCTACAACGACCGTGGTAATGTGTTGTTTAATACTACCGATATAACTCCTGAGAATGGTGCTGCATGGCGCTCTTTCTTTAACGTAGTTGGACAGTCAAACCTGGCAATTGCAAACATCAATAAATATGCAGGTCCTGCAGTTTCTCCCCAGGTAAAAAAAGTAGCCATAGCTGAAGCTCGTTTTATGAGAGCACTGGCATACCGTTATTTAACTATGAACTGGGGCGACGTACCTGTTATTGAAAACAATCTGGCCTTATTAAATGATACTTCAATTAATAAGAACACCAGTAAAAGCGTGTGGCGTTTTATAACACGTGAAATGCGTGCCGTAGCAAACGACTTACCAGAAACTGCACAGGTTGGCCGGGTAACTAAATGGTCGGCTGAAGCTATGCTTGCCCGCTTTTACTTAACAAGAGCCGGTGTGGAAGCCAACGGTATTTCAAGAAACCAATCTTTTCTTGACAGTGCTAAATATTTTGCACAACGTGTAATACAAGGCAGTGGCAAAACCCTTAAAACAAATTATGCTGACCTGTTCAAATATCCATATGATAACAATGCAGAGTCATTGTTTGAATTACAGTGGGTGTTCTTACCGGGTGATGCAGGATATGGTGTAGGTAACAGTGTGCCTTCTTACTTCAACTTTGGAAACGACATTGCAAACGGAGATGGTTGGGGTGGTGATAAAGGAGCTACCTGGTGGATGCTAAGCCAGTACGAAGGTTTTGAACCAACCGGTGATACCTTGTTAAAAGGCCGAACCCTCGATCAAAGATTACATGCCACTTTTATGATGCCGGGTGCTTCGTATCCTGAAATTACCCAAACCATGACCGGCGGTGTAAAACAAAAACTCGTATTTCCCTATGTAAACGGCGACGTAAACTTTGCCAGCATGAAGAAGTACATTATAGGTACTCCTGCTGATGTAGGTGGATTGGCATTGTCTCCGCAACGCTATCCTAACAATACTTACATGATGCGTTTGGCAGAAATTTATTTGATTTATGCAGAGGCTACTTTAGGCAATGCTGCTACTACTAATGATGCAACTGCCTTTGAATATTTCAACAAGGTTCATACCCGTTCAGGCTTATCAGCACGCTCTGCTACCGACCCTGTTACAAGTGTAGCAACGCCTCTTACTTTAGACATTATTTTAAAGGAACGTTTTGTAGAATTTGCTGTAGAGGCTATGGGTTGGTACGACCTGGTTAGTCTTCATTATTACAACCCGCAAAAAGCTTATTCTATACTTAACTCGCAGGACAGGGGCTATTATAAAATTACGCCTGATGCTTTCCCCAACCCCACCTCGTGGAGTATAAGAAAAACCGCCTGGGCTACTACTGATAGAAAAATAAATGCTAACCCGGGCAACTTCCTGTTACCTATACCCGCACAGGAAAAAACACAGGCACCTAACCTTTCCAAAGCCTCAGTAGACTATCCATAAACAAAAATATTTTTACCACTTATTTGCAAGACAAATGAAAACGAACCAAAAAACATTACTGGTAATAGTTGCTGCGCTGGGCCTGTTTACACTGGTTACATCGTGCAATAAAAATAACGATGAGCCCAATAATGGGGTACCGGCCATTTCGTATGTGCGTATAACCAATCCTGAATCATCCGACTCCTTATTGGTAGGTGCCCGCCAGGGAAACCTCATTGCCATAGTGGGTAAGAACCTGCAAAACACCAAACAGCTTTGGTTTAACGACCAACAGGCAAGCCTTACTTCCACTTACATTACCAATACCTCCATTTTGGTAAATGTGCCCACACCTATACCCATTAAGATCAATAATAAAATCAAGATCTACTTTACCAATGGGGATTCGTTGTTGTACGATTTTAAAGTACAGATCAGTAAGCCAACTGTAACCAGTATGCAGTCCGAGTTTGTAAACACAGGAGACGTAGCTATCATTAATGGCGACTTCTTTTACAACCCCATAACTGTAAACTTTACTGGTGGAGTTGCCGGCGAAATTGTAAACCTTACCGACAAGATTGTACAGGTACGTATACCTGCAGGTGCTTTACCTGGTCCTGTAACTATCAAGACCAATTTTGGCGAAACAAAGTCAAACTTCTGGTTCAGGGATAACCGTAACATTTTTATAAGCAGCGACCCTTACGAAGGTTGGTGGAATTCAGGTTATGTTATCACCAATCCCGGTCCTAACGATCCTCCTAAAATAAACGGAAACTACATACGTGTTACCAAAATGTTGGGTGCATGGAGCTGGAATGAAGTAGCTGGCGGACCTGCAAGTGCTATGCCTTTGCAGAGTAAAAATGTACCGGATGCTGCTATCTTAAGTCCGGGTGATTACAACCTGAAGTTTGAGGTAAATACTTTAAAGCCTTACAACAACAGCATTATAAGAATTAATGTGGGTTTGAGCAAAGAAGACAATAATGCCTATCAATGGAAACCTCCTTATGATACTAAAGGCAAATGGCAAACAGTTATTATTCCTTTTGAAGAAATAGTAGCCAGTTATGCTGTTAAACCTGTAGTAAACCCAGGTGGTTACTGGACAAGGTTGTTGATACAAGGTCCCGGCGACTGGGATGCTGACATCAGTATGGATAATTTCAGGGTAGTACCAAAGGTTTCAAAATAATTTTATCTCAAACGCATAGATCTATACAGAATGAACAAACTATTTAATATACGATTGCTACCGTTGATGTGTGTTATACTGTCAATTGCAATGATCACTGCTTGTAAAAAGGAGTCTGATGTAAAATCAGACAAAATTGAGCTGCTAAGCTTTGGTCCCACAGGTGCCAGGCATGGCGATACCTTAAAGTTTATTGGTCACAACCTGGACCAGGTTACCGAAATACAATTTACAGGAGCTGCTATTGCAAAGGCAGGGTTTGTTAGCCAGAACTCTGAACTGGTGATGGTTGTAGTGCCCAATAAAGCAGAGAAAGGATTTGTAACTCTTAAAACCCCGCAGGGCGACATAATTACTAAAACACGTTTAAACCTAAGCGTAACCACAAAGGTTGCTACCATGACGGCGCAAGCGAGACCGGGTGAAAATATTACCCTTACCGGCGACTTTATGAACTGGGTAAGATGGGTATCATTCTCGAAAGATAAAGTAGTAAACACGTTTGTAAGCCAGTCATTAAACCAGCTCGTTCTTAAAGTTCCGGATGATGCTCAAACCGGGCCGTTGATTATTTATTACGCCGGTACTGATTCAATGGAGATGGAAACAAAGGATACACTAAAAGTATTATTACCCGTTGCTACAAACTTTGCAACCAACCCGGTAAAACATGCCGATGATGTAACTATTATAGGTACCAATTTAGATTTAACTAAGCAGGTTTTATTTGCCGGGGTTGCCACACCGGTAACCACATTTGTAAGCCAGTCTGCAACGCAACTGGTGGTTAAAGTTCCTGGTTCAACAGTAAAAGGTAAGATCACTTTAGTTGCTGCATCAGGCCAAAAAACTACCTCTGCTACCGAGCTGGATGTGTTGCTGCCTGCTATAACTTCCTTTGCTCCAAATCCTGTTGACCCACTCGCTAATCTTACAATAACAGGTACCAACTTCGACCTGGTTTCTTCTGTAACCTTTACTAATGCTCCCGCTGTAACTACTTTCGTTAGCCAGTCAAACACACAGATCGTTGTTAAAGTACCAACAGGTGTAGCAAGAGGTAAAGTAGTTTTGGGTGTCAAAAACTCAACACTTACAGTTGCTTCAACTGATGCATTGGACATTACAGGAGATGTACCTCCTCCCAATGTATCATTGCCATTTTATAAAGATGCTGTTACTAGCAACTGGAATGGTTGGGTAGGCGGTGGCTGGGGTGGAAACAAAGATTATAACAATGCTACCCCGGTTAGAGAAGGCGACAAGTCTATAAAAATTGATTACGTAGGTGGATACGGTTCACCGGTCCAATTGGGTGGTGGTAATGTTGCATTAGCGTCTTATTCTACATTTAAGATTTCAATATTTGGTGCACCGGGTAGTGCAGGCAAAAAAATAAACATAGGTATCAATGCTGCTGACGCCTATACCATTACACTGGTAGAAGGTAAATGGACTGATTACTCAATACCTCTTGCATCATTAACAAGTGCTACTAAAATAACCGAAATCTGGGTTAAGGAATATAGTGGAACTGGTGGCTTTACCATCTATGTTGATGCAATGGGTTTAAATTAATAGTATGAAGTTGATGCAGGAAACTTATAGTACCTGCTAGATCACCTTTTTGAAAGCCTGACTTAAATACTTTTTTGAGTCCTCCCGGTTTTGCATACAGGCAAGCAAAACACTACTGTAGCCGGGAGGCTTTTTTACAAGTAATTCCACTCAATGTTCGCCAACAAACTATTGTATTTATTAACCTTTTTGGTAGCGTGTCGTGCTGCACCTGTACATAAAACTTTGGTGTTAGATGGGCCTGTAGATAAGATGGCTACTAAAGAAACCGTCAACCTTTACCGCAACCTTAAGCAGCTTGTAAACAAGGGGGTCATGTTTGGTCACCAGGACGATCTTGCTTATGGCGTAGGGTGGAAATACCAGGTTGGCAGAAGTGATATAAAAGATGTAACCGGCGATTATCCTGCCGTGTATGGCTTTGAACTGGGCAGGCTCGAACTGGATCATGAAGTAAATATTGACAGTGTTCCCTTCGATAAAATGAAGCAATACATTCGTTCAATTTATGATAGGGGTGGAGTGGTTACCCTAAGCTGGCACCTCAATAATCCCCTTACAGGTAAAACTGCCTGGGACCCTGCACCGGGTACAGTAGCATCTATTTTGCCAGGTGGCGCAAAAAATGAACTATACAAGACGTGGTTAGATAAGGTGGCGATGTTTGTTAAAAGTTTAAAAGGGAAAAACGGTGAATTTATACCTATCATTTTTCGACCTTATCATGAGTTAAATGGCAACTGGTTTTGGTGGGGCAAAGATCATTGCTCGCCTGATGAGTATACAGCTTTATGGCATTTTACCCTTTCCTATTTAAAGGATACGAAAAACATTCATCACCTGTTATATGCTTTTAATACCGACCGTTTTGCAAGTGTAGAAGAGTACATGATCAAGTATCCCGGTAACGATTGGGTTGATGTAATTGGCTTTGATATTTACCAACGCAATCATGGAGAAAAGGCTAACCAGCAATTTGTAAAAGATGCCGGTGACATGATGGGTAGATTAGAAACGATGGCTGCACAAAATAATAAAATACCTGCCCTTACCGAGTTTGGTTATGGACAAGTTCCGGATAGCACCTGGTGGACGAATGCGTTGTTACCTGCTCTTGGAAATCATAAAATATCTTTTGCTTTAGGGTGGCGCAATGCAGGTGAAAAACCTTCCGGCGAAAAGGAGTTTTATATTCCTTACTTAGGGCATGCATCATCAAAAGACTTTGTTGAATTTTATAAAAACGAGCGTACCCTTTTTCAAAAAGATGTAACACCGTTAAAGCTATATAAGTAGTAAAACGTTACCCTTACGGCAGGGTTAAAAATGCTGTCCTTGCCAATGAATAGTTTAAAAATTTTTCTCTACAGCCTTGTATGTGTCCCGGCTTTCTCATGCAATAGAAAGGTGATGAAAGCCAATTTGCCTGTTGATACAAATAGTGATAGTAAACATGCAGCACCTATTGATGCTTTGGCTACCAAAGAGACAAAGGCTTTGTACAAAAATCTTTTGCAGCTTTCCTCAAACCACACCTTGTTTGGTCACCAGCATGCTACCGAATACGGTCATGGCTGGTCAGGCGATGTTGACAGGTCTGATGTTAAATCTGTAACCGGTTCGCACCCTGCAGTTATAGGAATAGATGTAAGTGGTTTTACTGGTCGGCCTGCTATTGAGGTGGAGAAAGCATATCGCATAACACATAATTCACATCACATAATT
>JBBQVY010000043.1:0-27660 GCA_038211085.1 Chitinophagales bacterium | reverse complement strand
CAAGGGGTACCAAACCTTCAAATTAGGAGCATTAATACATGAAGCAAGATTAGAAAAAGGTTTGACACAAGAACAGCTTGCAGAAAAATGCGGTACAAATAAAGCTTACATCTCCAAAGTTGAAAATGACATAAAAGATGTTCGTATTTCAACGCTGCAAAAAATTGTTGAGATTGGACTTCGCGGGCACCTTAATTTATCTGTCACACTCTAATGGTTTTTCGTCCTACTGGCTTCTCCTTCAAAGCATTTGTGCACCAGCTAAGGGAACCCGACATGCATTACACCATCATAGGGCATGTGAGCCATCCAAAGGACCCCGGCATGGGAACCGAAGATTTTATATATTCTGGATGTCCACCCGCACTACCCATAACAATCAAACTGCACTTTACTATATTACTTTTACATGCTGTCAGTAGTTGCCTTTGTTCCAACTTACCAGCAGCGCAAGGTTTATGCAAAGAACACGATTGATGTTTTTGTACCAATGCACTTTGAGGAGTTGACCTTAAATGGAAGCGTGAAATGCCGGGGTCTTTTGGCTTTTGCTCAAGGCTATGGAAGAAAACTTCGGCAGGATAAAGAATTGTTATAAGCAGACTGGTCATTAATTATAATTAAAGCAAAGGCAGTTTGTTCCTAAACTTCCCATATTACTTTACCTAATCAAAACAACTGTTCCCTTTTTGCTAATCTTCTTACCAGACAAAGTTTCCATTCTAAGAAAATAAACATAGGTTCCGGTTGCCTGTGGCACACTTCTATAATTGCCATTCCAACGGCCATTGATATCAGTTGTTTTAAAAACAATATTTCCAAAGCGATTGTATACAGTAAGATCTATCAGCTTATTTGTGTTTTGTTTTGGCAGTTGAAAATAATCATTCATGTTATCGCCATTAGGAGTGAAGGCTGAAGGCATGTAAATCTCAAATTCACAATCCTTAAAAATTGTTATACTGTCTTTTGATGTACCGCATTTATTAGAAACACTAACCCAGTAAATACCAGGTTTTTCAATCAAATAAGTCGGCTTATCAGTAATATTATTCATCCAGTTATAAGTCAAATACCCAGTATCAGTTTTTAATTCGATTGAACTCTTTCCTTCAAGGCAATTATCCGGTCCAAGACTAACCGCAGGCTTTTTTGAAAATACAACAGGATAGAAAACTATACTATCGCAACCCTTAATTGTTTTGAAAGAATTGTAATAAGTGTTTGTAACAGTAACAACATCACTATTCGGAAGCCTGAAAGACGACGCATCACAAAGCTCAATAGTGTCAGTTGTAATTGTAGTATTAACACAGCAGGGTTTCCTACATAGTATTGATGGAGTTATAGAAAAGTCACTGGTTATTACGGGTAAAAATGGAATAACAAAGTCTGCCTCTGGCGATGGCACCACTGTCATTTCACTCTCCGCTTGCGTTAAGGAATGGGTAGCGTCTTCGGTAATTATACCTGCTTCGTTATTAATACAATCAATTGAGGTGTTTGTATCTGTTTTAAATAAGTGAATGAAATTGTTCTGTTCCCTGTCATTCATGAATAAATAGGATGTATTAGACGGCGTATATATCAAGGAAGAAGGGACTGGCCTTTTACCAGAATTTCCAAAAGCCCGCTGCCAGTCAACCTCTCCATCTTTATTTGTCTTTACCAACAAATTATTTTCTCCATCATCCATAAAGAACAATTGGTCTCCGTCATCGTTCAGCTTAACACCGTCTGCTGTAGAAGACCCGGGCCGTTTGTTATAATATGCTATTACTTTTTGCAGAGCGCCTGAACCATTTGTAATGATGTTTACGCTTTTACCGTTATAATCAGGTTGCCTATAGAAAGTAGAATCAGAAAATGAAGTATTGAAAGATAGGTTACCACCGGGCATTTCAGCAATGTGCGAGACAAACGATAATGACACTAATACGGAATTTTTCAGACCTGATATAAGATACATATTATCCCAGTTTCTGCCTCCCGTATTCTTATCAACGCTAATAAAGTGAAAGCCATTTTCTGTAATCAGGTTGTTTGCTGAATTAAACCGAAGCGCCAGCACTGCAGTTATGATCTGCCCGTCTTTTGTCTCAAGAATTTTGCTTTTGTACAAGTACCTGAAATTGTATTTAGGCGATGAATAAGTAGTTATCCATTTTATTTTGCCGCTTTTATCTAAGCGCAGCAAAAGTCCTTTTAGATTCGTCTGACCAGAACTAAATAATTCCGAAGTGTTGTATCCTCCAATTATAAAATCTCCGTCCGATGTCTTTTGGATGCTTTCAAAAGTTGTTACGTCCTCTTTTGAACCCGTTATTTGTAAGCCCCCTGATTGTATAACGTTTCCATATTTATCAATATGCAGCATTATGCCCTTAATATTATTTGCAGTAGCCCCTTCAACAGGTCCAGTTGCCTTGCCTACAGCAAAATAAGAGTCGTCATTTCCTTGTACTATATCTTGTAAAAGCGGAAAATTATATCCCTGGACTTTAAATCTTTTTGACCATAGCACTGTTCCCTTTAAAGACATTTTAGCAATCCAGCAGTCTGCCTTTGTTAACCCGCCACTGGTGTAAACAATCCGGCCAGCACAAATAATTTCGTTGTTTGAAGTAATTATAGAGCGGGAAAGGGAAAAGGCTTCGTTCGCTGTAAAGTTCATAGTGAAGTAGTCGTCAACACAAGTTTGTGCAGCAACCGGCATGTGAAGGCTTAAAACGACTCCTATAGTAATCAAAAGAAATTTTCGATTTGCCGGCATTTCAGATTTTTTCAAAAAGTTACACTTTATAATTTATACCAACATTTATTCCAATGTCTTAGGGCAGAGAGACCTTAAACTAAGGAATATATCTGGTTTAAACGGGACAGCTTTTGCAGGAAAGTATGCAAAAGCAGTTGCAAACAACATACCCATTAGCAAGCCCATTCCATTGTATCTTCAAACCAAATCACAAACAATCCTCCCCCATTTTTGTAACTTGAAACCATCATGAGAAATACTACCACAAACCTTGTTCTGACTGCGCTGCTTTGTACCTTATTGGTTGGCGCCTGCAAACAACCCGAAATTTCAACTACTAACAATAATGCTTCATCCTATTTTGATGGCGATACCAATGCTGTGAAAACAGGTGGAGTAAGAGTGATACCCATACAAACGCCTAAGGGTACTTTTAAAATTTGGACAAAGCAATTCGGTAACAACCCTACTATAAAAGTGTTGCTGTTAAATGGTGGTCCCGGCGCTACACACGAGTATTTTGAATGCATGGAAAGCTTCTTTCCTGCTGAAAATATTGAATTCATTTATTACGACCAGTTGGGATGCGGTCTCTCTGATAACCCAAACGATACGTCGTTATGGGACCTTGCCCGTTATGTGGAAGAAGTGGAACAGGTTAGGATAGCCCTGCATCTTACCAAAGACAATTTTTATTTACTGGGCCATTCGTGGGGTGGAATACTCGCAGCCGAATATGCCTTTAAATACCAAAACAATTTAAAGGGATTGATCATATCCAACATGATGATGAGCGCACCCGATTATGGTAAATATGCTGATGAAGTATTGGCCAAGCAATTTGATCCTAAAGTGCTGGATACCATCCGGCAGATAGAGGCTAAAAAGGATTTTCAAAATCCAAAATATATGGAGCTGTTGATGCCGAATTTTTATGCAAAGCATATTTGCCGCTTACCATTGGATCAATGGCCTGAGCCGCTTAACCGTTCATTGGGAAAAACAAATCAATCGCTTTATGTAACCATGCAGGGACCCAGCGAATTTGGCGTTTCCGGCAAGTTGGAAAAGTGGGACAGGGTTACTGATCTTCCCCAACTAACCATACCTGTTTTATCCATAGGCGGCACCTTCGATACAATGGATCCTGAGCACATGAAAAAGATAGCCTCCCTTGTTAAAAACGGGACTTTTCTTTTATGCCCCAACGGCAGTCATATGTCAATGTACGACGATCAGCAAGTGTACATGCATGGGCTCATCAGGTTTATAAAAGATGTAGATAAGGCCAGGTAAATAAGCATTACTTGTTGTCGGTTTCATGGTTTAAATGGTGAGGTGCCAGGTCCGACAATGCAGGGCCGTTTATTACCTTCCCTTCGCAGGTAAAGCGGGAGCCATGGCAGGGGCAATCGAAACTCTTTTCGTCGTGGTTCCACTGTACAACGCAACCCAGGTGTGGACAGACTGCGGTGTAGGCATGTACGGCTCCCTGTTCATCTTTATATACGGCAACTTTATGCACCCCTTCATTCATAATTGCACCGGTGCCATTGGCTAATTCCCCGGTTGATTTTACATCACCGGCTTTTAAAAAATCGCCATACTGCAGGGCCATATTTCCTGCTTCTTCTAAAAAGGCGCCGGTAGCCTTTAGAGTAATGCGCCCCGGATCGTATAGGTTGGTCCATGGATTATGGTTGCCTAAAATCAGGTCGCTCACCAGCATTCCCCCAATGGTGCCATGGGTCATACCATTACCCGAGTCGCCGGTTATAACGTACGTATTTTCATCACCCGGATTTTTACCAAGGAAAGCCAATGAATCAACCGGCTCCAGTACCTGGCCCGACCAATGATAGGTAATCTCTTTTATCTTTTCAAAACGTTGCCGGGTCCATTTTTCCAATCGTTGATAGCGCTCTTCTGCCGTTAGGTTTTCATCATCCTCCTGCCCTGTCTTATGATCTTCTCCGCCTGCAATCAGTAAGTCGTACTGGTTGTTATATTGTTGCAGCCTTACATAATGATACGGCTCGATAACCCATTTCGTATCCGGGTCACCGGTATCCCACCAAAGTGCTTGTTGGTAAGCGCCTACAGGTACCAGGCCACCAATAACATACGTACGATAAGCATGTTGCTTGGTGTGGTGCGTAAGCATATTATTGATAGGGGAATTGGTGGCAACTACAATGTGGTTGGCTTTTATGCTAAAGCCGTTGGCCTTTACCTCTTGTTCTTTAAAAGATTCCGCATGTGTGTGTGTGTAAATAGTTCCCCCGTTTTCTGAAATGTATTTTACCAAACCGTTCAGGTATTTTAAGGGATGAAATTGCGCCTGCGCAGGAAATTGAAGGCACGAACCCTTTTCAGCAGGTATCCCTGGCACAACGTCCAGCATGGTGGTTTGAAGGCCAACTTCATGTGTAGCTTCTAATTCATCATCAAGAGTCTTTTGGGTGTCGTTATCATGCAGAAATAAATACCCGTTAAGCCTTGTAAAATCACAGTCTGTTTGTAGTTCCCTGGAGGTACGTTCTATAAAATCTATGGCAGCACTGTGGCTATCGGCAACTAATCTTGCATTTTCTTTTCCATGCATTTTTATCAGGTCACTGTACCGGTCGTCCAGCGCATTTACAATGTGTGCTGTGGTGCGGCCGGTTTCGCCACTGTACAGCAAACCATCCTCAATAAGTATTACTTTTTTGCCGGCTTTAACCAGGCAATACGCAGTGGAAATGCCTGCAATTCCTCCCCCGATTACCAAAACATCTGTCTCAACATCTGATGAAAGGGTTTCAAACTTTTGCTGGCTGATGGTATCGAGCCAAATGGTTGAATGAGTACCCGAAGTTTTTTCGCCGGGGTGTAATGTGGTAGTTGTTTTTTCCATACGAGCATTTATGAAATTGCTTCAATTAGTATACCATGCATGTGTAAATAAAAATGCCTGGTTGCATTTAACCAATGGTGGGGACTATCGGCAACATAATGAGTCCATTTTAGTTTGAATTGCATGAAGCGTTTAACAAAGGAACCCATTCGGGAAATTGAAGTCCGACGGTTTAGTTCCTTGAAATTGATGTCTTACATCATGGGCAATTATTGTCTCATGTACCGCCTTGCTATTTGAAGGGGTATTGCCTACATTTAACGATGAACCCCTAATTAATTATAATTCATTTCAAATAATTACCAATGAATTCGGCTGCTGAAAAAAAATTCAACAGGTTAATTCACCTTCTCGAAAAGCAATATCGCTACACTGTAAAAACTACAGGTACCATACCGTTTGCTTTGGCATTTGCAGGCGGTGCAACCCATAATTTTGGAGGGGTGCCACCTGTCTTTATGTTAACGGTAACCAACACTCAAGGCATAGCTGCGTTAAGTACAATGGATCAAAATATCATAGTGGAGGCTTACCTGGCAGGTAACATTGAGCTTGAGGGAGATTTGATGAAAGTACTTGCCTTACGCGATTTGTTTAGCGATAAAAGGGGATTTCATTTTCTGTGGCGCTTTATACAGCCCATGTTGTTTGGCCAGGTAAGCAGCGACAAAAAATGGATCTCCAGTCACTACGATACGGAGGCGGCTTTCTTCCAGCTTTTTTTAGATAGCCGGCACCGTGCTTACAGCCATGCGGTGTATGCAAACGATCATGATACTTTGGAAGATGCACAAACCCGCAAGCTGGATTTTGCCATAGAAGCCGTGCATGCCAAACCCGGCCAAAGGGTGTTGGATATCGGCAGCGGCTGGGGATCATTTGTTGAGCATGCAGGCACCAAGGGCATACACGTAACCTCGATAACCATATCGCAGCGGTCGCAACAATTTGTACAGCAAATCATTGATCAACAAAAATTACCCTGCCAGGTTTTGCTACAACATTTTTACGAGCACAACCCCCAACAACCTTACGATGCCATAGTAAATTGCGGCGTTACCGAACATTTACCCGCTTATGCAGCATCGTTAAAACAGTACGACAAACTACTGAAACCCGGCGGCTACCTATACCTGGATACAAGTGCCGACAGGCAAAAAAGCGGCCATGGCACTTTTATGAGCAAATATGTTTTTGAAGGAAATGCTTCGCTGTTATGCCTGCACGAATTTGTGGCGGCGGTTGCCAATAGCCCTTTTGAAATAATAGGTGTTTGGAACGACCGCCATAACTATTACCTCACTACAAAAGAGTGGGCTAAGCGCCTTGATGCCAATTGCAACACCATAGAAAAAAGGTGGGGATCGAAGCTGTACAAAATTTTTCAGTTATACCTGTGGGGTAGCGCCGAAGGCTTTCACTCAGGTATGATAGATGCCTACCGCCTGGTGTTGCAAAAAATACGATAATACGTAATTCACCCCAGAAAATACCCGGTACAAAAAAGGGCGGTTGAGGATTAGTCAACCGCCCTTAATTTTTACAAGGCACTGGTTAGTTAAACTTAGTATCGATAAACTTTACAAAACTTTCATCACTCATTTTATTAGAGGTGCTTTCAGTTGTAACCGTGTGTTTATACTGCGGGGTTTCCGACATATATTTCATCAGTTGCTCCTGCGCCGTCCCCGTTCCGGTTACATGTACCTCATCGGCATTTTGCATGTGCGAGAGAATTTCTTTAAAAAACTTATGCTGCAAAGTTTTCTCATCATTGTGTTCAGTCTTTTCGCTCGAATTTGGCCTGGCTCCTTCATTGCCTGCATGGCCTATTACCGCAAAAGTTGCCTCCTCCTCTTCTCCCCTGCCTACTACTATGGCGTGATGATTATCCATCCAGATACCGAATTGTTTTTTGTGTTTGTTTGACATAAAATTTATTTTGCGAAAGGTACTCTATATTTATTTTAGGTTCAATTTGAAGCGTTTTTATAACCTTTATAAAGGTATAAACCCATAAAAATTTCCTTTTCTTGTTAAACATTTAAGGGATAGTTTTAGGTATAAAGAGTTGTGGCATAATCTTATTACAATATTTAAAAATTTTATTATGGTACCAGATACAATCAAAGAAACCAGCCCGGAACCCGAAGAGAATTATAAGAATCACCCCACGCACAAACAGGAGCAAAGCGATCCGCAATTAACAGAATTAAGAGGTTTTATTGATTCCAAAGAAGAACTGGAGCCTACATTGAAGGATGGTAAAAAATCTCCCGATAAAGCCGATGAAACCCCGCAGATAGAGAAAAAGAATCATTAAGTTATTGGACCTTTGAGCAATACTTTCAGGGACCGAAAAGCAATTTGTGTTTTAGTTATTATTTATGGTACTGGCTTGGTTACATTGTGCAGCTTCAGTGGCGTCGCATTTCGTTTTAAGTGTTTAACCGTGGTCAGCTTGTATCTGCAAATGTTTGCAGCATTTAAGAAATAACTCTTCGCATGCTGTCGGCGTATTTCAAATTTTTTATAAGTACCACCCTCCTCATCATTTAAATATAAGTTTCTAAACCCTGTTTATTGCTTATGCCCGAAGGTCCATCTATACTACATCTCCGTAATCAACTGCTGCCATTTCAAGGTAAAATTGTAAAAAAAGCCGGTGGCTATGGCCCTATGCCAACAGATTGGATTAATGGAAAAAAACTGTTGGAAATATGTACCTGGGGCAAACACCTCTTGTTCGTTTTCAACAATGGAACGGTAAGGGTGCACCTTATGTTGTTTGGCGAAATCCGCATAAACGAACGCAAAACTGTCAATCGATCTTTCTTTCTTGAATTTGCCAAAGGCGAAATAAACGGCTATGTAGTAAAGGCAGAAAAATTAAAGGGACCTCCAGGGGAAGTGTATGACTGGCGCACCGATATTTTACATAAAGATTTTGATGCGGCCTATGTAAAAACCTTATTGAAAAATGAAGCAAATAAACCCATTGACGACGTGTTGATGGATCAAAAAATATTTACTGGTGTAGGAAACAAAATACGCAACGAAGCTTTGTACCGGGCGGGCATACATCCCTTAAGCATAACAGGTAAAATACCGGCGGCTAAAATTAGCAAGCTTATAAAAGAGGTGATTACATATGCTAGCCTCTTTTACAAGCAACTTGAGACTAAAGGTGTAAACGATTCGTTTTCGGTTTATAAACAGGAGTATGCTGCTGATGGCAGCGAAGTAACTATGCAGGTGTTGCCACGAACTAAGCGTAAGATTTATTTTAGTGAACACAAACAGGCGTTATACAATTAAGAAACTCATAAACCTTATCATCTTTTTTTATCACAAAGCAACAACTAGAGCCACTCTAAAGTATTACTCTTCAAATAATACAGTTTACATTTTCACTTCTAATTCTGTCCCTGTCAAAGCATAGTAAAGGTTTTGTACCTGGTGCAAATGGTAAATGTTATTGCTAATGAGATGTTCATTAAGGGTAGCCCGTGCAAAAGGTGTGGTTGCCGGAACATAAGCCCTGATTTCATTTACATGAGCACCTGGCACAGGCAGCGTTAAAATAAATTCCCTCACTTCGGGATGCTGGTAATATTTTACGTTTTCAATAAAGCCGCACTTCTTTAAATTTTCAATATTTATTGCTATAGGAAACATGTCTTTTGCCAGGCCCTTAGCCAATAAATCAAAATGTGGCAGGCCGAGGGCCACAGGTAAAATTCTTACTCCTCCTTTATGTAAAATGTAGTTTCCCAGGCGTAATGTTGTTGCATCTATCATGCAGCAAAAATAGGATTGTAGCTATAAGATGCCATTTAACTTGTAGTGCTTTACCGTAAAAACTTGTAATACAACACCGATGGTGAACCATTATATACCAGTACGGATGTAAGAAGGGCAATAAGAATTTACAATGCCATATACTATGCTGTATGCCAGGGCAAACGCGTCTAAATTTTTTCGCCTTTGATTTTTTTAAACCAGGATTGAATTACTGTCTTTATAGTCCCGATAGGAACTATTTGTGGGTAGTAATGTTTCAAAAAAGCACAAAGCGTTCCGATATGAACGCCTTGTGCTTTTTTAATGTAATATTTTCTACCCACGAGTTATGCCTAAAGGCACATCAAAAAGATAAAATTAATTAGCATGCGTTTGCCCTGTGCTTTATGCTCAAAGAATATAGAATGATAAGCTTCACTTTATGATTTAAAAATGCGAACAATTTTTACAAACCTACCCATATAATACTGCTGAAGCGGAGTAATGGTAACACCATACTGCTTACCCGAAGTGGAATGTATAAATTGAAGATTTCCCATGTTGTTTTCGGTAATGATACCCATATGACCTACTACCCTAACTGTACTGTCGGTACCCGTAAACAGGATTAGGTCACCGGGGGCAGCCTGCTCTAATGGTACCTCTTGTTGCACGTTGGTAAAATCAACCGAAGATCTTGGAACAGCGATATTGAAATGATCAAAAACATAAGTAATAAAACCAGAGCAATCAAAACCCTTTTGTGGATTAGTTGAAGCGTACAAATAAGGAACTCCTATAAGTGTTTTGGCATAGTTTACAAGGTCAAGAGGCAAAGTGCTACCAGTATTAATTACTGTGCCTGTATTGTAATTTACCTGCTGCGGCTGTTCTGGTTCTGCTACCGCAATTTTTGAATTATCATTGGTTATTGTGGAATCGGCTG
The DNA here is from genome assembly GCA_038211085.1 of Chitinophagales bacterium. Classification (GTDB taxonomy): domain Bacteria; phylum Bacteroidota; class Bacteroidia; order Chitinophagales; family Chitinophagaceae; genus Segetibacter. The sequence continues at coordinate 17,277 of JBBQVY010000043.1, read as the reverse complement.
CCTGAACTACTTCCGGCTCCAAAGGTTGCTCACAAGCAGTAAAAACAAAAATAAATAAGGGTATGAAAAGCTTCATACCCTCTATAGTTCAAAAACCTTTCCAGCTTTTGAAATTGTTATTTTCTTGCTGCTTATTCTGTAACAGGTGGAAGGTGCTATTCCGCTTTGTCTTCACCCTTTTCGCCAAGCTTTACAATATCTCCTTTTTGAAATAAGATAGCTTGCAGGGTTAATTGCCACTTGGGCATTTTTCTAAGTAAAAATTCCAGGTCCATACCAAAGTGTTTAAATTCTTCCTGCTGCGCATTTTCCATAATGGCTTTGGCATCTTCATCTTTCTCAACTGATATACGTTGCTCATACCAATTGATAGCTTCGGCTTCTTCTATTAGGGAAGCAAGCATACGAGCTTTTGTTCTTGTTTCCTGCGATAGTTCACTGGCCGGTTCGTGGTATTGATCAAATCCCATTTTGTAAATTTTATATTTTAAAGATCGGTAATCTTTTATAAAATTGATACAGCATAATGATCTCTTTGTTTCACTGCTTTCCAATCTTCTTTTTACAAGCTGATATGCCGGATCAATGTTATTGATAAGGGGCCAGGCATAATCGGAGTAGCTACCCTGCCAATCTGCTTTAGAATATTTACTGCCGCTATCCAGGTTACATCACTGTTTAATGTTGCTATTATTGGTACTTGCTGCATTATCCAATTCTTTTCCTGTTATCATAACCGCTAATCTTAGTAAAATCTTTTTCTGCTACAGGATGCTTTTTATGCCCTGCAATTATTTCTTGCCAATCGTTGTATTGCATAGCGAACTTATGTATGCTATCTTGTTTAAAATTCTATTATATTTTGGTTGTTAAGCACCTTTTAAAATATATGCAACGTCTATTTATCAATACGCAGTGAAATTTTAATTTTAAAATATTAATTCTTTGATATGCAATTAAGTGAAGAGCAGTTATCCTTTTTTGAAGAGCAGGGTTTTTTATTGGTACCGGATATGTTTACGAAAGTGGAAGTTGATGTGCTTTTAAAAGAGATGCGTGAGGTAATAAAAGAAGATTGTCCCCGCCGGATTCTTGAAAAAAATGGATCAGTTCGGTCTTTTTTTGCACCCAATACTACCAACGAAGTTTTTGATAAAGCTGCACGATACAAATCATTAATAGCTGCAGCCGCTAAACTATTGGGGGGCCAGATTTACCTGCACCAAAGTAAAATAAATTCCAAAGCTGCCATGGTTGGCGATTGGTGGGAGTGGCACCAGGATTATACCTACTGGAAAAAAGATGATGGTATGCCAGAGCCAAATGTACTAACAGCTATGATCTTTTTAAACGATGTTACAGAGTTCAATGGCCCCATGTTGGTAATTCCAAAATCTCATTTGGCAGGCGTGGTAGACGATGCTGAAAATGTTGCTGAAATTGAAGAGTCGTGGTATAAAGAATACGTTGATAGCGCTACCTATCTTACTGCATTAACCTCTGACCTTAAATACACGCTGAAACAAAAAACCATTGCTAAATGGGTTACCAAAAATGGAATGTGTTCTGCCAGGGGCAAGGCAGGTACGGTACTTTTTTTTCACGGTAACATATTTCATGCGTCGTCAAATAATTTATCACCTTGGGACAGGCATGCTTACCTGCTTACCTATAATCGCGTAGACAATCAACTTCCAGCTACGGACAATCCGCGTCCTGAGTTTATTGCAATGCGAAATTTTGAACCGGCAATAACGGTTGAAACTATAGTTTAATTCAAAGTACTGGTTTAAAACTGAAAGGTTATTGTTTAGGGCGGAGAGCTATGCTTATCCTGAATTTGGGATCAATGCCGTTATTCAAAGGGGGATGTAAAGTTGTTTAGCTTTATCCAATTGAAGACTATACAACTGCCACTAAAAAATATAGGCTGGAAAGAGGGTAATTTCTATGGAGAACAATGTTTAAACGTGGAGGTTTCCAGCTTTGGAGATACCGAAGATGATGTATTAAAAATTCATAGGAGGCTTTGTATCTATTTTTTGAAGATATGCCTGTTGAAGATGCGCTTATAATAGAAAACATTGTAATTGTTTCAACAGAAATTGAACTTTCCTAAGTTTTATTCCTCTACTGATATATTGAAAGTTCTTCAATGGCATGGCTTTTCATTTCTCAGAACAGCAGCCATATCAAATACAGTAAAACAGGTTACCCTCGGTTAACTGCTATTGTGCTGCCCATTGAAAAGAAATACCTACAGGAACATTTCATTACATTCTAAGCAGCTGATTATTTGTGCGGGTTACTATCGGAATTTAAGGCTGGTATTAAACAAGTGAAAATTGTAAAAGCAGTTTCATCGCCCATAAAAACAAAAACTGAAAAGGATTATGGAGTTTTATTAGGCGAGTCTCATTGCAGGTAATCTTTGTACTAATTGTTATTTTAAAACATATCGTAATATTTAATTTATAGACTTCTCAGAAAAATATTTTGAGAGATGTTGGATTTAGTGATGACTTTTTTTTAAAAAATCGATGTTTCGTTACATTACTTACGGTAAAGAAGAAGAATACGAAGCTCCTTGTTCCTTAATTTTTCCTGGACCGTCACATTAATAATTTAATACTTAAAATAAACGTTGTTATTATGAAACGAATTTTTACAATCATAAGCTTGCTGGTTTTTTCTGCCTTACATGCCCAAAATGCCAACCTTGCTTGGGCAAAACAAAAGGGTAGCAATAATTCTGACCAGGGGCGTGCCATAGCAACAGACGCCTTGGGCAATGTATATACAACAGGATATTTTTTGAATATAGCAGACTTCAATCCTGACCTTGGAGTTACCTATAATCTTACACCTGCTGGTGGTAACGATATTTTCGTGAGCAAATTAGATGAGGCAGGTAATTTTTTATGGGCGAACCAATTGGGCGGAACTAATAATGACCAGGGATACGCTATAGCAGTAGATGCATTTGGCAATGTATATACAACCGGATCATTCCTGGGTACGGCAGATTTTAATCCTGACCCAAACGTTTCTTATAACCTGGTTTCAGCGGGAGGAAGTAACGATATTTTCATCTGCAAATTGGATGCTTCAGGCAATTTTGTGTGGGCAAAGCAAATTGGCGCTACGGCTAATGACCAGGGATCTTCCATAGCAATTGATTTGTTGGGTAATGTTTATACAACAGGATATTTTGCTGGCACAGCCGACTTTAACCCTGACCCCATAGTTACCAATAATCTTGTATCGGCAGCCGGAACTGCTGATATTTTTATAAGCAAATTAGATGCTTCAGGCAACTTTGTATGGGCAAAACAATTGGGTACTGCTACTGCCGGCGACAATGGAAATGCCATAACAACAATCTTGTAACAGCGGGCAGTGTAGATATTTTCGTAAGCAAATTAGACGCCTCGGGAAACTTTGTGTGGGCAAAACAACTGGGTGGTACTTCTGGCGATATAGGATACGCCATAGCGGTTGATGCCTCAGGAAATGTATATACGACAGTACATTTTCAAGGCAACGCAGACTTTAACCCTGACCCTGTAGCTACCACTAATTTCACAGCGGTAAATTTTGATGTTTTTATCAGCAAATTAGATGCTTCGGGCAATTTTGTATGGGCAAAACAAATAGGTGGCACTGCAAGTGAAGATGGGTACTCGATAGCAGTAGATGCCTCAACTAATGTTTATACCGCAGGATATTTTCAGGGTACCGTAGACTTTAATCCAGACCTTGCGTTTACCAATAATCTTATCTCTGCCGGTCAGTCCGATATTTTTATCAGTAAGCTAGATGCTTCAGGTAATTACTTGTTCACAAAACAATTCGGTGGTACGGGTATTGACCAGGGATTCGGTATAGCATCAGATGCTTCCCGTAATATATATGCAACAGGATATTTTTCCGGTACAGCCGACGTTGACCCTGACCCTACAGTTACCAACAATTTTATTTCAGCAGGCGGCAGTGATATTTTCGTTGTAAAGCTAAACCAGCCGGGTACTTTGCCAATCAACTTTACTTCTATAAAAGCTTTCCAGAAAAATACAAGTATACAGGTAGAATGGATTATGGCAACCGAAAGCAACATCCGCATATACGAAATAGAGAAATCATTAGATGGCATGCATTTCACTAAAGCAGGAACCACCGCACCCACATCAAATAACAACGGCGCAGCTAAATACAGTTGGGTAGACGGCTATCCTTTTGATGGTAATAATTTTTACCGGTTAAAGGCTATTGAAAACTCTGGCAGCTTTAAGTACAGCAGTATTGTAATTATAAATATCAGGAGGGGAAAAAGCGGTATTGCTATAAATCCAAAACCCCTTATTGACAGAACGCTTAACCTGCAATTACAAAACCAGCCAAAAGGAGTTTATAATGTTCGTGTGTTTGATAATATTGGACAACTATTGTATTCTGAGAAGGTTCAGCATCCAGGGGGTTCATCCGTACAAACACTACAACTGAGTAGCAGTATATCAACGGGAATTTACCAGGTACAAATAAGTAATGGTGAGACTAATATTATTCAAAGAGTGGTCCTTTAAATGAGCTTGCTATAACTGTAGTGAACTATAGCTATTAATTGTGCAGCAGTTGGTGTCTGTACCAACTTACTATTTTAATGAGGTAAGAGAAGGTAAAATAAATCAGTTCCCATATACTGTGGCTTATGAAATATTTGATACCACAATAGTCATCTACAGTGTGCTTATGGCAAAGCAAAACCCTGGCAAAAAAAGAACATTTTAATTTTTTATAGAGGTACATTCTGTTGCTTACTATGGGGCGGAACAAGTATAGCAAAGGCGTGAAGTCAGAGACCACTGTTTATGCTGCGTTCGAGATTATTCTCCTATTCAACACAACAGGCTCTTCGGAAGACACCCGAACAACCTTGGCGGCAGAAAGGAACATTTGGAAAGAACGCTAAAGACTTCCATCCTTAACAAAAAAAGCTACATACACTGGCGTTCCAATCACTAGCAGTTATTGCTTGTATTGTATGCGATAGATCGTTCCTTTTGCATCGTCTGAAACATAGATGGATCCGTCTGGTGCCTGCACCAGGCCGCAGGGTTTATGTACATCATTTCCAACGGTAAAGTTCTCAGCAAAAATTTCCCATTTACCTGAAGGTTTGCCATTTGTAAAAGGAACAAAGGCAACAAAATATCCATTTTGCAATTCAGCTGACTTTGCATGGAAAGCTACAAAGGCTCCATTTTTATACCTGGCGGGAAACGTATTTCCGGTGTAAAATATCAAACCATTTGGAGCAAGGTGAGCGGGGAACGCCACAAGGGGATCTATTGCACTTTCTCCTCCTGTTTTCTTGCCATCTCCTCCATACTCTGGCATTAGAATCTTCTTCTTTTGTATATGGTCGTAATAGACATAAGGCCAGCCACCATCAGCGCCTTTAGGCACCTCATACATAACCTCCGAAGGCAACATGGAGTTTTGTTCTGCAGTATAGTATTGAGGAAAAAGGTCGTGTAATTGATCCCTGCCGTGGTTCATTAGAAACAATGAATTTGTTTTGGTGTTCCAGGTAAGGCCAACGGTATTTTTAAACCCCGTAGCATAGCGAACTGCATCTTTATACTGCTGGTTTTGCTTGTTGGTTTTAAACTGCCATATACCTGCAACAGAGTCGAGCAACGGGCAAGGGTAAGGTGCTTGTTTAGACGTGGGGTCCACCAGGCACGAGGTGAGGTATGAACCAACGTTTACATAAAGGTTGTTCTTATTATCAACCACTATAGCCTTTGAGTTGTCCCGCATACGGTTTACCAAACCTGCAACAATCTTTTCCGGCATAGCCGGATCGGTTACCTCGCCTTTGTTATTCAACTTATACCGGTACACATCATCATTCGATGAAGCATACAGGTAATCATTCTTTATAAAAATGCCTGTGCCCGGATAATCGCCAAAAGCTTTTGCGATCTTGAACTTTCCATCGTTGTTTTCATCTCTTAGATAAACAACCCCTTTTCCTTCTTTTAATTTAGAAAGCTTAATGTACAGCCCACCTTGCGGGGTAACTGCCATATGCCTGGCACCAATTATACCTTCAGCAACAATGTTGGCAGTAAAGCCTGCGGGAAGCTGGAGTTTATGCTGACCAGTGTCGGTTGTACTGTTTGCCTGGCTAATAGCCACATTAGTAAGGGAGTAACAAAAAAATAAGAAGAACGCCGGAAGTATTTTTTTCATAATGCAAGTCTGAGCGGCTAAGGTAGCAAGGCTAAAAGAACATCTAACAACTTTCAGCCGAATAGTACATTCAAAATCAATTTTTCATCGCAGCATTATCCAAAAGGGAATAGCAAAAAATTGCAATTAGCGGGCAAAATATGGACTGCTTAGGTAACTATGTACAAAACAATGGAGGCCAGGTTACTACTACCTTCATTAAAAGTCTAAACTTTTATCGGTGCTCCCAGGATGGTATTTATTCTAATCACTTTCAAAAATTATGTATTATGAAAAAGATCACCCGGAGATTTGCATTTACACTATCAGCTTTCTTACTGCTATTTGGCATTAAAGCCCAAACAGAGGGTATTAATCAATCCGGCAGCTAGTGAACGCCGATCAATGAAATAGATGTGGTTTGGGGCGATGCACCGCCGTTTTTACCCACAGGCGATAGAATGGCTGTATTGGCCGGCGATCCTTCAAAAGCGTTTACCGTAACTCTAAGGGCCAGGTTTCCGGCAAACTATAGAATGGCAGCCCCCACACATGTAAGTGTAAAAAATGCAACCGTTTTAAAAGGCAGATTATATGTTGGCATGGGTGATAAGGTAGACATGAAAACAGCAACATTGCTAAAACCCGGAGGCTTCTTTGCCATCCCAACTACCGGCCCGCATTATGCCTTTACTACCGAGGGATGCGTTTTCGAAGTACATACCATGGATCCATTCGTGGTTAACTACGTAAACGCTGCAGACCATCCCTTGAAACAGTAATTCTTTACAGAAGACATCCTAACATACCTTCTAAATAGCAAAGTGTACGCCTGTTAGGCGATACGGGGGTAAGTATTGCAAAGGCGAGGTCGGATCCCGATCATTATATCATAATCGTGATGTTTATCGTGGTTCGAGGTCAGTACAGTTATTCAACCTATCGTGTGTACAATCTACCTAAAGTCAAAAAAGGTAACCACAGAGTACACGAAGAAAGAGCACAGACAAAAGCCAGAGTTAAATCTTTGTGTCCTCTGTGAAAGACTCTTGTTTTTCTCTGTTGTTAATATCTCTTTTTCATAATCCAAGGTAGAGATTGAAATAAAAAAGATGTGTCCACACGATAGGTTATTCTACGGGACAGGCTCTTTGGAAGACCCTTGAACAACCTTGGCGGCAGAACGGAACATCCAGGCAGAATGCGAAACACTTAAAGGGTACAGGTACATCTAAGCAGAACTAACGAGCAAAGCAAAACGAGCTTTAGAACAGAATATCTTGCAGAACTGTAAACTCTGCTTAAATTCATTAGTTCCAATTTTATCATATTAAAAAAAATAAATCATGCTAAAAGAACTATTTGATCTCGTAAAAGGTAACGCCACAGAATCTGTGATTAATAATCCTGATGTGCCTAATGAGCATAATGATGAAGTAGTAGCCGAGGCTACCAACACCGTAGCGTCGGGTTTGCGCAATGTGGTAGCAGGCGGTGGATTGCAAAGCCTGCTGTCCTTATTTGGTGGCGGAGCCGATAAAAAAAGTTTACTGAGCAACCCGATTGTATCTATGATGATGGGACACTTTGCGGGTAAGCTGATGAACAAGTTTAACATGAACAACAGCCAGGCAAATAGTTTGTCGGGCAGTCTGATCCCTAACGTACTCGAGAGCCTCATCAACAAATCAAATGATCCCAGTGATTCAGGGTTTTCACTGGAAAAATTATTAGCATCAATTACTGGTAACGCCGGCGGAGGTGCTGCCGGAGATCAAAACGCAGGTGGTGGTGGCTTGGGCGATTTGCTAAAACAATTTACCGGTGGCGGACAAGCAAATGGTGGAGGTGGAGGAATACTGGATATTGTAAAAAGCCTGGCAGGGGGTGCACAGCAGCAACAGCAAAAAAATGGTGGTGGAGGATTGATGGATCTGATAAAAGGATTTATAAAGTAAATATTATCCATCCAGTCATGGTAAGAAAAAAGCTGCCTTCAAACATTTTTGAGGCAGCTTTTTTGGTTGTAATGAACAACATTTGGTGGAAACAATAAGATATGGAATAGAGGTTAAATGTAAATTGAGGTATATAATTCTGTTCGGTACCTTCCCGAAAAGTCTGCACAAGTATTGCAAAAGCATGGGTGGGATACTTCTGTTTATACTTCGTTCAAGGTCATAGCCTTATTTAAGAATATTGATTAGCTGTTTTCCTTTTTCTTAAGGGTAGTAATTCAATATAGTGGGTGCAGTAAGAGCCGATGCAACAAGGTACCCGGGAATAGTATCGCGTTTGATTAACGGGAAAAAATCGTAAGTAATTTTCTTAACCGGCGGCCATAAGCTATCTGCCAGATGGCGATTAGTGACGTCAGTGCGTTAGATGGTTTTCTCCTTATCTTAGCCGTACAATTTTAAAGTGATAAAACACAACCATATGACAATAAACAGAACGGTCGTTTTGCATAACCTTGTAAAGCGTATCATATTTCCCGCTCTATTAATAATAATTGCTTCCTGTGCAGTTAAAGCATTGCCGGTAAAAGGTACTGCCGACGAAAACAAACTGCTTGAAGGCCGCTGGGACCTTAATATTATGGTTGATGGCAAAGCACAACCCTCGTGGTTAGAAGTACGCCACTCGGGGTTTAGTACGCTAATTGGTGCTTTTGTAGGCTCGGGCGGAAGTGCAAGGCCGATATCAAAAATCAATTTTGACAAGGGGCACATGAGTTTTAGCATTCCACCGCAGTGGGAAGTTGGTAATGATATGATGATGGCAGGTACTTTAAAAGACGATGCCCTTAGCGGAACAGTATTAATGCCCAACGGTAAAAGTTATGAGTGGATGGGCGTAAGAGCCCCCACCCTTCGCAGAGATAAAGACCCTGTTTGGGGACAGCCTGCTCCATTATTTAACGGCAAAGACTTGACTGGCTGGCATACCACCGGCGCCAACCAATGGGTGGTAGAAAACGGTATATTGAAAAGCCCCCGATCAGGATCGAACCTTATAAGCGATCAAAAGTTTAATGATTTTAAATTACATGTCGAGTTTAAATACCCTGCGGAAAGCAATAGCGGCGTTTACCTGCGTGGCCGTTACGAAGTTCAGATAGAGGATAGCAAAGGTCTGGAGCCGCTTATCGATTATTTCAGCTCAATTTATGGCTTTCTAGCCCCAACTGAAATGACTGCTAAAGCAGCCGGTGAATGGCAGATGTATGACATTACCCTGGTAGGCAGAAATGTAACTGTGGTATCCAATGGCAAACCAGTTATTACTAACGCTCCCATACCAGGTATAACCGGCGGTGCTTTGGACAGTAACGAAGGCGAACCGGGGCCCATTCTTTTTCAGGGCGACCACGGCCCAATTGAGTACCGAAACATTGTTATTACCCTGCCCAAATAAATTGACCAACTTACTTGCAAAAAAAGCTGCCTTCTGGTGGCTTTTTTCGTGTTTGTGAATTCTAAAGATGTTGTTCATATCCCCGCTCAATCCTTTGCCCGGATTGTATTTATGAGTTGAAGCTTTATAATTTTTTACACTTCTACTAAGCACATTGTGGAAATAATACCAACGTAACTATAGTCACAGAATAGAGGCCAGGTCTTTCTTTCGTCTCACAAAATGGTATTCACCTAAAATAACGCAAGGTGGGTATTCCTACTTTGACTGATATTATTCCTGCTTGTAAAAAGCAAACTCCTTCCGGTACATTTCATTCAATTCTTAAGCAGTCTGAATTATCAAAAGAAGATTTCGAAAAATAGAGTTTGCTATGCAGTTCGCCGCCTTCGTGAAGCCAGAGATAAGTTTTGCAAAGGCATGAGGTCGAAGACCTCCGTTTATCCTGTATTCAGGGTTATTCCCGCATGGCAGCAGATGCTCCAAAAACCTCAGCGGCGGACATGCTTGTTGCATTATCTTTTCAAATGGAATGAATAACTTTGAAGTATGACTACAACCTATCGTTTAAATGTTAATGAATTATCGCATGAATTGCTCAATTCAATTAAGGCTGCTTTTAAAGATAAAGTAGTAGAAATAACTGTGACAGAAGCATTAGATGAAACAGATTATCTGCTCTCTTCCAATGAAAACAAAAAGCACCTGGGGCAATCAATGTACTCACTTGAACAGGGCAAGGGAATTACATATACTGTACAGGAGTTGGAAGAAAAGTATGGTAATAAATGAAGACTATTACACTAAGCCCTGAGGCTTTAGAGCAATTGGAAGATTGGAAAAAATCTGACCCCAAAATCCTCTCCAAAATAATTTCTCTTCTATTCGAAATCGCTGTAACGCCTTTTACAGGCACTGGTAAGCCTGAACCTTTAAAGCACTCATTGAAAGGCAAGTGGTCAAGAAGAATTACCCAGGAACATAGATTGGTTTATGAGGTAAAAGTTGAAACCGTGTGGATTGTTTCGTGCAGGTTTCATTATGATTAATAGTTATTTGAATTGTAACTTTTGTATAAAATTTCCGAAGGCAGTGATGTTTTCATGTATGATCTAAGCTGTCCAATGGAACACATAAAACAATCATGGAGCGGAACGGAACACACTTAACCTAACTGGGGTAGTATTGGCTTGTGGATTTGCAATTCTGTTCGTTGCCTTTCCGATGTCGGGACAAATATTGCAAAGGCGTGATTTCGGAGATTTCTGTTTATCCTGCGTCGAAGTCATTCCCGTTATTCAACCTATCGTGTGTACACCTCTTTTTTATTTCCATCTCTACATTGGATTTTGGAAAATAGATGTTAACCACAGAAAAAATAAGAGTCTTTCACAGAGAACGCAAAGCTTTAACTCTGGCTTTACTCTGTTCTTCTTTCTTTGTATCCTCTGTGGTTACCTTTTTTTGACGTTAGTTAGATGTGTCCACACGACAGGTTATTCAACGGGACAGGCTCTACGGAAGACACTCGAACAACTTTGGTGGTAGAACGGAACATATGGGCAGAACGGGTGGTCGCGTGGCACACTAAAAGAAAGTGGAACAAATCTTTTAAAAACCTTCTATCCTTTTTTGTTAATTGTATCAATCCCCACCTCCTCCACAGCCGCTACTACAACCTGAACTGCCCCCATCGCCTCCAGAATCACTTCCTCCATCGGCACTACTATTATCTGAAGAATCTAAACCTGGGCTGTGATCATTCCAGTTACCACCTGCGCCAGCTCCACCATACTCTCCTCCGCCAAACCCAGGAAAACCTTGCGTTGCGTTGCTCCCTTGTTGTGAACCATCAAAAAATGTAACAAGTGCGGCATCCTGGTAAGACGAATGATATTTCTTTTGCTCCGATCCATAGCCATCAACTGCTACCTTTTGTTCATCAAATTTTGGTACGCTCCAAATGTCAGCAGGTGGATCAATGCCAAACTCTGTTTTATATAGATCAATAGTTTCCATATACTGAACTTTAAAAATACCTGTCTGGTCTGTTATTGGAATTAACTCCGGGTTATGGTCTAACGTGTAATTAATCACATCGCTGCAAAAATGCCTGTAGGCTTTACTAAACAATAAGTGCTCATGCCATACCTGGTCAATAATCTTTGATGGAGTTACATTAAAATCACTCACAACCGCCAGGTACACAAATTTTTTGTACTCTGAAAGGGCCTTCAAAGCAAATCGATTCGTCCACCCGGCTTTACGTGCTATTTTACTCGCAAATGCTTTAGTAGAGGCATTGCCACCTCCACAAACTTCTGTTATTTGGTCCCATAAATGCGGGCGAACCACATGCTCAAAATTGTAGGCTTTTATTTTAAGCCATAATTCTTTTTTGTTCATTTGAGGCTTTTACTTTTCTTAAAAAATTAAATTACCACACTAGGGATAAGTTAAGCTTACTCTGTCGCAGATATGTGAGGAGTGAGTAGTGAGTTAAAACATGAAGCAACTCACTACTGACAACTCACGAGTAACATGACACTAAAATAAACTACAATCAAAAACAACTGTAATTCTGTTGCGTTTGTGGAGAAGTATCTTTGTAAGGAAAGAAGTATATCCTAAAACTGTATGAAAGAAAAAACGGTTCTTATTATTGGTTCAGGACACCTGGCATATCGTGTAAAAAAGCTGATTGGCATCCATACCTACAATGTTATACATATTTCTATTGAATCAATTAATGCCATAAATGAAAGCGGCTCTTTGCTTGAAAATTTTAATGAGACTATAAAGGATATCGACTTAGCAACGGTGGTTATGGTGTATTTATTAGATGACCGTGACGAGTATAACCTGCAATTGATCATCGCTCTTATTTCTTTAAATTTTGATATTAAAGTAACTGCTTCATTATTTAATGAAAACCTTACGCCTCATCTACAGGCAATACACAAGAATTTAAGTATAATAAACCCTGCAAAAATTGCAGCACCTGTTTTTGTTGCCGCTTTCTATACGCCGGTAACAAGGCATTTGCGGTACATTCCAAAAAAGATTGAGAAAGAACTCGCCGAAAAAAAAGGAGATATACTAATTCATAAACTCACCATATCTTTTATAGCACTAATATTAATTGCTGTTACTTTTTTTCATTTTGCTGAGCAGTTGTCATGGCTGGATTCGCTTTACTTTGTAGTGGTTACCGTTGCAACGGTTGGGTATGGGGATATCAATCTGGTGCTTTCACCTGCACATAGTAAAATATTTGTGATCATACTCATACTTACTTCAATGATGTTTATCTGGATGATTTTTTCACTTAGCATAGATAACTTATTAAGGAGGCGAATACAGCTCTCATTGGGCAGAAAAAAATACAATCTTAAAGATCATATCATTGTATGTGGGCTTGGAAGATTAGGATACTTTATAGTGGAAGAATTACTGGTAAGAAAGGAGAAAGTTATTGTGATTGAAAAAAATGAGGACTCACTTTATATTAATTATTTCCGGTCTCTCGGGGCCCACGTTTATATAGGAGACGCAAAATTGCCCAAGGTGCTCAACGACGTAAATATTGGACAGGCCCAGGCCCTTTTTTCTGTAATCAATAACGATTCTCATAATTTAGAGATTGGGTTAAATGCCAGGTCTTTTCAACCCAACATGCGGTTGATATTGAGAATTTTTGATGAAATGATGGCCCAAAAAATTAAAGAGCATCTCGATATTCACCTTACGCTGAGTGCTTCTGCAATAGCGGATGAAAAATTTTTTGAAGCTTTATCTTCTTCGCATCAAGTGTTACAATAAATCGGTAATCACTGATTATTTTTTCCTCGTCGATTGAATGCGGATTTTTTTATGGTACCAGCGGTTTAGCTTTAAGAAAGCTTTACTTGCTGCCTGCCCCGTCACACTTGCCTATCGTGTGGACACATCTTTGTTGTGAAAAAAGGGAACACGGATGACACTGATAAAACGGATAAAACGGATAAAAAATAGATGCTTTAATTCTACTTTGTCTTAATAGCCGTTTTATTGCAAGTTTTCAAAGGTTTATAAACGATTTAATAATATTCTACAGACCAATAATCTTAAAATCCGTTCAATCTGTGTCATCCGTGTTCCTAATGTTTTTGTGTCCACACGATAGGTCATACCTGCGGGGTCGCACTCTTGTACGGTAGTGGGGAAATGTATCTTTTTTTTTGCTTAAACTTACGGGGTATCTTTAGTTTGCAACAGCAATGTCAATGAGAATGAACTTCATTTTGTTGTCAATGTGTAAACTATTGAACGATGTTTAATAGAGCCAATTCTTTGGCTGGCACAGCATGGTATTTTATAGGAAGACCGCGGAAAATTTATGGTAACAAGCCCTTTACATTTAAATAGAAAATTAATTATGAACCGTTTCCTTTTTGTCATTCTCTTTTTATTCAATTCAACAGCAAATGCGGAGGCACAGTCAAAACAAAAAGCTACTAGTCTTTTTGATGGAAAAACTTTTAATAGTTGGGAAGGAGACACTGTAAATACCTGGCATATTATCAACAAAACTTTAATGGGTGGAAGCCTTACTAAAACAGTGCCGCACAATGAATTTATTGCTACAACCGAAAGCTTTGGTGATTTTGAGCTTGAACTGGAATTTAAACTAACCGGAACCGGTTTTGTAAATGCAGGAGTGCAATTTCACAGTGAACGTTCAAAAGATCCGGCTTATGAAATGATTGGCTACCAGGCCGATCTGGGCGCTGGTTATTGGGCAAGCCTGTACGATGAATCAAGAAGAAATTTAACCATTGTACAACCGGACAGTAACCTGATCAAAAAAACGCTTAAGCCAAACACCTGGAATAACTTTAGAATTAAAAGTGTTGGACGAAGGATACATATTTGGCTGAATGGCATACAGACAGTTGACTATAGTGAACCAGATGAAAAAATTATTCATACCGGAAAAATAGCATTACAGGTTCATGGTGGTGGCAAGGCTTTGGCCGCCTATCGAAATATTAAGATTACAAGATTGTAGTGTCTGATGCACTTAGCGATTGATTGCACATAACAAAGCTGTATTCGTCCTTCTATCGGAAGGCAACTTGCATTTGTACATTCACCATGCATCAATTACTAATAGTTGCATTACAGCATGGTATGAAGTAAGTTTAGCTGAATGTTATCATATGTGTAAGCTACTAAGCTGGTCTCTTTTTATAATTGTGTGCGTATTAGTGGGCTGTAGTTCCGGCTACACTACAAAGGATGGCAAAATATTTTTTAATGGAAAAGAAATTACTGATAAAAGCTTCAGGATACTAAATGAACAATTTGCCAAAGACTCCACCACCGTTTATTATAAAGAACACGCCTTCAGCTATGCTGATGTAGCTACTTTTATAGCGCTCGACGATCACTATGCAAAGGATACAAACAAAGCTTATTACTGCGATGAATACCATGAGGGACAAAACTATTACTTAACAAAAAAGCAAACTATTACTGAAGTGAAAAACGTTATTCCTTCCTCGTTCATAAGTGTGCAGAACGGGTATGCGAAGGATAGTAAGCAAGCTTACTTTGAGGGAATTGCTTTTGCGGTAAAAGATGTCTCAACGTTTCAAAGTATCGATCCTTTTTTTTCAAAAGATAAGGTTACAGCATATTTAAATCGAAAGCCTGTTGCAGGAAGTGATGGCAAAACTTTTGAACTAATTGATCGCAACTTTGCCAGGGATGCTCCTCATGTTTACTATTATGGTTATACCGGCGAAAACCAACATAATATCGTTGCGCTTCCCTGCGACAAGCAGACTTTTCAAATACTGGACTATCGTTATTCAAAAGATAAAAACAACGTTTTCTTTCTCGGCTTTACAATTAAAGATGCAGATGGCGCAACATTTAAAATGCTGCAATCGGGTTATTCAATAGATAAGAATGCGGTATATTTTGAATCCAAAAAAATAGCTGGCGCTGATGTTAGCAGCTTCC
This sequence comes from Chitinophagales bacterium, assembly GCA_038211085.1. GTDB lineage: Bacteria > Bacteroidota > Bacteroidia > Chitinophagales > Chitinophagaceae > Segetibacter. The sequence goes on along the minus strand of JBBQVY010000043.1, from coordinate 1,614 downwards.
AGGTTTATCAGGAAAATGATTCTGTTGGTCATGATGTAGTGTTTGCAAAAGACCGCAACGCTGTATACATGGACGCTAAAAAAGTGTCGGAAGCCGACCCGGCTACTTTTAAAGTGCTGGGTGAAAACTATGGCAGCGATAGTAAACATGTTTTCTATAAAACCACTATTGTAAAGAACGCAGATCCAGCAACTTTTAAAGTGTACCCGCACGATGTTGGCGATGCTGATGCCGAAGATGCCTCCATCAAATTTCATGAAGGCAAGAAGGTTATAGAACAATAATTTGCTTAAAATGATTACAAGCCCCGCACCTTATTTCGACTTTTGTAAGACGCACTTGGGAAAACTTTACCTGGTGGCGTTCCTTTTTATACATGTTGCAGCAATGTCACAATCCAAAATCTACGGAACTTATTACTTTAGAAAGCAGGAAATGGTGGCTGCATTTAATTTTTCGGCTGATGGAAAGTTTGAATTCTTCTTTTCGTATGGTGCTGTTGACAGAAATGCAAGGGGTACTTTTTCAATTGTGGGAGATACCGTTAAACTAAACAGCGAAAAGAAAGGTGGAAAAGACTTTACCGTTACTAAACAATCCAAAACGGGAACAGGATACAAGCTTCAATTTCAGCACCCTAATAAATATCTGTTGGAGAATATAATTTCCATTTTTGTTGTTAATGGCAAAGTACAGCAACTAACAACAGACAGTGAGGGAATGTTAAAAGTGGATCTGCCGCGGTGCGATACAATATACGTTCACCATGCTTTATACCCCGATATTTCAACCATGGTAAAAGACAAAAAAAATACGAATAATAACTTCACCATTTCCCTAAACCCTTCGCTGGAACAGGTTAGTTTTAAATGGCTTGATCTCATAATTGCGAAAGACAAATTGCTTCTTATGCACAACTACTTCATGCCAATGGAAGGGATAGAGTTTGTAAAAGAATAGAGTGGGTAACCACGTGTTGACTAATGTTATTCCTTACGATATATCGCAAACTACTTCCGATAGACTTCATTCCGTTCTTGAGCAGTCGGAAGTATCAAAGCAAGATTGTGAAAAATAGAATTTGTCATGCAGTTCGCTTCTTTTGTGAAAGGTGGTGACAAGTAAAGGCATTAGGTAGAAGACCTCAATATCCTGGGTTCGGGTCATTCCGTTATTAAACCTATCGCATGGACACATTTTACTATTATTAAAAAAAATAGTAACCACAGAGTACACAAAGGAAGAAGCACAGAGAAAAGCCAGTGTTAAACCCTTGTGTCCTTTGTGAAAGACTCTTGTTTTTCTTTGTGGTTAAGACCTCTTTTCCAAAAAATCAATGTTGAGATAAAAATAGAAATATTTATACACAGGATAGGCTCTCAAACGGGACAGGCTCTTCGGTAGACACTAGTACACCCAGGCAAATCGGCAACATGTATCCAGAACCCGGAAGATACTTGAACAACTGGTGAAGCAGGACGAAAAATAATTTGACGAGTTATTGTCGGTTCTTAAACCAACCAGGTTTTCTGTGTTGGTGACTTATTGCAATAATATTAATTTCAGGCGTAAGGTCATTAACCAGGTAAATAACTTCGTAAGGAAAACGCTTTA
>JBBQVY010000042.1:0-27726 GCA_038211085.1 Chitinophagales bacterium | reverse complement strand
ACCAATGAGGTGACGAATAATATTGTTGAAGTAATGTCCAATCTAAAAGATGCTGAGATTGGGCAGCGTGGATATCTGCTCACTGACGATTCGGTTTTTCTGCAACCCTTTATCGGTGCAGAACAACGCAGCAACAGTTCATTTGCTGTGCTTGGTTCAATCATCAGCGATAACCCCAGGCAACAGGAGAATTTAAAAAAACTTAAAACACTTGTTGATGAAAAATATTTAGCCCTGAATAATAATCTCATACTTTTAAAAAACAATCACCACAATTTACTTTCAGATTCCGCACTGCATAGAGACAAAATTAAAATGGATGAAGTAAGAAAACAAGTTGCGCTCATGTTGCAGGAAGGAGATAGATTGTTAGTCGAACGCACACAAGTTCAAGACCGTACAGCCGCCATTACACCTATTTTTTTATTGGTGCTTTCCTTATTTTCCATTCTTGTAATTACGCTCTTCTTTTTTCGTTTACAAAAAGAAACACGTGAGCGTATTTCTATAACTGAAAGCAACATGCTGTTGCAAGAAGCCAATCAACTAATTGAAGTAAGCGAAATACGTTTCAGAACACTGACCGAAACCATACCTCACATGATATGGACAGCCACGCCCGATGGAAAGAAAAATTTCTTCAACAAATATTATCTTGATTACACCGGTTTATCTTTTGAAGAATTGAATGGAGGTGGCGTGAAGAAAATTATTTTTCCTGACGACCTTAAAAAAGATATGCAATTATGGCAGCACTCCCTTGAAACAGGAGAAGATTTTAATATGGAAAAGCGCATCCGCCATCATGATGGAACATACCGTTGGCACATAAGTCATGGCATTGCACAAAAAGACACGCATGGGAATATCACCGGATGGATAGGAAGCAGCACTGAAATTGAGGACCAGAAAAAAATTGAGGAAGTATTAGCCAAAGGTGAAGAACAATTCCGCACATTCGCTAACAGCATTCAAAACCTCGCATGGATTGCCAATGGTGAGGGATGGATTTATTGGTATAACCAGCGATGGTTCGATTACACCGGAACTACGCTTGAAGATATGGAAGGTTGGGGATGGCAAAAAGTGCATCATCCTGATCACATTAAAAAAGTAGAGGCGTTTGTAAAAGAAGCATGGAAAAAAGGGGAAACATTTGAAGTAACTTTTCTACTGCGGAGGCATGACGGAGAATATCGTTGGTTTCTAACCCGTGCCTTGCCTGTAAAAGATGCAAACGGCAATATTGAGCGATGGATAGGAACCAATACCGATATTACCGAGCAAAAAAACTTTACTGAAGAATTACAAAGAAAAGTACATGAACGGACTCAAGAATTAGAAACAAAAAATCATGAACTTGAAAACGCTAACGCTGAACTTGCCTCTTTCAGCTATGTTGCCAGCCACGATTTGCAGGAGCCGTTGCGAAAGATTCAGGGATTTTCGAAACGCATTATTGATAAAGACGGAGAAAAATTTTCCTACACCACAAAAGATTATTTCAACCGTATTATTGCTGCAGCCAACCGAATGCAGAATTTAATTGAATCACTTCTTAGTTTTTCGCGTACCAATACTGCCGAACTGGTTTTTGTGAAAACTGATTTGAATCAAACTTTAAATGAAGTGAAAGTAACGCTGCATGAATTAATCAAAGAGAAAAATGCGGTTATTGAATCACAGCAATTGCCAACACTTAATGCAATTCCAATTCAAATGCACCAACTGTTTCTAAATCTGCTCAGTAACTCTCTAAAATACTCAAAACACGATGTTGTTCCACTGATAAAAATATCTGCTGAAAAAGTAACTATTAACGAAGTTGCAGGACGGGTAAACCAAGATGGAACCTTTTGGAAAATTGCAATCAGCGACAATGGAATTGGCTTTGAACAGCAATACGAAGACAAAATATTTGAACTATTTCAACGGCTGCATGGAAAAACAGAATACGAAGGAACTGGAATAGGATTAGCTATCTGCAAAAAAATTGTTCAGGCTCACAATGGAACTATTACAGCAACAGGACAACCCGGAATAGGATCAACCTTCACCTTCTTCCTGTCGGATAATAACAAATCGCTGTTTAGCTAATGAAAGGCAAATAAATGTGAAAAGTTGCTCCCTTGTCGGGTTCACTTTCTGCAATTATAATTCCGCTGTGGTTCTGCATTACTTTTTTGCAGATGGCAAGTCCGATTCCTGTGCCACTGTATTTGTTTTTTCCGTGAAGGCGCTGGAAGAGTTCAAATATTTTTGTTGCATACTGCGGTTCAAATCCGATTCCGTTATCGGCAATGCTTATTTTCCAAAACTTGTCTGCCTTTAAATCAACTTCTGCCTCTAATTCTGATGCATGAACTTTAACAGCATTAATTTTAATACAAGGATTTGTATTTTCTTTCCTGTATTTAATTGCATTTGAAATAATGTTGGTAAATAGTTGTTTAAATTGCAATGGAATAATATTTACTATCGGTAATGCTGATGACTCAATAACTGCATTGTTTTGTTCTATCAGTTCCTGCAAATCTTCCTTTGTTTCCTCAATTACATTGGTCAGGCTAGTAGGAATAAATATTTTTTCGATTGTGTTGATGTGCGAATAACTAAGCAATGCATCAATGAGGTTTTGCATTCTTGCTGCTGCGCTGGTGATGCTTTTAAAATAAACTATACTGTTTTCTGAAAAATTTTGTTTTTCCTGTTGGAGGATGCGGCCTGCAAATGCCTGAATTTTTCGAAGCGGTTCCTGCAAATCGTGAGAGGCGGAATAAGAGAAAGAGGCAAGCTCGACATTTGAACGCTCCAATTCTTTGTTTTTATCTTCTAATATTTTTTCCTGATTTTTCTTCCCGGTAAGGTCGGTTACAATTATTCCAACAGTTGGCAATTGTGGATAAAGAGATGTGAGAGAAATATAAACGGGAATAATTTTGGTTGCTGCAAACAGATTGATTTCTCCTTTGCTTTTTCCGCCCAAAGCTTTTGTGAAAAGAGAATTAAATGTTGCGATTGATTGGGGATGAATAAAATCATGTAATGAAGTACCAATTACTTTTTCATACGAAATGTCAAGCAATTCATGAAAATATTTATTGCTGTAAACAATCAGTCCTTCCACGGTAATATTGATTGCGCCTTCGCTGAAATTTTCTATTAAAACACGATATGCATAATCCCCGCTATGAAGTGTAAAAATTTCCGTCTTGTTTACACCTTTTATTGCAAAAGCGTCAACCTCTCCTGCTTTAATTGCGTCTATCAGTTGTTCCGCTTCGGCAAGCCGGTTTTCAAGTTCTTCAATTCTTTCGAGGTTATTTGCTTCCGGTTGAGGTTTCATTATCGTTCTTTAAATGTTATGCCCAATCCTTTAATTACTTTTTCTGTATCGGCAAAAGTACCTATCAAAACTTTTTTTGGTAGCGGCAAACTTTTAATAAGGGAGGGGCTGAAAACAATTTGCTGCTCTGATGCAAGTTCAGGGTTTTTATAAAGGTCTATTATTTGCAGCTCAAAAACATCGTGCAAATGTTCATCGCACAACCTTTTTATGTTTTCAATTGCCTCCATTGATTTTAAAGACATGCCGGCAACATATAACTGCAGTACAATTTTATCTACAACTATTAATTTCAGTTTGTCTTTATCGCTCATTGAAAGTTATTTTTGATTAGTTATTGTGCGGATATTTAATCCAACAAGCACCCGTTCTTCATTGGAAAGATCGCCAATAATTTTTCTTATTGGTTCAGGCACTTTTCTTACCAGGGTGGGGATGGCAAATATTTGGTCGCCTTCGGCAAGCTGCGGATTTTTGAGCAGGTCAATTACTTCTAATGAATATTTTCCACCGAGGTGCTCTTTACAATACTTTGTGATATTCTTTAGTGCAAGAATTGATTTTGGCGTTTGCCCCGCTACATACAATCTCAACTCATACTTTTCTTCTTCTTCCATACTATTGCTTTATTTATCTGCGAGAATTTCATTTGCTTTTTTATCTGCTTTGTTTGCATTGAGTATTTCAATTCCTTTATCTGTAATTATATAATCATTTACTTCATTGGAGTGACCCATCCCTCTTGATTTTACCACTATCAAACTGCGCTGCTTGCCAGCTCCCTGTTCTGTATTTCGCAATTCTATCCATGTATCAGCAAGGGAAGAAATGGCATCTTCGGTAAGGTCAATTATTTCGTTCCTGCTTCCATTATTAAGTGAAGTGAATAGCGCACTAATTCCATTTCCTTTCAACATGTCCATCAACCGCACCAGCATAGCCCGCACTTCGCTTGATGAACCCACGGATACCAAGCTGCTGATGGGGTCAACAATAACGGTGAGCGGTTTAAATTCCTTTATCAGATTGTGCAATAATAAAAGGTGCATTTCAAGGCCCTGTAAGGATGGACGCGAGGAATGAATGTGAAGCAATTTTGATTTTACATACTGCTCGAGATTTATACCCAGCGATTTCATGTTTCGAATAAGTTGCGCAGGAGATTCTTCAAACGAAAAATAGAGCACACGCTCTTTGCGCCTGCAACTGCTTAAAGCAAAATAAGATGAAAGAATTGTTTTTGCCGTTCCTGCCGAACCTGTAATAAGTGTGCTGCTTCCCCTGAAAATTCCTTTGCCTTCAAATAATTTATCCAAGGCAGGAAGTCCGGTGGAAATTATATCTGCTGAAACACTGTGTTCTAATTTGAGTGAAGTAATGGGCAATACTGAAATACCCTCTTCATCAATGAGGAAAGGATATTCGTTAGAGCCGTGCGTAGAGCCGCGATATTTTACAATGCGTAACCTGCGTGTAGCAATCTGGTCAATAACGCGAAAGTCGAGAAGTATAACGCAATCGGAAACATATTCTTCCAATCCCTGCCGTGTCAATAATTTTTCTCCGCGTTCTCCGGTGATAATTGCGGTCACACCTTTTTCTTTTAGCCATTGAAATAACCTGCGCAACTCCGCTCTTAAAATTCCTGTATCGGTAAGTCCTCCGAATAAAGATTCTATAGTGTCGAGCACTACCCGCTTGGCGCCAATGCTGTCAATGGCATAATTGAGGCGAATAAACAATCCTTCTAAATCGTACTCGCCTGTTTCTTCTATCTCCGACCGTTCAATGCGCACATGGTCAATCCGTAATTTTTTTTGTGCAATCAACTTATCCAAATCAAACCCAAGCGACTTTACATTTTGTGCAAGGTCTTTTGTGCTTTCTTCAAAGCTCATAAATACGCCGGGCTCGTTATCTTCTATAATTCCTTTTACCAAAAACTGCATGGCAAGCATAGTTTTTCCGCAACCTGCACTGCCGCAAATGAGGGTAGGTCTGCCTGTGGGGAAACCTCCCCCGGTTATTTCGTCAAGCCCGTCAATGCCTGTTCGTGTTTTTGGAAAAATATACTCTTTGTTAGATTTCATAAGGAACCAAATGTATTTATTAAAATAATACAATCAAAATGAAGCAGAATGTGTTTTACTTACAGTAAGTGTTTGATAAACAAACGGCTTTGCCGCGTTTCAGAGCGATACAGTTACAAGTTAGCAGACGGGTCTAAACGGGGTGAAAGAGTTGCCTACACCGTTGAAAAATGCTGCAGTTGGGGGGCATTGAATGCCCTTCAGCTTTAGTTAATTATTTTAAAATAATACGCCTACTAATACCTCTTTTTTTCGGGTTCATTTTTTCTTGCTATTCACATTTTTTGTTTGAATAACTAACGGGCAGCAGTGGGCTCATGAATACAATGTCAAGGTTTTTCTCCTATGGCTGGATACAAACCCTGCTGCTTTTATTCCCTTGATGACTATATCGCAACCAAGGCTTTCAGGCCCATTGTTAAGGTCTTAGTCCATGGGACAAAATGGTAAGTTCGTCATCGTCTATCAAGAATATTTTGTTCACGCTGTTGGTATGTATATGGTAAATGTTGAACCCATATTCGGTATTCCTTCCGCTATAATAAATCCATTGTGATTGGTTACCGTTTTTTTGACAATGCCTAAACCAATACCTGTTCCTGAATATTCATTCTTTCCATGAAGCCGCTGAAAGGGTTCAAATATTTTATTTGCATATTCTTGTTCAAAACCAATACCGTTGTCTGCAATTTTTATTGCATGATATTTAGTTTGTTTGTTTGCTGAAGTATGTTCAATACTTTCCCCTTCAACAACTGATGAAGTAATTTTAATGAGTGGTTTAATTCCTTGTCGGCTGTATTTAATGGCGTTGCTAAGCACGTTAAGAATAAGTTGAGAAATTTGAATACACACCCCCATAATTACCGGGAGATTTTCATGTTCAATTATTGCTTGCTTTTCAATGATGCTTATGTGCAAATCGTTTTTTGCTTCTTCAACAAGCGTATTTAAATCGCACGGTTCAAATATCAATTCAGTTGAATTTACACTGGAAAAATCAAGCAGGGCGTCAATAAGATTTTGCATTCGCTCTCCGGCCGATATTATGCGATTAAAATAGACCTGTGTCTTATCAGAAAATTTTTCTGATTCAATAATGCGTTGGCTAAACATCTGAATTTTTCGCAAGGGTTCTTTTAAATCGTGGCTGGCAACATAACTAAATGAAGCAAGTTCTGCATTGGCGAGTTCAAGCTGTATATTTTTTGCATGTAATTCTTCGGTGCGGCTTTTTACTTTTTCTTCTAATTCTTCGGTAAGACTTTTTTGTTCGGTAATGTCAACGCTAGCACTGATGTATCCTGCAAAAGTCCCATCCGGGTTAAATCTGGCTGGTACTTTGGCCAATAGCCAGCGATATTCTCCATTTTTATTTAATATCCTGTACTCTACCGTATAATCTTCTTGTTTTGCGAAGGCTGAAAGATAAATATTAACAACGCGATCTGTGTCTTCGGGATGTAATAAGTCAGCCCATCCTAACTTAAGTAAATCCTCCATTGGTCTTCCTGTAAGATCCACCCAAGCCTTATTAAAATAGGTGACATTGCTCTTTTCATCCGCAACCCCGATCAATACTTCAGTTGCCTCTGCCATGGTGCGGAATCTCGTTTCGCTTTCCCTTATTGCTTCTGCTGCTACTTTTTGCTCCGTAATATCTGTAAAAAGAACGGCTACTTTTTTACTTCCCTCATTGCCTAACCTGAAAGCGTACACATCAAACCAGCGGCTTAATTCTTCGCTGTGATCAATAAAATGTTTTGCTTCTCCGGTTAAAGCAACTTTACCATAAATTTCAAACCAGCGTTCTTCCATGTTTGGAACCAATGCTCTTATGGTTTTGCCTACAGGGTTTGTTGTTCCCGCTTGCTTTTCAAACATGGGATTGGCTTCCAAAAAACGATAATCCACAGGGTTGTTAGCGCTATCAATAATCATTTCAATAATGCAAAAGCCCTGTTCCATTGTTTCGAATATGCCACGGTATTTTTCTTCGCTTGCTTTTAATTTTAATTCCGATTCTTTCTGTTCAGTAATATCAATACTAATCCCTGTGAGTGTTTCGGCCTCGCCTTTATCATTGTAATAGTATTTTCCAAAGGAACGTATGTAACGAACAGCTTTATCATCTGCACGGCCAATGCGATACTCCACATCATAATCAGTATGATTAACTCTTGCATCTTCTATTCTTTCAAAAGCCTTTTCTTTATCCGCGGGTAAAATGAGTTTATGCCAGTCCTCATAGGTGAGGTCTGATCGATATCCGTCATAACCCCACATTTTTTTATGCAAGACACTCCATTCTAATTTTTGTGTTTGTATGTTTAATGACCAGGTACCCACATTTGCGGAATCGGTGGCAAGCGTTAAGTGTGCTGCCATTGTTTCTATAGCTTGATCAGACTTTTTTTGATCGGTAATATCTCTTGAAACAGAAATGATTTGCTGCACAGGTTCACCGGCTTTGCCTACAGGCGATACTACTACATCCCACCATTTGGGTGTGCCTTTGGCAGTGTGGCATAGCGCTATAAACTGTGCCGTTTCTCCTGTTAATGCTTTATCTATTGATGCTTTTACCAATGCTTCGTTTTCACTTCCCCAGAGTGTGAACCAATTTTTATTTTTAACGGTCGAAAAATCATCTATCTCCAACTGGCAAAGCCCGTTGAAGTTCATATACTGAATGCGACCTTCTAGGTCTAATACTTTTAAGCAATCGGGACTGCTTTCTAAAATGGTTCGGTTAAAAAGTTCACTTGCTTCAATTTATTTGCGGGCATTTACAGCTTCTGTTACTTCTGTTCCTATTAGTATGATGCCGTAAATTTTATTATCCAAATCACGCAATGGTTCATAAACCGAATTGAAATAAGCCGTGTCTGGTTTTCCGGTGCGTTTAAGCTGAACCTCTATTTCATTGAAGAGAAAAGGTTCACCCGTAGTATATACATCGTTGAGTATTGTATTTAACCCCTCCTTCAATTCAGGCGATACTTCAAACAGCGGTTTGTTGATCACCTGTTCGTAAGATTTGTCCCAAAGTTCGAGTGCTGTTTTATTAATTGTTTCTACAATAAATGAAGGACCTTGATATGTGGTAATAAGCACCGGGGCCTGCAATATGAGGTTTCGAAATTTAGCCTCACTTGTTTCAGTTTTCGGTTGTTGCAGGTTATTCATTTCTTAACTATGGATTTCAAATGTAAAATTCAATCTACATCGGTTGATTGTAAAATGGTTTTTTTTTGGTTGATTTTTCAGTCAGTTTGATGGCGCTGTGCCGCCTAAACGTGATGCACAACCGAATGATTAATCAGGAATGGGTAAGGAGAAGTTGAATTCAGTTCCTTTACCAGGGTTGGTAATTACGTGCAGCTTGCTGCCTAATTTTTCAATAAACTCCTTAACCAGCAAAAGACCCATACCGGAGCCTTTCTCGTTTTCTGTTCCGGGTTTTGTAACACGATTTTCAGGGTCAAATAACTTTTCATAAATGTCGTCGCTAATGCCTGTTCCTGTATCTGTAACCTTAATCAATGCAGCGTTGGAATTTGTAATTACAGATATGGTTATGATGCCATTGGAAGTAAACTTGTTTGCATTGGTAAGCAGGTTTCGTAAAATAAAACGAAGCATATACTCATCGGCCATAACGTGGCAAGCTGGTTCAATATTATGATGAAGTGTATTTCCTTTTGAAGAAACCGGCACTTCGAAATTTTTAATTTTTCTTGTTACAACCTTATATAAATCTACAGGGCGTATATGCGGTACTTGCCTTTCTAATTGTGCCTGTCCCCATTCAATAACATTGGTTAGCGTATCAAGTGTTGCATCCAACTGTTTTTTCAATAAATCCATTACATTGTTTACTTCTGCTTCCGAAAGTATTTGCAGGTTATTCAGGTCAATTATACTTCTGAGCGATGCAAGCGGGTTTCTAACATCATGAGCTACATAACCAAGTATTTTACCCTGCGAGAGAAGCAGTTTTTGCAAATGATCCCGCTGAAGTAAAGAATCCTGTATTCGCTGTTCAACTTCAGAATTGGTAAGTCGCAATTCCAGCAATTTCACTACCTGGTTGCTTAATACATTCATTGCAAAATATTGCTCAGGGGTTAGTTTCCTGGCAACTTTGTCCAGCACACATAAAGCACCAACAGTTTGTCCTTGAATTTTTAAGGGAAATCCTGCATAGAACCGAAAGTAAGGCGGTTCTTTCACCCAAACATTATTTTCAAACCGGGAATCGAGTAAGGCATCAGGAACTTCCAATACTTCGTTTTGTATAAGCAGGTGCGTACAAAAAGATGTTTCCCTTACAATTAAATTAATATTAAGACCTACTTGTGCTTTGTGAAAAAGATGATTCGAACTTATAAAAGAGATGGTAGATATAGGTGCGTTGCAAATTTGAGCTGCCAGTAAGGTTATGTCATTAAATTCCTTTTCGGAGCTGGTGTCAAGGATATCTAGTAAATGCAGTTTGTTAAGACGTATTTCTTCATGCAATAAGTTTTCTGAGAGCGACATAGGAATAACGGTTAGCAGGGTGAAAATTACACCTACCTCATTACATTGTAATAATATAGTAACCGAAACTTAACTTAAAATTTTTCAAAACCGTAATCCCTTTCTACTAAACAAACCCTGGTTTTATAATTTGTATACCATTTTTTTATGCCCATTTTTTGTGCTACAACATGCTTACTGTTTTGTTTCCAATGGGCGATATCTTCCAGGCTGTTCCAATATGAAATAGTTATCCCGGTTTCATTCCTTGCACTTTCTATTCCGAGGTAACCAGGTTGTAATTTTGCCAGCTCATCCATGCTTTTTGCCATTTCATTGTAGGCAATATTTTCTTCTTCATTGTTTAAATTTCGTACCGAAGTAAAAATGACCGCATAATATGGAGGCTTTGGCGTTATTGCTATCATAGATTTTTTTTAAATTTCAATATCAATAGTTTAGAAAGTAGTTATTTTTGAAATACTTCAGTATTTAAGACCCTTAACCTGGATAATTTGTGATGTTGAAATAAAAACAATTCATTGTATTGTAAGCCATAATTAAACCAGTATGAATTTTTTTAAGAGATTTGGGTTTGTTCTTTTCGGATTACTTGCAATAACCGATATTATTTTTTTAGCCCTTGATCACAACAACTACAGGTATTATACCAAACCTTTTTTATTACCCGTTTTATTACTAACCATCTTCGGTCATTCTGTTGGTCAAAATCACCCGGTTTCGAAAAAGCTTTTATTTATTGCCCTTGTTGCCGGTACTGCAGGTGATGTTTTTTTATTAAGAAGCGACAAGTTGCCCCATTATTTTATGTATGGTATTGCCGCATTTCTGCTAATGCAACTGGTGTATTGTATTTATTTTTTCAGAATGCAATCCCTTAAAAAGGACTTTTTGCTGATACAGGGTTTTGTGGCTTTACTAATGGCGGGATATTCCTTTACATTGGTTGGCTCTCTTTATAAATACCTGGGAGCTTTACGTATACCCGTCATTATTTATGCCGTTGTAATATCGCTCATGTTTTTTGCGGCTACCAATATTTTTCATTCAAAACGGGCAAATAAACTTGCTATAAGCTTTTTTATACCCGGTGCTGCTATGCTGGTTCTTTCTGATTCAATCCTTGCCGTAAATAAGTTCTATTTAAAAGACGATCTCTTTAATGTATCTGTAATGGTAACGTACTTACTCGGCCAGCTTTTTTTGGCCATAGGTTTTACCAAGCATTTAAAGAGCAGCCGGTCATCAGGCAGGCACAGGTCGTCGCACAAAAGCAGGTCTGCAGGCATGCAGCCGGAATAATCTCCTGCACTCCAGGCCTCATTCTTCTCTACTTCCCCTTAAAAGTATTTGGTTAACATGCATAAGCCTGGTTGTAGTATGCCGGCTAAGTGCTTTTAAAAATATCTACGTAAAACAAAGATCCCCTGCTGCAAAAGCAACAGGGGATCTATATGTTCATCAAACCAGTTTAAAGGTTTGATTTGGGATTTATTAATAATCCATTCCACCCATTCCGCCTGGCATTCCACCTGGAGCACCAGCAGATTTAGGTTCTGGCCTGTCAGCAACAACACACTCAGTAGTTAATAACATACCGGCAATTGAAGCTGCATTTTCCAAAGCAACACGGCTAACTTTTGTTGGATCAATAACACCAGCAGCAAACAAGTTTTCGTAAACTTCTGTGCGGGCATTGAAACCAAAATCTCCGGTTCCTTCTTTAATTTTCTGAACAACAATTGAACCTTCGATACCGCTGTTGATAACGATCTGGCGAAGAGGCTCTTCAATTGCTCTTTTAATAATCTGGATACCGGTTGTTTCATCTTCATTAATGCCTTTCAAATTCTCTAAAGCTTCAATGGCACGAATGTAAGCAACTCCACCACCTGGTACTATACCTTCTTCAACAGCAGCACGTGTTGCGTGAAGGGCGTCGTCTACACGGTCTTTCTTCTCTTTCATTTCAACCTCTGTGGCAGCACCAACATACAATACGGCAACACCGCCGCTCAACTTAGCCAAACGCTCCTGTAATTTCTCACGGTCGTAATCGCTGGTTGTGTTTTCAATTTGAGATTTGATTTGATTTACACGGGCAGTAATGCTTTCTTTTTCACCTTTACCACCAACTATGGTAGTATTGTCTTTATCAATAGTCATGCTTGCAGCCTGGCCTAAATAGGTAAGGTCAGCATTGTCAAGTTTGTAACCTTGCTCTTCGCTTATAACTAAACCTGCAGTAAGAATTGCAATGTCTTGCAACATTTCTTTACGACGGTCGCCAAAACCTGGTGCTTTAACAGCAGCAACTTTTAATGTACCACGTAATTTATTTACTACAAGGGTAGCTAATGCTTCGCCTTCAAGGTCTTCAGCAATAATTACCAATGGACGGCCACTTTGAGCAACTTTCTCCAGAATGTGAAGAATGTCTTTCATTGCAGAAATCTTCTTATCATAAATAAGAATGTATGGGTTCTGCAATTCAACTTCCATTTTCTCACTGTTAGTAACAAAGTAAGGAGAGATGTAACCGCGATCGAACTGCATACCTTCAACAACCTCAACAGTTGTATCGGTACCCTTAGCTTCTTCTACAGTAATAACGCCTTCTTTACCAACTTTTTCCATTGCCTGGGCAATCAGCTTTCCAATAGTCTCGTCGCTGTTAGCAGAGATGGTAGCTACTTGCTCAATCTTGCTGCTGTCATCACCAACTTTTTGGCTTTGGCTTCTTAAATTTTCAACAATAGCTATAACGGCTTTGTCGATACCACGCTTCAAATCCATTGGATTTGCACCAGCGGCAACGTTTCTTAAACCTTCGCTGATAATAGACTGGGCCAAAACTGTTGCAGTAGTAGTACCATCACCTGCGATATCCGCAGTTTTGCTTGCTACTTCTTTAACCATTTGAGCACCCATATTTTCGATAGCGTCGTCCAGTTCAATTTCTTTAGCAACGGTAACACCGTCTTTTGTAACCTGGGGAGCGCCAAATTTCTTTTCAATAACTACGTTACGACCCTTTGGTCCAAGTGTTACTTTAACCGCGTTGGCCAAAGTATCCACGCCCTTCTTCATCTTATTGCGGGCTTCAATATCGAAGAAAATTTGTTTTGCCATTTTAATTGTATTTAGATTTTAGTACTTAGTATTTAGATTTCGGTACCTGTTTTTGTTTTTTGTGTTCCCGGCGATATCAACTTTGTGTATCATCGTTGCTGCCTGCCCCGTCATTTTTGCGGGGTCGCACTCTTTGTACTTTCAGTTGTTTCATCATCCATTAAAAGACCAGTATTTCACCAATTGTCCTACTGACCTAATGACCATTGACCTAATGACTATTGACTTATATAATAGCCAAAATATCACTTTCTCTCATAATCAGGTAATCACCGCCTTCAACCTGTATTTCAGTACCGGCATATTTACCATATAATACAGCATCGCCAACTTTTACAGTTACAGGCTCATCTTTTTTACCAGGACCGGCAGCTACTACAGTGCCACGTTGAGGTTTCTCTTTTGCTGTGTCTGGGATAATAATACCACCAGCAGTTTTTTCTTCAGCAGCTTCAGCTTTTACAATTACCCTGTCGTGCAAAGGGGTAACTTTTAATTTGTCAGCCATACTTATAGTTTTTAGTTTTTAAAAATTTTGTTCAGTGATACCCCTTCATCGATTATTATGCCATAGCGGTAAACGAAGTCAAATTTGCAGTATTAGCTGGCAGGCAAAAAGGTTAGAGCATAATTGGCAGTAAGGCCAAATTAAAATTTCACACTATCGTAACATGTGTGACAAAATTGCATTGTTGCGCCTTTAGCCCTCAGCCCTTATCCCTACGCCTTCAGCCCTACGCCCTCTTTCCTACGCCCTCAACCTTACGCCTTCCTC
Source organism: Chitinophagales bacterium (assembly GCA_038211085.1). Classification (GTDB taxonomy): domain Bacteria; phylum Bacteroidota; class Bacteroidia; order Chitinophagales; family Chitinophagaceae; genus Segetibacter. The sequence goes on along the minus strand of JBBQVY010000042.1, from coordinate 13,838 downwards.
TTCATTCCTATAATTATTTGTGAACGAACCTATCTACATGCACCTAATTCCTATCTTCGCACCCCAATAAAGTTCTTTACAACACATGATTAGCAGAAGAAACATAAGAGTTAAGGTGATGCAAACTTTGTATACCTTAAGCACTTTAGATGATGAAAAGGGAATGCCTGATCCCGTTAGGTCTTTGCAAAAGCAGATTGACTCATCCCGCCAGTTATTTATCTATCTTTTATACTGTCTTACCGAAGTAGCCCGTTATGCCGAAACCGATGCGTTACGCAGGGCTTCAAAAAACCTTCCATCAGCACAGGATTTAAATGTAAATACCAAAATATCAGGCAACGAATTTTTGTGGAAGATTTTAGAGAGCGCCACTTTTAAGCAGGCAATAGAATTAGATAAGCCAGGGAATATTGAAAATACTACCACCCAAATAAAAAAATTATACAACGAGCTTGAAAAAACGCCTGAGTACCAGGCATATATTTTAGCCCAAAGCAGGGATAAAAAGTCAGAGAAAGATATCATAACTTTTATCTTCAGCACACTTATGCTGCCAAGCGAAGATTTCATTTCGCACATTGAAGAATATTTCACCAATTGGGACGATGATGCAGAGATGATGAACCAGCTTATGTTGAATTACCTGCAAAAACCTGCTAATTACAACCTGCAGGAGATGGTCTCTAAAGAAAAATGGGATTTTGCCCGAACCCTGTTGACAACAACCCGGGAGAAAAAGGATTACGCATTGGAACTAATAAAACCCAAGCTTAAAAACTGGGACGCAGAAAGAATAGCCGTACTGGATATGATACTAATGGAAATGGGTGTTTGCGAGTTATTATATTTTGAAACCATACCTACCAAGGTTACCATTAACGAATACATTGACCTTGCTAAAAGTTACAGCACGCCGCAAAGTGGTCATTTTGTAAATGGTATACTTGATAATATTCATAAGGAACTAATGACGCAGGATAAAATTCATAAGGTGAATTTTAAGCAAAACGCTTCCTGATTATCCAAAATTTCAAAATTAAATACTGTATGAAATTTTTGTTGACAGCTTTGTTATTTTCTATAATAATCATTGGTTGCAAAAATACTACTGCTACTTCGGTAGATATAAAAGGAGCTGCTACTGATACAGCTAAGTTCACTACCATTCAATGGATAGACTCTATAAAGAATGTAGGCAACGTACAATTTGGCGTAACAGTAAGCATTCCATTTAAATTTAAAAATACGGGCAACTACCCTTTAATGATTTTAAGTGCCGAGCCGGGCTGCGGCTGTACGGTAACCGACTTTCCAAAGCAGGCTATAGCGCCAGGTGAAGAAGGCACAATAACAGCTGCTTTTGACAGTAATAAAGGACATGAAGGCGAGTTTAGAAAGAATATAAATGTTAGTACCAATACCAAAGGAAGTACCAGCCAGGTATTATATTTTATGGGAACCATTTTAAAGTCAAAGCCAGATTCATCGTCAAAATAAAGGGTAGTTTATTTACAGAATCAACCTCAACGACAAAAGACAAGGAAATCTCCTAATTTGCACAAAATTTTAAAAATCGACAATAATGTTTCAATTTTCTTATTTGTTATCAGCAGATCCTAAAGGTGGTGGTTCTATCCAGTTACTTATGATGGGAGCTATTATTTTAGTGTTCTGGCTTTTTATGATTCGTCCGCAGGCTAAAAAAGCAAAAGTTCAAAAACAGTTTATCAACGATCTTCAAAAAGGAGATAAAGTGGTAACCATAGCAGGTATTCACGGTATTGTGCATAAGGTTAATGACGATGCTACCATTCAGTTGGAAGTAAACCCGGGCAGCTATATTAAGATTGAAAAATCTGCTATAAGTCTTGAGTGGAGCCAGCAGTTAAACAAACCTGCTGCAGTGGTTGCTGATAAAAAGTAAAACTTACATCATCAATTTTATTTAAAACCCTTGTTTAGCTGAGGTATAACCCAGGCAAAACAAGGGTTATTTTATTCTGTACCTTTTCTATAAAAATGAAACAACTAAAAATGGCATGCTAACAATAGGTTTAACCGGAGGTATTGGCAGCGGTAAAAGCACAGTAGCTAAAATATTTGAAGTACTCGGCATTCCTGTATTTAATGCCGACATAGAAGCCAAAAAGCTAATGGAAGAAAACCTGGAGATACGTGCCGCAGTGCAGGCTGAGTTTGGACCGGAAACGTATGCAGCAGGCAAGCTCAACAGGGCCATGTTATCAGCTAAAGTGTTTTCAAATCCATACCTGTTAGACAAACTGAATGCAATAGTTCATCCCATAACCATTGCATATGCTGCTACCTGGGCCACCAGGCAAACATCTCCCTATGTTATTAAAGAAGCGGCACTTATTTTCGAAGCCGGTTCAGGTACAAACCTTAAATACGTAGTTGGGGTATATGCACCTAAAGCCTTACGTATACATAGGGTAATGCAACGTGACCAATACACACGGGAGCAGGTTATGGAACGTATGAACCGCCAGATTAATGAAGAACTAAAAATGAAATTGTGCGATTACGTGCTGGTTAACGACGAGCAATTATTGCTGACCCCCCAGGTTTTGCACTTGCATAAAACCTTTCTCCAATTGGCAGCGCAACAGCAAACCATTAACATAGAGTGATCGGTAATTATGGTTTTCTCTCTACAATAATAGTTTTCATAAAGAATTTGCCCAGTGAATCTTTTACCCTCACCGTGTCGGTGGCCATTAATTTTTTAGGGATATACATTCTGTAGCTCAAGGTGTCATCAACTCTTAAAGTATCAATCTTAAACAGGATGCCGTCTTTTTTTAGCCTGGCACTACGGGCAAAAATGCGCTCCTTGCTTTTAGTAATGTCGAAGATCATTTTGTAGTCGTACGCAATAGTATCACTTAAACGATTATTGGCAGGTGTACTTTGTGGAGCTGATGATGTTTGAAGTGTGTCAGGGGCCAAAGCCACGTTGCTGGTTGCGGAGCTGTCTTCTACTACCTGCGAAAACTCTTCACCCTTGTTTTTATTCATTAAATAAGTGATACCCCAAATTGCAGCTCCAAAAAATGCAACTACAGCAATAATCATCATTATGATAGTAGCAGAACGATTCGACTCACTTTTTTTAGTTTTTTGCCGGTGCATGTGTTCCGGGTTATCGCGATGCGGAGAAAGCTCTTCTTTAGCTGGCAAAAAAGTGCCTGGCGTAAATTCGTAAGTACCCTGGTTATTTTTATTGAGCGTGCCAATACCTTCAATAGTATAAGGCTTTCCAATATTTACAAACTGCTTTATGTTGGAGAGGTAGCTTTCCAAATCGCTGCGCACCAATGGCTGAATCTTTCCTAGTTTCTTAACTAAAAAAATGATCAGGTCTTCGTTTGTCTGGTCTTTTGGGCTGTAAATAAAATTGAGGCCTTCGATAGGATAAAATATTTCTTTATCCTGGGTTGAGGGTACAACTACCGCTCCATCCAGTTTAAAGGTGCCTATGCCCTGAAGTTGCAATGTTTTGTTTTCGTATAGATATTGTGCCAGGAGATCATCAAATTTCACAACAAAGAGTTTAGTTTACGCAAATGTATCTTATAATGTCTTTAACAATTTTAAGCATTATTGAGAATATAAGCTGCCCGCAATGTAGGTTTTTTGATGTTACCTTTGCCGCATGTTAACGCCTGACGAAGAAAAATTTATAAAATACTGGGGAGAAAACCGGGATAAAGTGCAAACTGGTTTCAGGCAATACCGCACAGGATTATCCATAGGATTTGTAATAGGTATAGGTATTTTAATAAATTTTGCTACAGGTTGGTATACCCGCGCTAATATGGTTGCTAACAGCCAGTCTACTCCTTTAGTGCTTATCATAGGACTTGTAATTATTGCTATTTTTTGCTCATTCTTCTACCGGCAATTCAATCGCGAAATGAATGATCAACGCTACCAGGAACTTCTTTTTAAAAAAGAAAGGGAAATTAAAGAAGCTGCAAAGCAGCAGGAAGTGCACAATAGCAGTCAAATAGAAAATTAAAATAAAATTGAAAATGAAGTTATTGATGGTTTTAGCCAGCGCTTTAATGATTACACTGGCTGGTTGTGGTAAAGATGATGCAGGATGTAGTAATGTAAAGCCTGCAGATGAAGAAGCACAAATGCTTGCATTTGCATCTGCCAACGGTATTACAGCAATTAAACACAGTAGTGGCATGTATTACCAGGTAATTACACAGGGTGCAGGGGTAACACCCACTGTTAACTCAACCGTAACTGTAAACTATACCGGAACGTATTTAAACGGTACTGTGTTCGACAAGTCAACAGCGCCTGTAAGTTTTAAATTGAACCAGGTAATTGAAGGCTGGATTGTAGGTATTCCTTTAATTAACAAAGGAGGTAAAATTAAAATGATCATACCCTCATCACTTGCTTATGGTTGCAATGGGGCACGTACAATTGCACCCAATACTGTTTTATATTTTGAGGTGGATTTGGTAGATGTGCAATAACTCAAATAACTATTCATAACTAAAATGCGATGCCTTTTTGGGGATCGCATTTTTTTTATTCTATTGTCCCGAATTATAGCAAACAAGGGAAGCATATAATTTAAAAGATCATTTTTTATTTTGCTTGCCTTTATGTTGGTTTTGAAGTTCCTGCAGCATGTCCCCTACTTTACATCAATAGCAGAAAATGGTTTAATGATAATAGATGTAAGTTATTTTTCTTTTTGTAAAATTTATTTTTCATCAGAATAGGATGCAAATTGTTGTGAAAACTCAACCCGTATTTTAGGGAGCGCTCTATTTTATTACAAATAGCTTTTTATCTCTCCCAAAGTATCTATAAAAGCTTTTTCGCTACGTATGTTCTTTTTCCAGGCAAGCCCTCTTTCAATTAAGTCAATTTCTTTTTTTATGGTGGCGCCTGGCTTTCCATCTTCGCAGCCCAATACAAATACTGTATCACTTATTGCTACCGCAGTACCTATGTCGTGCGATACAATGATCAACGTTTTCAATTCGTCAGAGAGTGACACATCCATGAGCAGGGAAACAACCCGGTCCAACACCAAAATATCCAGGCCCGAAAAAGGTTCATCAAGTAACAGGTAGTCCGATCCGTTAAGCATTTGCTGAATGATGCTTGCCCTTTGCTTTTGCCCCCCCGATAATTGTTTGGGATATTTGCTCAGGTGTTCAGACAGATCAAAATGCCCGGCGTATTTATTGATCTCCGCCTTCATGTCACCTTTAAAAGCTTTGTTTTTCTTAAGGGCTAACTCAAGTGATCCGTAAATGGTGCGCCATTCAAACAAATAATAATTTTGAAATACCACGCCCATATCGCCAGCCTGAACAGGTTTTCTGTTTTGCAACAAAATACTGCCAGACGTTGGTTTCATTAAGCCGGACAGCATTTTAAACAACTGGGTTTTACCAATGCCGCTTCGGCCAATTAACGATATAACCTGGCCCTGTTTTACCCCCGGGCGAACGATGTTTTTAATTTCAAAGTTGATATCCCTTAAAATAACTTTATCGCCATAACTAAGGTTAACATCCTCTGCCTCCAATAATATTTCCTGTTTAACGTATGTCATTATAAAGGTTGTGTTTCAAATTTAGAATAGGGGAGCAGCCAATGTTTTAGCGTTCCCAATAAATAATCGAAGCCTAAGCCCAGGGCGAAAATAACTACCTGTAATGCGACAACATTGGTGATATCGTTGTACTTGTTGTACTTGATTAATAACGTTCCCACGCCGCCTTCGCTCATGCTCAACCCTTCTACCAATGTTATCATCAGCCACGATATGGCAAAGTTTTGCCTGAGAATTTCAATCACCTGGTCGGCCTTGCCCACAATGATAACTTCGTACAAAGTTTCCCAGTTGTTGTAGCCAAGTGTCTTGCACAACTCGTATTGCTGTTTGTCTGTTGCCAAAATCACCGCTAAAAAGGATGTGACAAAAAATGGTACAATGCCAAACACCAGCAGCGACAACTTTAACTGGCTGCCATCTTTTGTAAGCAATGTAAAAATGAAGATGAGACCTGTTAGTGTCAGGTACCGGCATTTTACTAAAAACCGTGCTATCGAATTAAAAAAGGGTAGCACTGACAGGTACGAGAAAAACAAGGTGATCAATATGGAAATAAACATTGCTTTTAGCGTTAGCATAATGCTTTCCAAAACATTATCAAGCAACAATTTTGACGGTAGCAATTTGCCTAATGCACCTGCAACCTGCAATGGTTTTGGTATCAGTCCGTTTGAACTAACATGCCAGAACAGCAACGCCAATACAATTTGTGCCACCACCATTATTGCAAGTGTTTGCTTGCTGATGCGGCCAAAAGGTTTAAATATATTTTTCATTTTGGTTTGATTTTTTGAACCACAAAGGCTCTAAGACAGGAAGATTCACTAAGGATTTTAAGAGCTGAAAATAGAAGTGTAAGGGAAAAATAGGGGCACAAATACAGATATAAATCCTCTTTGTGCCACTTATTTTATTTTGTGACTTAGTGGTTCCCTTGTTATTCGCCTAGCACAATTTCAACCCGGCGGTTTTTGCTTTTGCCGGCCTCTGTGCTGTTATCAGCAACAGGTTTGGTTGATCCATAACCTTTTGCTTCAAGCCTTGCTTCTTTCATACCTTTCTTCAACATATAATTCTTAACAGCATCGGCACGTTTTTGCGACAAGGGAATGTTGACTTCGTCGGAACCACTATTATCACTATGCCCATAAACACCCAGCTTCAATCCTTCGGCAACTACTGCAGATTCAAATATTTCATCCAACAGTTTATACGACGAAGGTTTAATGATAGCCGAACCGGTTTGGAATTCTATGGAGTACGACTTTGATGACACTTCCGAAGTTATTTCGTTAGCGTACTTAGCTTCTATTGCCTTACCCTCCATCAACTCAGGATGGTTGGAGATCACGCTGTTCAGGAACGATTTATCTACCGCTTTTTCATAGGCTATAAACGTTGGCATTATAGCAGGATACATCTTCACCATCAGGTTGCCAAACGTGTTATACACCGCTTTGTATCGATCTACTTTGTCGTTGCCCAGGCCATAAGTATTGGCCATATCACTTAAATTAAAAACTGTTGATCCGCCCAGGTTCACTTTCAATCCCTGGATATCATTTTCTTCAACACCATTGTAGTATTTAAGCCAATACGCAGCATCCTGTTCGTTATAAACTTCGGCGCTCACCTTTGCTGCAAAAGCCTTTGCATCGTTATACGAACGTACCTGGTCACCCGCCTGTGCCAATGCAATAATCATGTTCTCTACATCGGTTCTGTGGTCGTAAGCCCACTTTTTAATAGCAATGGTTTGATTAGGCATTTGGGAGGCATACTGTTTGGTGTTGGCGATGGTTATTAAACCGCCTTTCTTTTGGGCGATGTTCACATCACCTGGTGTCCATGTGGCAACACCATCAACACCCACGGTGGTGTCCTTACCGGTTGTCTTGCCATTCACTACGATCTTTCTTTTTTCAGAGTAGCCGGTTATATATTTGGCCGGAGCATCTAAGAAGTCTGCTGCTGCAATAATATTCACAGCGTTGGGGTCGTAAGTGGTTTCATCGGGGTTAACCTTAATTCCGTTATCGCCCGCCCACTTTATCATTATGTTTATGTCTCCATCTCTTAACACACCTGCCACACATTTACCAATCGCGTTTTTAGGATCCTGTTTCCAGGATGTCGGCCCCATCAACTGATCTTCACCATACGATTTGCCGTGCGCTATGGGTAAAATGATGGGCTGGTATTCGGCGCCTAATGGCTCCAACTCATTTGCAAGTGAGGTCATGAATGCCGGCATACCATCACCCATAAAAGTGATCAACACAGCAGGTGTATTCGGATTGTTTTTATACTCCTGGGCAAACTTTACAAAATCTGCCATTTGCTTGTTGCAATCATCCTGGCGGATGTAGGTTACGTCCAGTTTTGCACTGTCGAACAAAGATCCTTTGGTAGTGCGCACACCGCCATTGGCATACATACCCGAAAACTGGCTATTCCATGCCATCCTTTCCCAGGTAATTTGAGTACCCCCGTTAATGGCTTTTTCGTCGGAAGGCATCGCCAGTTTAGTGGCATTGCTTGCTAAGGATGGCTCAATCGCATCAGGCAGTGCCACTTTGCCAACTTCAACAGAATTTGCTACTTCTTTGGGCCTTGCCTGGTACCAGCGTACCGAGAATATTACTATTGCTACTACTACCGCAATGATCAAAACTTTACCTGCGGGTTTTAATTTAACAGCCATTTTATTTCGTTTTAAAAGGTTTTTTATGTTATTAATCTATCAGGCCTTTATACCTGTCAGGGATATTTACACCCTTTAATTTTCCTGCATTGCTATCTCTTGCCAAGGCATTGTTTGTATAGTGAAAATCTTTGTTCAGATTGAAGTCATCTATCAGTTCAATAGCTTGCGCAGACTTTGCTTTGTCTTCCAAAATTTTGTCATCCATAAAACGTGAAGTCACATCTATGGCCGACTTAATGTTGCCAATCTTCTCACCAATATTAACTTTCAATATAGCCAATGCTCTTTCAGCATCACGGTTCAAATCGTCATCACCTTTAAAGGCTTTCATAGCTGCGGATACTGCTGACAACCCTGTGGTTACGGAATAGTATAAATCCTTTTTTGCTTCAAGGTCCAGCTTTGCGTCTTCCAACATAATACCACTTTCTTCGTAGGCTGCATCGGAAAACCTGATCAGCTTATCCAAATCGCCAACAATAGGCGAAACGTTGTCTATATATTCTTTACACCTAAGCACATTGTTGGCATATAAATCAACCTGCTTGCTTCCGGGTTTCTCTGTTTGTATGATCTTCACCTTGTTTGCATTCAACTTCAGTTCCTTTTCTTTATCGGTAAGTTTGTCCATCAGCTCCGAATGCTTTCCCTTCAACCTGGCCCCTTGCTTATACAAAGTATCACGGTCTTTATAGCCCTGTTCTATTTTGTATTCCAATATCCTGAACGGGTTTAACTCAATAGCCAAACCAATAGTATAATTCGCAATGAACTCAGAGAAATACCTGATGGCTCTCCAGAATTTTTTATTGGTTACAATGAGTAACAGGAAGCCAAGGATTACTCCGCCAATAATGAGGTTAATAAGGTTCCAGGTTACATTTACCAGCCATGGTAATACATAAGTAAGAAAAAAGTAAGTCAGGCCAGCAAACAAGCTAACACCAATAACTGTGGTAGCCACGTTTTTGGGTTCGGCAAACCAACCTGGCATTCCTTTACCATCTGAAATGTTATTATCTATTTTCATGTTAGTGATTATAAAAGGGTATTTATTTTTTGAATGTCCTCATTGATTCTTGCCCTGAATTTTTGCGATTCAATTGCATAACCCCCGAGGTTGTTGTGTATCTTTTCTTCGTTTTCTTTTATCTCGTTTCCAAGCGCCATGATCGAATTATTCAGGTCTGTTATTTCACGTGTCAACTCCTGGATCTTTTTTGATTTTTCCTCAAGCTCTTTCTTTTTCTTCTCTACTTTTTCAGACATAGCAGTGTTAATGGTTGAATTAAAATGCTCCGAGTCTGTTTCTAAAATTTTGATGTACGCTTCAGCACTGCTAACCAATTTATTTTTATCCAAACCTTGCACCGATAAGCCTGCAAACGCTGACACGTACCTTGTTTTCTCGTCAGGGATGCTACTCATTGCTTCCACCATTTTTAAAAATTCATAATAGTCAGGACCAGGCAGGTTGGATTCTTTAAACAATTGCTCGAAATAGTGCTTGAATTTTTCCTGGCTGGATTCGTTCACCTGGGGAACAGCCTGGGAAGAAAAAGAAACCTTTTCCGCCTTCTGAACATTTTCTGAGGGTTCGTCTTCGATATCGACAAATGCAGACAATATTTTTTTACCTAAGCTTGCCATTTTTAGTTGAATTAGATTGGTTGATAATATTTTAAAACTAAGTAATTAAAGTGTACTTCCTCTTTGAAGGTGCACCTTTAAACGTTTGAGGTTAATGAATATTTTTACGTATTCCCCCAAATCGGTCAAATGGAGATCAAAGCAACAAAAAATGTTGTTGATATATTATCTCCCCGCATACTTCATTAACCGGTAACTTTCTCTCAATATAACTTCGGGTACAAGCTGTTTGGCCATGACCACAATCCGGTAATAACTGTGACAATTTCAAAGAGTAAAAACGGCGGCTCATAACGACCACAAATGTGATAGTTGATGCTACAAAGACGACTAACAAAAGTCTCATTTTACAAAAAAATAAATTTGAATAATCAGTATGCTTTATTGCTAACTGTGTTGGAAAATTAAGTGCAGAACAATTGCACCTGTTAATTCTTTTTCGGGAAGAAAATTAGCAGAAGGTAACTGCGGGTGGCTTTACCCTTTGGCGGCAGCGAGCTAAAATAAATTCATTGTAGTGGTTCATCTTACATAGGAGCGAGGCTCCATTTAATTGCGATGTAAATATACATGAGGTTGGATATCCTAATATAGTTTTCACCCAATATATTTCGACAACTAATGTTGCAAATTACAAGCGGTAAATAACTGAATACAATTGGTAGAAGGTTTTCAAATCTTACAAATTAAAGAAGTTATAGTGGTGCCTAATAAAAAAGGCTACAATAAAATCTGTAGCCTTTCACTAAAAAAAATTTTTTTCGCCCCGTCAAATTTCATTCTCCGGGTACCATCTTACAAATGCCTCCATAGCTGCATACTGCGTCATACCAAGTTGAGCATACAGGTTAGCGGTGTTACCGTTTCGTTCCTCGGCACGCTGCCAAAATTCACGGGCATCACTACCCTGGAAGGGGACCATATCTTTTTGCGACTGGTGAATGAATATGCCAAAACGTTTCTTCATAGCCTGGTCGGGGCTCATAGGTATAGCCATTTCAATTTCAGTAATATCCCACTCCTGCCAGGCACCTTTATACAACCATATCCGGCAATCTTTAACCCACTCTACGTTCTGTGCATGAAACCTTCTAAAACTTTCAAATACCACATCTAAGCAAACTTTATGTGTACCATGGGGGTCAGCAAGATCGCCTGCGCAATACACCTGGTGCGGTTTAATTTTATTTAAAATATCCATGGTTATCTGCACATCAGCTTCGCTCATGGGGTTTTTGTCTATGGTGCCGGTTTCGTAAAATGGCAGATTTAAAAAATGCGCCTTATCATCAGTAAGACCTACATACCTGCAGGTGGCCCTTGCTTCACAACGCCTGATCAATCCTTTAATGGCTCTTATCTCCGCTGTATCAATTTCATTTTTTCTTTTACCGGCTAAGAATTTCCGCGCAGCGGAAAGTATTTCTTTACTGGTTTTATTGTCTATGCCAAACATGTCTTCGAAGCCAACTGCAAAGTCAAGAAACCTGGTAACAAACTCGTCGGTAACCGCAATATTGCCACTGGTCTGGTAGCCAACATGCACCTCGTGTCCCTGGTCGTGCAGGCGCATAAATGTTCCACCCATACTAATAATATCATCGTCAGGGTGTGGAGAAAAAATGAGGCAGCGTTTTGGTTGAATTTCGCTGCGTTCCGGGTGACCGGGTATAACAGCATTGGGCTTTCCGCCAGGCCAGCCCGTAATGGTATCACGCAACATGTAATACACCTGTAGGTTGATCTCGTAAGCATCTCCTTTTTCTACCAAAAGATCGCCCAAACCATTCTCATTATAATCGTGCGTGGTAAGACTTAAAACTGGTTTGCCGGTTTTCAGCGACATGTTTACAACGGCTCTTTTAATGATCTTGGGAGTCCAGTCAATCTCACCCGTCAGCCATGGCGATTTTATCCTGGTCAGTTCGCTGGCAGCCGTTTCGTCCACTACAAAAGTGCAGTCGGCATGTTGCTGCAAAATACTTGCAGGTACCTGCTCCGACAGTTCGCCTTCAGCAGACCGGGCTACTATACCGGCCTTCATTCCCCACGCCATCAATAGAATTTTCTTTGCCTTTAAAATGGTGCTGATACCCATGGTTATGGCCAGGCGCGGTACCTGCGAAATATTTAAAAAATCCCGTGCATTGGCTATACGTGTACTGTTGTCAAGAGTTACCAATCTTGTTTTTGAGAAGATGCTTGAACCCGGCTCGTTAAAACCTATGTGACCATTATTACCAATGCCCAAAATCTGCACATCTATGCCGCCTTTATCCGCAATGAGTTGCTCATAATCGTGGCAATGCTTCTTTATTTCTTCTTTGGGTAACTCACCATTGGGTATGAAAATGTTTGACGGATCAATGTCAATATGATTAAATAATTGACGATGCATAAAGCTGAAATAACTTTGATAGGCATCGCTCTCAAGTGGGTAATATTCATCCAGGTTAAAGGTGATTACGTTCTTAAAACTCAATCCTTCCTCCTTATGCAATCGCACCAACTCTTTATACATACTAATGGGAGTGGAGCCGGTTGCCAGGCCCAGGACAATGTTTTCTCCACTGGCCTGCTTTTCTTTTATTAATGTAGCAATTTGTGCTGCTACATAAGCAGAACCTTCTTTTGGTGTACTAAATATTTTTACAGGAATTTTTTCGAAGCTGTCTGTAAGATCAACATTCAACCGGGGGCTGGACATATCGTTTGGGTTTTGTATTTAGAGAATGATGGAAGCCGCAAAGATTAATAAGATTAATGGCAACCGCCAACGGGTTACCATTTAAATTTTTATGGTTCCTGGTTTTATTTTATTTCGTAGGGTGCTTTGCTGTAATTCACCTTCCACAGATCGTACCTTTTAAGCTGCATGCTCAACCTCTTTTTAAAATCATCATAGTCTTTCTTATCATTCCATAATACCTCGCTTAAAGCACTCATACGAGGGAAAATCATGTACTCAACTTTTTGTGGATTGTTCATGTACTCGGTCCAAACATTAGCCTGGCTGCCCATTACAAGCTTTGCCTGCTCTCCTTCCAAAGCAGCAGGAACAGGTTTGTACTGGTACACTTTCTCAAGTGGAAGATACCCGCCAATAGTTAAAGAGTCTTCGGGCTTGCCCTGTGCATGATCAAAGTAAACGTATGCCCCCGGTGTCATAATTACATGATGGTTTTGTTTGGCCGCTTCAATTCCACCTTCCTCACCTCTCCAACTCATAACAGTGGCATTTGCTGCCAGTCCGCCTTCCAAAATTTCGTCCCAGCCTATTATTTTCTTGCCCTTACTGTTTAAATATTTTTCAATGCGCTGGATAAAATAGCTCTGTAATTCATGCTCATCTTTAAGCCCTTTTTCTTTGATCAATTGTTGCGTAAAAGGTGAACGCTTCCACGAGTCTTTCGGGCTTTCGTCTCCACCAATATGAATGTATTGCGAAGGAAATAATTGGATAACCTCATCCAACACATCTTCTAAAAAAGAAAAAGTGTATTCTGTTGGGCAAAACACATCTTCATAAACACCCCAGCTTTGTTGAACCTGCTTGCCCTGGCGTGTACCACTCCAGGTTACTTTGTCTTTTACAACAGTAGACACATCAGGAAAGCAACTTCGCTGGGGGTAAGCTGCAATAGCAGCGCTTGAGTGGCCGGGCATTTCTATTTCGGGGATGACATTGATGAACCTGTCTGCCGCATATTTTACCACAGCTTTAATTTCATCCTGCGTGTAAAAACCGCCATAGTGTTCCATGGTATTTCCTGTGCCGGGGTGATGGCCTAAAATGGTACCATTTCGAAATCCGCCAACTTTTGTTAGCAGCGGGTATTTCTTTATTTCAATCCTCCAACC
>JBBQVY010000041.1:0-27985 GCA_038211085.1 Chitinophagales bacterium | reverse complement strand
TATGCATTTGGTTTTATTCACACACCCTGAATTTCTTGCACAGCAGAGTATGCCCAGGTATGCTAAAATGATCCAGGATGGAATGATTAAAAGGGGACATTCAGTTGAAGTTTGGACACCCAGGAGTAGATTTTATAATTTACCGTTTGGAAAAAACTTAAAAAAATGGTTGGGTTATATTGATCAATTTTTAATTTTTCCCTTAGAAGTAAAATCAAGGTTAAAAAAACTTCCCTCAAATACCTTATTTGTCTTTACTGATCATGCGCTTGGTCCATGGGTTCCATTGGTGAAAAACAAAACACACATTATTCATTGTCATGATTTTCTAGCCCAGCATTCAGCTTTAGGTACCATACCTGAAAACCCTACAAGCTGGACGGGTTGTTTATATCAAAAAATGATAAGAAAGGGTTATAGCCAGGGTAAAAATTTTATTTCAGTTTCTCAAAATACCAGGAACGATTTGCATAAATTTTTAAGTCGTATTCCAAAAGTTTCAGAAATAGTTTATAATGGATTAAATCAGTCTTTTGAATTGGGAAATGTTGCTGCTGCCCGGCAATATTTTGGCAACATTATCAATAGGGATCTTTCAGAAGGATATTTATTGCATATTGGAGGTAACAGTTGGTACAAAAATCGGGGAGGTGTTATTGATATTTATAATGGTTGGCGAAAAAAATCCAAATATAAGTTGCCATTGTTATTAATTGGATCCTCACCTTCCCCAGCGTTAAATGATCAAAAGAATAATTCTCCTTATAAGAGAGATATTTATTTTTTGAATGACATTGAAGACAAAGGGATAAGAATGGCTTATCATGGAGCAAATGTATTTTTATTTCCATCATTGGCCGAAGGTTTTGGATGGCCCATTGCAGAAGCAATGGCTTCTGGTTGTCCGGTAGTAACTACCAATCTTGCCCCCATGACTGAAGTTGCCGGAAGTGCTGGTTTTTTAATCTCACGCATGCCGTCAGATTTTAATTTAATTGAGAATTGGGGAAGTGAATCTGGGGCACTTATTGAATCTATTTTAAATCTTGACCTTGAAGATCGTAATAATATTATAAGAGCTGGCATAAAAAATGCAACCAGATTTAATACTGAAACTGCATTGGATAATATTGAAAAAATTTATTTACAACTTACTGAGGGGGGATATCTCAAGGGTAAAGACTCTATTTCACGTTCCAAAATGTCGATTACTTCTTAACCAGTAATTAAAAATTAAAAACTATTAGCCTTTACTAGTAGATAAAATATTAATAAAATTTAATGCTTTACTTTTCAACTAATTCATATTTTTTACATTTGTTAACAAGAGGAAAATTATTAAGGCTATAATTTATAATTCAAACCTGGGTCTTCAATTTGGCCTTAAAAGAAATATCATAATTGGTTGTGCTAATTGCTAATACCAAAAACAAAACATTAAATGTGCGGAATTATAGGTAAAATAAGTTTTAAGGAAGAGGTTTTTGATCTGCCATCATTGGATTTAATTAAACACAGAGGCCCCGATGGTTTTGGAGAATGGTTCAATAATGAAAGAACTGTTTATTTTGGTCACACCAGGCTCGCAATTCTGGATCCCACCCCGTCAGGTGACCAGCCCATGCACAATAGCAGCAATAGATACACTATAATATTTAATGGAGAAATATATAATCATCTTGACTTAAGATCGTATTTGCCGGATTTTGAGTGGAGAGGAACATCTGATACGGAAACCTTAATAGAATTATTTAAAGTAAAAGGTTTTGAAACCTTTCAATTATTGAAAGGAATGTTTGCTTTTGCTTTATACGACCAATATGACAAATCAGTATTATTAGTTAGGGATAGGTTTGGAATAAAGCCTCTTTATTTAAAAACAACAAAAGGAGCCATAACCTTTTGTTCAGAAATTGAGCCATTAATTAATAGTACTACAGGCAACTTAACAAGCAAAGCTCTTAGTGAGTATATCGGGTTTGGCCATTTGCCTGAAGGGGGACAATTATTTACCAACGTTGAATCACTTTTTCCAGGTAGTTATGTAAAAATTTCTCACGATGGACAACAGACAAAGGAACAATGGTGGCCAAAACAAAAGTTTCAAAATTCAAAGGTAACCTGTAAGCAAGATGCAAAAAGTCTGGTTAGAAAATTAGTATCCTCATCAATAGAAGAACATCTTATTAGTGACGTTGGAGTTGGTGCCTTTTTAAGCGGTGGGATTGATTCAAGTATTATTGCACTGGTAGCAGGTAAAATTTTAGGAAAAAATCTTCAAACATTTACTGTTGGTTTTCCGCAGACAGGATTTGATGAGCGTTTAATTGCAAGAAAAGTTGCCAAAATTTGTGGATCAGAACACTTTGAATTAGAAATAACTGAGAATGATTGTTTATCATCTGTTCAACAGGCAGTGGAATGTATGGATGTACCCTCAGTAGATGCGATTAATACATTTATAGTATCCAAAGCAGTTAGCGATACTGGTTTAAAGGTGGCATTATCAGGTTTAGGAGGAGATGAACTTTTTGGTGGTTACCCCAGTTTTAAAAGTGTTCCGCTTCTTGATAATTTACGATTTTTACCCTCTGGTGCTCAGCAACTATTTTTAAAACTTTTACCTGCAAGTATTAAAGAAAAACTTGGAGGTATAGAACATCTAACTGCTGAAGAAATAACCGTTTCCAGGAGGCGGTTCATGTCAATTAAGCAATTAAAAGAAAATGGACTGGAAAATGGGCTTCCCACAATTTCAAAAAGTCCCCACGAATTAGATACAATGGCTAAGATATCGTGGGCAGAAATGCAAGGGTATATGTGTCCAATGTTGTTACGCGATAGCGACCAAATGAGCATGGCAGTAGGGTTAGAATTAAGGGTTCCATTCCTGGATCATATTTTGGTGGAGGAAATTTTAAGCATGCACCAGAGATACAAAAAAGGCATTGGCGTAAAGCCTCTTCTTGTAAATGCTTTTAAAGATATTTTACCGGTTGAAGTGTATGATCGCCCTAAGCAGGGTTTTGCATTACCAATGGATGATTGGATGAAAGGACCCTTATTTGATTTTACTAAACAAGGTATCTATGCTGTTGTAGAATTTACCGGTATAAAAGCTCCCTTATTACAGCTTCAAAGATTTCAGCAGGGTAACCAGCATTGGACGCGGGTTTGGAAGTGGAGTGTTTTGGGGCATTGGCTTCAAAAACAACATACTCTGACTGGCAAATCCACTCTGGCAGAAGTTTAATTCCTAAAAATTTCTATTTTACAAAGTTGAAGATATTACGTGTTATTGCCAGTATGAACCCTGCATCTGGGGGGCCATGCCAGGGTATAAGAAATTCTATACCTGAGTTGGAAAAAATGGGCGTTCATAACGAGGTTGTATGCCTTGATGATCCAAATGAAAATTTTATTGCAAAGGATGCATTTAAGATTTATGCACTTGGTCCCGGAAAAACAGCCTGGTGTTATAGTGAAAAACTAATTCCCTGGCTAAAATCTAATTTGCTACGTTTTGATGTGGTTATTATTCATGGGCTTTGGTTATATAATGGCTATGCTACACTAAAATCGATAAAATATCTTCAGAAAAGAGCTAAGAAAAATAATAGTTTAGACAAGGTACCAAAGCTTTTTGTTATGCCTCACGGCATGTTAGACCCATACTTTCAGATAGCTGCCGACAGAAAGTTAAAGGCAATTAGAAACCAGTTATATTGGAAGTTTATTACAAGCAAGCTGATTGCTAAAGCAGATGGAATACTTTATACTACTCAAACTGAACTTAATCTGGCCCGCACAACCTTTCCGGGATATAGACCTAAAAAGGAGCTGAATGTGGGTTACGGTATTCAAGCCCCTCCTCCTTCTGCCTCCATCAGCAATCCCTTGCTTTTTACCAAATTTACGCAGCTAAAAGGCAAGTCATATTTTCTTTTTTTAAGCAGAATACATCAAAAAAAAGGACTGGATATTTTAATAGAGGCCTACCTGACAGCAATGCAGAGAAAATATTCATTAAGTGCTGCTGTAGCATCTTCAAATGCTATGGATTTGCCCCAGGACGAAAACGAAGATGAATGGCCATTATTAGTAATAGCTGGTCCAGGTTTAGAAAGCAATTATGGTAAAAAGATTAAAGAAAGAGTGGCTGCATCAGGAATTTTATCCAATACAGTTATTTTTACCGGGATGCTTGACGGAGATATAAAATGGGAAGCATTTTACAATTGCGAAGCAATGATTTTGCCCAGCCACCAGGAAAATTTTGGAATTGCAGTTGTGGAAGCTTTGGCTTGCGGCAAACCCGTATTAATATCAAACCAGGTAAATACCTGGTGCGAAATAAAAGAAAATAAAGCAGGCTTAGTTGCCGATGATACATTGCAAGGAACTGTTGAGCTATTTGAAAAGTGGGATGCCTTACAGGAATATGAAAAAAAGGAGATGGGTGTAAATGCAGGTAATTGTTATATGGAGTGCTTTGGAATAGAAACTGCAGCTAAACGAATGTATAATACATTAGCTGAGCAATAAACGAGTGGTATAACAAAGAAATTACCATGCATAATACTAATACACATCTCGGCCCCTCTTTCTCTATAAAAAGCAGGGTAGGAAGATTGCTCTGGGGCATCATCGCTTCCACCTTGTTCAGATTTTCTCCAAAGCCCTTTCATGGTTTTCGAAACTTTTTATTACGATCATTTGGAGCAAAAGTGGGTAAAGGTGTACATGTGTATCCGGCAGTAAAAATATGGGCTCCCTGGAATTTGGAGTTTAAGGACGAGTGCGGTATTGCAAGTGGGGCAATTCTATATTCTCAGGGAAAAATCATAATTGGAAAAAGAGCTGTTATTTCCCAGGGGGCACATTTATGTGCAGGCACTCACGACTATAATGATCCCGGTTTTAGGTTGATTACCATGCCTATAATAATAGGTGACCAGGCATGGGTTGCTGCGGAAGCGTTTATTCATCCTGGTATCGATATTGGTGAAGGATGTGTAATAGGAGCAAGGTCTGTAGTAACTAAAAACATGCCTGCATGGATGGTTTGTGCAGGACATCCGTGCAAGCCTTTAAAAGAAAGGGCGTTTGGAACAATTACTCCTTTAATTGAGGATATACCTTCCGAGTTACAACCCGTAACAAACTATTTTCAGGAAAGCAAATAATGAGTGATCTTTTAAATTTAACTATAGCTATTCCTGTAAGAAATGAGGAAAGAAATCTTCCCGGCTGCCTTAAAGCTATTGGAAATGATTTTGTCAAATCAATTGTAATAATAGATTCAGGCAGTACTGATAATACCAAAGCTATAGCAGCACTATATTGTATTGAAGTGGTAGACTTTAAATGGGATGGTAAATTTCCGAAAAAGAGGAATTGGTTTTTAAGAAATTATGATTTGCAAACAGAGTGGGTACTTTTTCTTGATGCAGATGAATATATAACTGAAGAATTTAAAAGGGAACTCCGTTCTAAACTACCACAATCTAACAATATTGGTTATTGGTTGAATTACACTATTTACTTTTTGGGTAAAGAATTAAAAGGTGGATATCCCTTAAAAAAATTGGCATTGTTTAAGGTTGGTCGCGGGGAATATGAGCTTATTGACGAGAATCAATGGAGCAATTTAGACATGGAAGTTCATGAACATCCCCAGTTAACCGGCGAAGTTGGGATTATTAAAAGCAAAATTGATCACCAGGATTTTAGAGGAGTATCGCATTATGTTATTAAGCACAACGAGTATGCAGGTTGGGAAGCTGCACGTTTTCTCAAAGCTTCGAATAATAGTGATTTAGCAGCTAAGTGGACTTGGAAACAACGGCTTAAATACGCACTAATGAAAAGCCCGTTTGTTGGTCCTGCTTATTTTTTGGGGAGTTTTTTTTTGTTGGGCGGGTTTAGAGATGGTGCCAGGGGACTGGCATTTGCTATTTTAAAAATGTCCTATTTCACCCAGGTATATTGCAAAATTCGGGAGCAAAAAAATTAGTACTATCAAAAACATTAAGAAGGAATTGAATAAGAGAGTACTGTTAATTGGTGGGAATTTTTCACCCGAGCTGACTGGTATTGGAAAGTACAATGGAGAAATGATGGAGTGGTTGGCAGGCAATGGGTACGAATGTGCAGTTGTAACAACTTATCCATATTATCCGCAATGGAAAATTCAGGAACCTTACATCAAAAATGCTTTTTGGTATAAGAAAGAAAAAAGTACAGGCGCTAACGATTTCACTATTGTTCGGTGTCCGCATTATGTCC
Organism: Chitinophagales bacterium; assembly: GCA_038211085.1. Lineage (GTDB taxonomy): Bacteria > Bacteroidota > Bacteroidia > Chitinophagales > Chitinophagaceae > Segetibacter. Next base: position 21,697 of record JBBQVY010000041.1, on the reverse strand, counting down.
CTCAAAATCCATCAGGGTTCAAGCGATTGCTTTCCGATTTTTCTATTTTTGCTTCCACCTTTATTGCCCTTTTTCCGCTATTATTTAAAAAGAAGTACAATCATGTAATTACCGTTGCACCGCCTTTTACATTAGGATTATTAGGGTATCTGTATAAAAAGGTAAAAGGAGCTCAATTCATATATCATGTGCAGGATTTACAGGTAGATGCAGCCAAAGAATTAGGCATGATTAAATCTGGTGGGCTGCTGTCAGTTTTATTTGGTCTTGAAAAATTTATATTAAAAAGGGCAGATGTAGTAAGCAGCATTTCAACCGGTATGATGCAAAAACTGGCCGATAAATGTGATAAGGAAATTAGTTTCTTTCCAAATTGGGTTGATATAAATGCATTTTATCCGATACAAGAAAGGGGAAGATTAAAAACTATGTTTGGTTTCAATGTAAGTGATACCATCATACTTTATTCTGGTGCTATTGGTGAGAAACAAGGACTGGAAATGATTTTACATGCTGCCAATGAATTGCAACATCAACGTGAAGTAAAATTTATTATTTGTGGCCATGGCCCTTACCAACAAAAATTGTTAACTCTTCAAAAGGAGTTAAATCTTAGCAATGTATTTTTTTTGCCCCTGCAGCCAATTAATCTTTTCAACCAGTTTTTAAATATGGCTGACGTGCACCTGGTTGTTCAAAAAGTAAATGCCAGCGATCTTGTGCTGCCATCAAAGTTGTCAACTATTTTAGCTGTTGGTGGGGTATCAATAGTTATGGCAAACCCCGGTACTAGTTTATATAACCTGATGGGCCAATCTGATATGGCCTATGTTATTAAACCTGAAGATCAAACTGTTTTTACACAAGCAATCATTCAGGCCGTTAATACAGATAATGTAGCTAAAAGTCGAAATGCAAGAAAATATGCTGAAGACTTCTTATCCCAGGAGGCCATTTTATCAACCTTTTCAAGTGAAATTTTAAACCCTGCACTAAAAGGACACAATACAGTTCATGTTTCAGAAATGTTAGAAGCGGTATAATTTCTAAGCTAAACATTCAGGAACTGCTACACTTTTAAAAATGGTGCATGCTTTAGCAAATATTACTCACCAAAAGTATTTAGAAATTGAAAAAAGGAATTAGCGGTTTAACAAGTGTCATTCTTGACGTGTTAAGGTTGGGAGCAGCGTTAACTGTCTTTTTTAGTCATGCGCAGGACCTGTGGTATCCTATTAACAAACACAATCCACATGAGCCTTTTGATGGCGCACATACAGCAGTGATCATCTTTTTTGTTCTATCAGGATATGTAATTGCGCTTTCAACAAGTAACAACAATCGGGGATTTACGCATTATGCACAGGCCAGGCTTAGCAGGTTAAGCTCTGTTTTAATCCCTGCCTTGCTAGTTACCGCAATAGTTGAAACTTGTGTTTACTTTTTATCTCCGTCTCTTACAGCAGAATTTTCCAGGGGATTTTCATTACCACGCTATTTTATATCAGGAGCATTTCTAAATGAGATATGGTTCTTTAGTTCAGCACCACCTATTAACCGACCCTTATGGTCGTTAAGTTTTGAATTTTGGTATTACGTAATTTTTGGATTGTTTTTTTTTAAAACAGCAGGAAAAAAATGGTTCATTCTACCACTTCTTGCCTGTATAATTGCAGGTCCTAAAATTTTGTTGATGATGCCGATTTGGCTACTAGGTTATTTTGCCTATCGCCTTCCTAAACCACAATTAGGCTTGACCGTTTCAGTAAGTTATATGCTTGCAGCATTTGTATTAGCAAGTCTTGCAGTAATAAACGTTACTCCTTTTCCGTACCCCTTAGGAACTTACCCTTTTCATTTTGCCAGCCAATTTCTTACCGATTTTCTAATAGGTTCGTTTTTCGCATTTGGGTTATGGATAATGCCAGGTTTTCACGAAGTTCACATAAATAAGAACCTTGTCTCATGGGTTCGAAAGTGGGCAGATCTTACGTACCCTATTTACGTATTACATTTTCCATTGTTTATTTTATGGCAGGCTGTGTTTGCCGGTAATCCTTTATTTTTTAATGTTTGGATAGCAATTCCATGTGTTTTGTTTACCTGTAGCATTATAGGGCTTGTGTTAGATAAACAAAGAAAATATTGGAATATGTTTTTTAAATGGCTTATTGACGCAATAAAGATCAATATCCAACGATTGAAAAGTGTTTTTATGGATAACTTAAAAGTTAAACCCACTTACTCCAAATAGGTTTTAATAAACAATGAGGAATGTAAAAGTTACCATGGACTATATTTTTTTACACTTTTAAATCCTTTCCATATTATTCCAATAGATAGATAATTGTAACCATTTTAAGACTTACTACAACTTAGCCCGGAGATTTCTCCGGGTTTTTTTTTACCTCAGCTTTAAATGTTTACTTAATATTTTAATAGTCAATCACATAACAATTGCCTTTCTAAAATTGGGAAAATTACCAAAAGCAATTGTGTCTGATGTGGGTATTAGGATAACTCTCATCCGAAAATAATTTTATTGTAAGGGAGTTTGATAGTTACGGTCGGACTAAGTGCCATTGCCAAATGCACTTAGCCTGAGTTAAAACCAGTATCTATGTTCAAATTCCCCTCATTTTTCATTTCAATCTATTTTGTATTTGTTTCCTTCAGTTCATTCTCACAAACTGTAGAAAATGCAAGTGCAAAAAATTCAAAGAAGATCACCTTTAGTTTTACTTTAAAAAACGAGTCTTTAGCAAGTGCCGGTGCATATAAAAAGGATGGCACTTTGTTAAGAACCATTTGGAGTGGTGTAAAATATAAAGCAGGTACCTACAAAAGCAAGTGGGATGGTTTAGACGACCAGGGCCAACCTGTTTCAGACAGCGCTTTTGAAATTAAGGTATTAACTTCTAACGTAAAATATGAGTGGGAAGGGGCATACATTGGTAATTCATCAGCTGCAGGAAGCGGAGACACCCGTTTTCGTGTTTTTGATTTTGATGGTGTTCAAAATGTGATTGTATCGGGTAATGATGCATTTGTTGCCAGTGGATACGCTGAGGGCTGGCCTTCTGAGTTTAGATTTAATACCGCTACACCATCAAAAAAAGTTTGGGTGGGTCAAACTGGTATTACAGGTTCAAATTCAACTTTTGCCGCTACAGATGGCAACAAAGTTTATTGGGCAGGATTTGATCCATTTCAAAATACAGAAACTTTTGTGTTTGCAACTAACGTAAGCAATAATAATGAAGTGACATTTGCCAAAGGGGTTAACGCACACATGGAATGGGACAATACGAGCAATGTTACTTACTCAACTATATCCTATAAAAATGCTCCATTGTCAATCATCTCTGGCTTGGCAGTTCAAAAAACAGGCAATTATTTATTCGTAAGCCGGTCTTCTCAAAACGAATTACAAATACTGGACAAAATAACTGGTGCACTTGTACGTACCCTAACTATAACCGGCGTTACAAAATTAGGAATCGACAACAAAGACAATCTATGGGTCTCTCATGAATCTGTTATAGATCAATATAAAATAAGCGCAGATGGTAACCTAACAAAAACAGGTGTAAATATTACCGGCCTTCAATCAATTGGTGGATTTGGCTTTTCTCCGGATGGTTCCACTATAGCAGTTTGCGATGTTTATAACCAGGTTGTGAAAGGTTACAATACTAATACGGGTGCATTAAGCTGGACCCTTGGTACTCCGGGTGGATATTTAACCAACTCAACAGTTACTAATGATAAATTTTATTTTAGGGATGTACGCGGAGAAAAACTTACCTATTTAACTTATTTGCCAGATGGTAGTTTTTATGTTGGTGATAACGGAAACCTAAGAATACAGTATTTTTCAGCTAACCGAACATTTATTAAAAGCATCATGATGTTGTCTACCAACTATCGTACTATGGTGGACAAAAATGTTCCAACAAGGGTATTTGCAGATTACCTGGAATTTGAAATTGATTATTCAAAACCACTTGCAGCAGACAATAACTCCTGGAAACTAAAAAGAAACTGGAGAGCAAACTTTTCAAGCAAATACGATTTCGATTATAAGATCATAAATATTGTCACTTTTCCAAATGGCAGAACTTACGGCAGGGTAAAAATTAATGGAGTTACTTATGAACTGGTAGAACTGGTGAAAGATGGTGTTATGCGTTTTACAGGTATTTTACTTGGTCAGTATGGATTTTTAAATAATGATGGTTCTAAAATGACGATTGTTTACCCAACAAAACACATAAAGTATGCTCTTACCGGCTTTAATGCCTTGAATAATCCAATCTGGTCTTCCACACCCGAATATATTGCCAACCTTTCAACCATGGGAGCAAATGATCCGCTGCCGTTTAACAATCAATATGAAGAACCCGTTACTGAGTCAGGTAAAGTAATCTACTTTAACTGCAGAAGGGCAGATGGAAAAAATGGTGATGAATATCATTTAGGTGCAGTAAATAAAGGTGGAACCGGATTTTTATGGCGTACTGCAAGGGGTACACAAAATTCTTATGGAGGAGAATTACCTAGAGATGGAGCCTTTGATAATGGCAACGGAGTAGAAAGCGATTTTAGAGCAGGCGGATCAGCCTTAACTTATAAGGATAATATTTTCTGGGGGTATCATGGTGAGTTTTGGAAGCAAAGCCAAACAAACATTTGGAACCATGTTGACGGAAACACAGGATTGTTTATTGGCCAGTTTGGAGCAATAAAAAAAGATTACGGTATGGAAGAAGCACCACCCCAGGTTGCTGGAAATGTATTTGGTGGAACAGTTGTTGAAGTAAACGGAAACGTTTACTTATACCACAACGATGAGGGAGTAAATAACGGAATTCATAGGTGGAAAATTTCAGGGTTAAATACAGTTGAAGTGCAAACCGCCTCGGTTTTGGGAGATAATAATTCTTTGAATGAAGGGGTGGATCTACTTGAAGGAATTACACGTGAATTAACTACTCTTCCAAATAATTATCATGGATGGACAAGAGTTCCGGAAGTAAATACAACCGGTACTTACATTACGGTGGGTAATACGAGTTATGACAAGTTTAAACCGGCAAATCTTCAGTTTGCTTTCAATCAGCCCAAAGGAAGCAGCGCAGTTTTCTCAAGAGATTTAGGGAACAATTCTAAACTGGATGAATGGAGCATTAAGGGGAAATTGAATTATCAGTATAATAAGATGAGTGAATTTGACCTTTCAACTGCCTCATTTTTGGATGTGGTGGATGCTGCAGGAAAACAAATTGCAAGGTTCGATTTTAGACAAGCAGCTAACCAAAGTGGTACTTTTAGTTTACGAGGCAATGATGTTGTTTTAACCGGGGGCACCACTGAAAAAAATGTATATTCCTCAAGAAACGAAGATTTTGAAATGACTTATGAGAAAGGTTCAATTAAATTTGGTTTTGCCGGTTATAGCGCCACAACAAAAAACACTGCAGAGGCAAAGGCTGATGCAAAAAATCCAAAATATTTCAGGTTTTTTGCATACACAAATGGTTTCCAAACACCTAAATATGTAAGCATTCAGGAGTTATATTTTTATGGTCCCCAAGAAACAGGTATTTATTACAAAACAATTTCCAATGGGGATTGGAGTAATGTAGCAACCTGGAAATATTCAACTGATAACAACAATTGGGGAGCAGCAAAAAATTTACCCGATACCAGTGCAACCAGCATTATCATAAAATCAGGTAATACAGTTTCGATAAGTACCGAAGTTTTTGCCGATAACTTACAAATAGAAATGGGTGCTGTATTGAATATATTGCCTGGTGGAATTATAAGAGTTAACGATGGCACTGGTGATGATGTAACAATTAAAAAGGACGGTCAGATGATTGTAAAATCAGACTCAACCGGTACGGGCATTATTGGCCAGTCTACAGGTACTATTACGGGTGATGTTGAAGTTCAGCGGTACCTTCCTGCAAAGCAGAGCGCCGGTTTCCAGTTATTGGCTCCATCTGTAAATTCCAATTCAACCATTAATGACAATTGGCAGGAAGGTGTTAGTAATAAAAAACTTACCGATAAATTTAATCCGGTTCAAGGTTTTGGTACACACATTACGGGTTCGGTTTCTGGCTCAGATGGATTTGATGCCTCTGAAGCAGGTCAAACATCTTTATTTACTTTTAATTGGTTAACCAATACACCGGTTTGGATACCAGTCTCAAATACAAACACCAACAAACTGGATGCTAAAACAGGTTATCTTATTTATGTAAGAGGAGACAGAAGCGTAGGTCTTAACAATAGTACTAACCAAACTACAAGCACAATTTTACGGGCTACTGGTTCTGTAGTAACGGGTACTGTAAACTACAATTCTATTTTGGTAGATGGAAAACACAGTGTTATTGCAAATCCATATGCTTCACCTATTGACTGGGATAAATTACAATCGGCCAATAAGGCTCAGTTTGAAAATTATTACACAATCTGGGATCCGAATGTTGGCACAAAAGGTGGCTATGTAACTGTAGATGCAACGGGAATCCAAAGCGTAAAAACCTCTCAGGCAACAACAAATATTCAAAGTGGCCAGGCCTTTATAGTTAAAGCAAAAAAAGGTACGGTAAATACTAATTTCGTTATAACGGAGAACGATAAATCGCAGGTTAACAATCGTGCAGTGTTCAGAACTTCAACTATTACTCCAAAGCTTTATGCAAGCCTGTATTATGTGGATGAAAATTCAGGAAAAAGAAATCTTGCTGACGGTATTCTTACACGTTTCGATGATGCATACCTCCCAACTGTTGATGGCGACGATGCCGAAGACATATCTAATTTTGAAGAAAATATTTCTCTAAGAAGAACTTTAAAAGATTTGAGTATTGAAAGCCGGCCACTGCCAAAGCCAAACGACACGTTGTATTTAAACATAACAAATCTAAAACAACAGGCATATGAGTGGCAATTTGATGCTTCTGATTTTAATACGTCAAGCCAGGTTTATGCATTTTTAACAGATAACTATCTAAACACTGAAATACCAGTGGAAACTGAGGGGCCAACAGTCGTAGTTTTTGCTGTAACATCAGATCCAAAAAGTTATAGCCAGGATCGTTTCAAAATTGTTTTTGATAAATTGAAAACCTTACCCTTAACGCTCCTCTCCATAAATGCAACAAAACGTAATTCAGGTGTAGATGTGGAATGGAAAACAACAAATGAACTCAATTTGGAGAACTATGTTGTTGAACGTTCAGCAGATGGCCAGAGTTTTAAAGAGGTTGCTTCTGTAAAACCCTTGGGAATGTTTACATCAATTAATAATTACTCGTGGTACGATGCTAGCCCGGTTAACGGTTACAATTTTTATAGAATACAATCCATAAACAAAGACGGTACCCAAGAATTAACTAAAACTGTAAGGGTTTTAATTTCTAAGGAGCAGGGAAGTTTAAACGTATACCCTAATCCAATACCTGATAAAATGTTTACAGTGACTGTACCCAATTTAATAAAGGGAGATTATATACTACAACTAATTAATTATGCAGGTCAACTAGTGGCTACAAAGAAATTAAAACATAGTGGCGGAGATTTACACGCTGATTTTGAAACAGGTATTATTTCAAGAGGCACTTATAAATTTTCTATAAAGTCGATTAATTACTCTCAAACTGAGAATTTAATTAAGTTATAAAATCTTAAATTCTTCAACTAAAACCTCCTTTATTTTAAAGGAGGTTTTAGTTTTTGTGATTTTTTTAAATAGGTTGCACGTTAGGAAAAATATTTTTATCCACATGCAGCATAAATAACTTGCATAAATTCAATAATTTAAAAGTTACAATATTATTTAATATAAAAAATTTTCTTTTTTATAGCTGTTTTAAATTGCATTTATGTTCCTCGCTCTTTATTTTCGCCCCTGTTGATCAAAATCCACCCTCTCCTAATATCCATGTAAAAATTTTCTTAATAAACATGCGATAACCTTGTATTATATTTTTTTATAATAAAAGAGCTTGCTTTTGAAGTTAATTCAAAAACATAAAAATTTCTATGCCCAAACTTAAAAAACTGCCCTACTTTTTTGTAGTATTTTGTTTAATCTGCAACTTTTCAAAGGCTCAAACAACAAAACCTGTTACACGTACTTTTTCTTTTGATTTAAAGAGCACTACCCTAACCAGTGCAGGTGTTTACAAAAAGAATGGCACTTTATTAAGAACACTTTGGGGTGGCGTTAAGTATAAGGCTGGAACTAATACTGCCAAATGGGATGGCCTAGATGACCAGGGTAAAATTGTTTCGGATAGCGATATCGAAATCAAGGTTTTAAGTTCAAATGTAAAATACGAGTGGGAAGGAGCTTATATCGGTAATTCCTCTGCAGAAGGCAGTGGTAATTCCAGGTTTAGAGTTTTCGATTTTGATGGAGTTCAAAATGTAATCGTAAATGGAGATGATGCTTTTGTAGCAAGTGGATATGCAGAAGGATGGCCTGCAGAATTTAGATTTAAAACAACTAACACTACAAAAAAGGCTTGGGTTGGGCAAACAGGTATTACGGGTTCTAATACTGATTTTGTGGCTACGGATGGTAAGAAGGTGTTTTGGGCTGGTTTTGACCCATTAGAAAACACTGAAACATTTGTTTTTGCTACAAATATCAACTCCAACGCTCAATTCAAATTTCCAAAAGGTGTTAATGCCCATATGGAGTGGGACATTACAAGCGAGGTAACTTATTCAGCTATCTCTTATAAAAATGCACCAAATACCATAATCACTGGGATGGCGGTACAAAGCACTGGTAATTATTTATTTGTTAGCCGGTATGCACAAAATGAGTTGCAGGTTTTAGATAAAACTACAGGTGCTTTGGTTAGGGTAATAACCATAGCAGGAATATCAAAATTAGGAGTAGATCATAGTGATAATCTTTGGATTGTTCAGGGCGGCAGTTTACAAAAATTTGTAGTCAATTCTAACGGCACGCTAACTGCTTCTGATATCAAAATCACCAGTATACCTTCAGTTGGCGGTTTCGATTTTTCTCCTGATGGAAAAACTATAGCTGTTTGCGATGTAACCAACCAGGTTGTAAAAGGTTTTAATCTTGCAAATGGTGCTTTAAACTGGAGTTTGGGCACACCTGGGGGGTATTTAAAAAGTTCCACCGTAAGTAACGATAAGTTTTATTTTAAGGATGCACTTGGTGAAAAACTCACGTACCTGACATATTTACCCGATGGTAGCTTTTACGTTGGGGATAATGGTAATTTAAGGATTCAGCATTTTGCCGCTAACAGGGCTTTTATTAAAAGCATTATGATGTTATCGACCAATTATCGTAGCCAGGTTGATAAGAAAGTACCGACAAGATTGTATGCAGATTACCTTGAATTTGAAATAGATTATTCAAAACCCCTGGCCGCCGATAATGGTTCATGGAAACTAAAAAGGAACTGGCGTGCAAACTTCACTTCTAAATACGACTTTGATTATAAGATCATAAACATAGTAACCTTTCCAAATGGACGAACTTATGCAAGGGTAAAAATTAATGGAGTTACTTACGAACTTATTGAACTTGTAAATGATGGGGTGATTCGTTATACAGGGATTATGCTTGGGCAGTATGGATTTTTAAATGATGACGGTTCTAAAATGGTTATCGACTACCCTAATAAACATATCAGGTACGATCTTAAAGGTTATGACGCACAGAATAATCCTATTTGGTCAACAACACCTGAATACCTGGCTAACCTGACTACATTTGGTACCAACGACCCACTCCCTTTCAATAACCTTTATGAAGAACCGGTTACAGAATCCGGCAAAATTATTTATTTCAATTGCCGCAGAGTGGATGACAAAAATGGTGATGAATATCATTTGGGAGCAGTAAATAAAGGAGGAACCGAGTTTTTGTGGCGCACCGCACGTGGTACCCAACCTTCATATGGAGGTGAGTTTCCAAAAGATGGCGCTTTTGATAATGGTAATGGTGTTGAAAGCGATTTTAGAGCTGGAGGGTCAGCTATTACTTATAAAGACCATATATTTTGGGGCTATCATGGCGAGTTTTGGAAGCAAAGTCAAACCAATATTTGGAACCATGTTGATGGAAACACGGGTTTATTTGTTGGTCAGTTTGGTGCTATTAAAAAAGACTTCGGAATGGTAGAAGCACCCCCTGCTGTAGCGGGTAACGTGTTTGGAGGAACAATCGTCGAGGTCGGCGGAAATGTATACTTATACCATAATGATGAAGGAATAAATAATGGAGTTCACAGGTGGAAAATATCCGGGTTGAACACTGTTGAAATTCAAACTGCTATTCTAAAAAATACAGACCCTGAGGATTCATTAAAAGGTATTGATTTAATGGTGGGATTACCTAGAAATGGTGTTCCTCTTGTAGATGGTAATTCAGGTTGGTCAAGAAATCCCAAACTAAATATCCTTAAAAATATATACACTGATTATTGGGATGTAAAGACCGGCTTACAGTCTTACGATAAATTTAAACCTGTTGATGTAAGTGTGCTTTACCGCCAGGAAAAGGATGACATGAGTGTTGAAAGAACTCTTGAAAATAAAAAGGCACTGAGTGAGTGGGAATTATCTGGAAAAATAAGCTTTGAAGGTAATGAAGCAAACCAGGCAGACTTAAAAGCTGGCAGTTACCTGGAAGTTCTGGACATAAAGGGAAGATCGATTGCCCGGTTTTATTTAGGTAAAGACAAAGATGGAGGCCTTAATGCCATGGGCAATGATAAAATTATTGCACATTATAACCAGGGCGAGCTTCAAATAATTGATAAAAGGATGCTACCGATTAGCATAAGTGGTAAAAATGATGCAATAACATTTAAGTATAGCGACTTTACTGAACAGCAAACAACTGTACTTGCAGATAAAAATGCTGACTGGTCCAAACCTGCAAAGTTGAGGATGTATTTTTTTAATAAGCCTGGAGATAATTACTTCAGAAATATGTCAATTTCAGAAATGAGATTTGCCGCCAATCAACTTGCTGTTGCTTCAACTGATCAAACAGCTCCATTAGGATGTGCAGATGCAGGTAGCATAAGTTGGGATTTGTGGACAGGCCAGGCGGGAAATAAGATTGCAAACATACCTGTGACCAGCCCCGTTTCGTCTACAAAAAACATAACATCTTTTCAGACCCCATATTATTTCGCTGATAACTATGGGTCTAGAATTAGGGGTTTTTTGTGTGTGCCGCAGTCGGGTAATTATAGATTTTTTATAGCATCGGACGATGACGGTGAACTTTGGTTAAGCACTAATGCAGATCCTCTTAACAAACAAAGAATAGCCTGGGTGTCAGGATGGACCGCTTTAAACGATTATACCAAGTCTGCAAGCCAAAAAAGCAGAACAATTTTTTTAAATCAAGGAGAAAAATATTATATAGAAGCCTTACATAAAGAAGGAAATGGAGGAGACCATTTGTCCGTGGCCTGGGAAATGCCGGATGGCAAAGTGGAAGCACCTATTCCTGGAACCAGGCTTGTACCTTTTTATGGAACAAGCACAACCACAACAATTAAGACTGCTCCGCTGCCTCCTACGGTAACAATAACTTCTCCTGTAAATAACAAGCAGTTTGATACTACCAAAGTTACTATAGAAACTACTGTTACTGATGTAGAAAGCATTGTTGACCGTGTTGAGTTTTACAGTGGTACTACCAGGATTGGTGAGGCATATAACAATCCATACAGCATTACCTGGAGTAATTTATCAGATGGCACTTATCCAATAATTGCTAAAATCATTACCGACGATGGGGATATAATAACATCATTACAAATAAATATTACCATTAAATTACCTGTTCCGGAAATATGCCCTGGTACAGGGGGTTTAAACTGGGACTATTGGGGTGGTGTAGCGGGTAATAATTTAGCCCAAATACCTTTCAATTATCCTGTAACTTCAAACACTTTAACCACTTCATTTAAAACACCTACGCTTTTTGGAGATTACTACGGCTCAAGATTGAAAGGGTATGTTTGCGTAGCAAAAAGCGGGAACTATACTTTTTATTTAGCTGCTGATGATGTAGGAGCTTTGTATTTAAGCCCGGATGTAAACGCAATTAGAAAGCAATTGATAGCCCAGGTATGGGCTCCTACTTTACCAGAGGAGTATACACGATCCGCCTCCCAAAAATCCAAGAAAATTTATTTACTTGCTGGTCAACGATATTACATTGAAGCAATTCATAAAGAGTGGACCGGGGCAGATCACCTTTCTGTTGCATGGCAGTATGAAGATTCTTCAATAGAATCACCTATTCCAGGAAACAGGCTACTGCCCTATGTCGATACAAGACGTTCAGCAAGGGTGGCCGCTCTCCAAACTTCAAGTTCAAAAACTATTACCAATTCAGTATTTAAAGACCCTAAATCCCTTTATACGCTTACAAACCTGGATATGAGAACGTATCCAAATCCATTTGTCCAATCATTAAATATTGAATGTTACATACCGGAAGAAAGCAACTACAGCCTGCAACTGTACAGTATTCAGGGTATTCTTTTAAAAACTGTTTATACAGGTAATCTAAAAGCAGGGGTTGCCAAATTCAATATAAATGGTAGCAATATGCCTGCGGGTGTTTATATCTGTAGACTGACATCCGGTAAAAAAATTATCAATAAACAAATAACATTGGTAAAATAGAACCAATAAAAGAACAATTTAATATTCCGGCAGCTCGTATTGAGTTGCCGGTTTTGTTTTGTAATGGATTATTGCCTCTATCCACTCATCTTTGAACCTGTTTTTGAACTTTCTGTCAATTATGATCCAGGTTTTTTATGCCCTGTTTACTGAGAAGATGCCAACCGAAAGGTTCAGTCAGTTATTTGCCTTGCTAACACCCGAAATGCAACAAGAGGTATTGCGTTTTAGACATTGGGAGGATGCCCACAGGAGTGTTATAGGTAAGGCTTTGTTATTGGAAGGATTGAAACAATTTTACCTGGATCAAACTTCATTATCGAATTTAAAGTTCACAGATTTTAAGAAGCCCTATTTTGAAAATGACATCCACTTTAATATTTCGCATTCAGGAAATTGTGTAGTCTGTGCAATTGGCACAATAGAAATGGGTGTTGATATTGAAGCTGTTAAAGAAATTCCTCTTAACGATTTTACAGAACTATTTTCAACTGAAGAATTAAAACTTATTTACCGTCAACCTGGTAGCTATACTGCTTTTTATAATTTGTGGACACAAAAGGAGGCTTTTCTTAAAGCGCTGGGTGTTGGCCTGAACATGCCATTAAACCAAATTGTTATCAACAAAAACAAGATTGAGTATGATGGCTCATCATGGTTTCTGAAAAAAATTGTTATTCATCAAGGATACATTTGCCATGTAGTCACACCATTGGCTGATGTTCAAATACAACTTAAACAGGTGCATTTTTAGTTACCCAATTGCTTGTTTTCCTTCTAAATGGTTTAGAAAACTGATTTTATACATTCATTAAGAGGCTGTTTAAATTTAGTTGGTACCATTCACTTTAAAGGTAGACGATGCCTTATATTCAATAGATGAAAAGCCCGCCTAACCGAACGGGCAGGGATTGCGAGCCTTCCACATGCTCAGGGTAAACCGCCATGCTAATATAATATTATGCGTTCGGTTCGAGTGGCAACAGCGGATGCTGTAAAAAACAGTATCTGGTATCCAAATAAATCGTTTTAAAAAAGCCTCTAATAATATGAAAAATGATTTAAATCATTATAAGCAGTTATTATAATTTTTAAATTGCGGTTCGGTCTATCAACCTTATAAAGCATTTTATCGTCATAAAGCTGTTATGTTGAATCTGAGTTCGTTTAACGCAGTGTTCAACTTACTCCTTATTCTAAACCCGGGTTTACCAAGTGTGGTTTCTATGAAAAAAAATATTAATCTTTTCTGCTTTCATTTTGCTGGCGGAAATAAATATTCATATCGGCAATATGTAGAAAAGGCACCTTCCTTTCTAAACCTGGTCTCACTTGAATCTCCCGGAAGGGGCGCAAGGATGAGGGAGCCCCTTATTGCAGATATTCATTCGCTGGTAAATGACATGTATCTCAAAATCAGCAACATGATTGACGACGCTCCTTATGCCATCTATGGTCACAGCATGGGGGGGTTGGTAACTTACCTTTTGGCTGTAAAACTTAAAAAGCACCATCACCGGCTTCCACTACAATTATTTATTACCGGCACCTCTGGTCCATCCTCCACTTCGCGTACCGAGGTTAAGAGACACTTAATGGAAAAAGCGGAATTTTTGCAGGAAGTAAAAGATTTAGGTGGAATGCCGGACGAAATTTTAGAAAATGATGAGCTGCTTCAATATTTTGAACCAATTCTACGTTCAGATTTTATGCTTTCTGAAAATTATATTTATGAAGATCATGCACCTTTAAATATTCCCATAACAGTAATTACCGGTACCGGCGAAGACCTTACTTTGGAAGATATTAACCTTTGGCAAAAGGAATCTACTTTTCCCGTCGATTTTAAAAGGTTACCCGGCAACCATTTTTTTATCTATAAATATTCGCAGGAGATAATGGATATTATATCTCGCAAACTATACAACCATATTAAAGTTGAACATGTATGAATAACAAACAAGTATACCTTAAACCTAATGTAGTATTGGAGCCTTTGGTAGACAAGTGGTATGCCTGGAGCCATCTAATCTCTCCGGCAACCGCTGCCATGAACATTGTTCACCGACACCTTTCTATCATCGATTCGTATTTGTCAGCTCCTTCTATTCATGCTGAAGCAGTGTTGAATCCTAAAATGCGCGGTGGTCCTTTTATGGATTTTGGCGGTAAAAGGGTTGATGAAGTTGAGGCATTGCAAAAGGATACGCATGAAAAACATGAGCTTATTGTTCAGTTTGCAAAGGCAATAAAAGACCTCGATAAACTGCTCGCAGCAGAGGCAAAAGGCTTTGGTCTCGAAACTTTGTACGATAAAGTACCTGATCTTTTAAAAGGTTATGTTGAATTGTATTATGACCGGAATAACAATCCCAATTTCAGGTTTTTTGAATCACTTTTATACAACAGCGATCTGTATAAAAAGGATATGCAAAGCATTTCCATGTGGTTAACCAACAACGACGAAAGGCCCTTTTGCCTGAGTACGCCGCGCCTTGAGGAAAAAGAAGTGATCAACTTAAACATCACCTTTGACAACACGGTAATTGATGAGTTGTCTAAAATGAAAAGGACCCCTCAATCATTGGGTTACATTAAGGCCATGTTGGGTATTCCTGCATCAAAAGAAGATTTGTTTGATTCATTCTTTACCGAAACGCCACCACCGCCTTACAAAAAGTATACGGGTGATAAAATAAGAATGCGCTATTTTGGTCATGCCTGTATTTTAGTTGAGACAAAAGACATCAGCATATTGGTAGATCCCTTAATCAGTTACTACGGTTACCATTCTGATGTGCAACATTTTTCTGATAGCGATCTGCCCGACATGATTGATTATGTTCTCATCACACACAACCACCAGGACCATATTTTATTCGAAACATTATTACCGCTCAGGCATAAGATCAAAAATCTGATTGTGCCCCGTACCAACAGTGGTAAACTGGAAGATCCTGATCTTAAGTTGATGTTCGACAATATAGGTTTCAGCAATGTGTTTGCGCTGGACGAAATGGAAACCATTAAGTTTAGCGATGCTATCATAACCGGTCTGCCATTTATTGGAGAGCACAGTGATTTAAACATACTTACCAAGTCGTGCTTCCTTGTAAAAATTGGTGACTTTAAACTCTTATTCCTGGCAGATTCCCGAATTGTAGAATCGAGGCTTTATAAACATATTTATAAGCAGATTGGCGATGTAGACGTGATGTTTATAGGTATGGAGTGTGATGGCGCACCACTTACCTGGTTGTACGGGCCTTTGCTTACCAAAAAGTTAGCCCGCGATATGGATGGCAGCCGCAGGTTAGCCGGATCAGATTGCGACAAAGGGCTATCGTTGGTAGATATCTTTAACCCTAAAGAATTATATGTATATGCAATGGGCCAGGAGCCCTGGTGTGAGTTCATCAGCAGCATAAAATATACTGATGAGTCTAACCCAATTGTACAGTCGGATAAGCTGGTAAAAATTTGCCGCAACAGGGGAATGATTGCGGAAAGATTATATGGTGAAAAAGAATTGCTGTACGATAAACAGGCTGGTGCTATCACTACCATTCAAATATAATAGTTGGTTTAAAGATGTTGTAGTGTGGTAAAATTTTTTGGTAACTGGCAATTGGATAGTAGTCAACATCGTTGTGGTCACTCACTTGTACTTGTAGTTACAATAGCAGCAAAAGTGTGGAAGTATTATCTTAAAACCAATGGCCCACACTTTCGTTACAAGGAGGATAATTAGATGGAAAGCCATGATGTAAAAAAAGGTTAGTGAGAAAAAATGCATATAGTTACAATCCCTCTGCATCCTGCACAAAAGGATGTGTATACCGATCAACTTGTAAAAGGAAATAGCCCTCTATATAATGTAGGGGGCTATATCTGCTTAAAGGGTAAACTAAATAGTCAGTTATTAATAGAGGTTGTATCCGGTGCTCCTGTTTATTTCGATGCATTTAAAATGCGCTTCAATTTGCAGACTGCAGATTTTAAAACATGCGTCGACCATTCTATTACAAGTTTACATATTGAAGAAATTGATTTTAGCTTAAATGCATCACCTGCCGCTACTGCGCTGGGCTGGATGCAAAGCAGGTTCAATCAACCTTTCGTTTTTAATGAAACGGATTTGTTGGTTGAGCAGGCACTCATTAAAATATCAGAAGACGAGCATTGGTTCTATGGCAAATACCATCACCTTATTACGGATGGTTATGGCTTTATAATTTGGATAAAATACCTGGCAGAAACATACAAAGCCCGTTCATCAGGTGCAAGCCTGGCAATAAATTATCCTGCATACCAGCCACAGATTGAAGAAGCAGAAAATTTTTCCCAATCGATAGAATACAAACACATTGGAGATTATTGGAAACAAAAATTGCAACCCAGGCCACCACAACTGCTGCGTAAAAAAGCTATTTGCATAGAAAATAAATATAGCAGCAACGCTTACACAATCGAGGCCACCCCTGACCAAATGGCTTTAATCGAACAGCTTAAAACAAATACTGGTGCAGGTTTATTACAGTTAACGCTGGCAGCCCTCAGTATATATTTTGCCAAAGCAACCGGCGAAACGGAAAGTATTATTGGCGTACCTGTTCATAAAAGAGGCTCCCGCCAGTTGCGAAATATTGTAGGCATGTTCAGTGGAATTCTTCCTTTTAAAAATACTTACAACCCGCAGCAAACATTACAACAGGCTTTAACTAACATATCACGCTCCTTAAAAGATGATCTTAAAAACCAGTCATACATCCTGGGTGATATTGCAAGGGATCTTGGACTGCAGGCCGGTGACAAGTTGTTTGATGTAATAGTAAATTATGAGCCCTTTAATTTTCAGGTTGATTTTGGTGAAGATGTGCAGGCAACCATATACCAGCTAGCCGCCAACCAAACCGACCATGCATTGCAATTTACCTGGCAGGATCATGGTAAGCAGCAGCCATTAATCCTCAACATAACGTATCAATTACAGTTTTTTGAGGAGCCTGCTATTCGTTACATTATTGATAGCCTGTTTAAAATCTTAAACCAGTTTATCACAATTGATGACAAACATCTATCTACAATAAATATTTTAGGAGAGGCTGAACTTGCGGCCCTGCATGCTGTAACTTTCGTATCAAACCTGGAATTAAATGATGTAAGCCTGGCAACAATGTTTACAAAGCAAGCATTATTAACTCCCAATGCTACTGCACTCATACACGATGAGCAACATGTTACCTACCAGCAACTGCACGAACGTTCTAACCAGGTAGCCAACTACCTGTTATCGCTTAACCTTTCCCCAGAAACTTTAATACCTGTTTGCATTGAAAGAGGGATTAACATGGTGGTGGTGATATTGGGTATTTTAAAAGCAGGTGCTGCCTATGTCCCTGTTGATCCTGCTTACCCGGCTGACCGTATTCAATACATGCTACATGATTGTAAAGCTGCAATCGTCATCACCAGTAAAATTGGTAAAGCGCATTTGCCTTTTGATGGAAACTATAAAACTGTGGAGATGGATAATGCCTCATTATTTGCTGCACTACCACTAACAGCTTCTACAATTTCTATTAGCTCAAAACAACTTGCTTATGTCATTTATACCTCCGGCTCAACCGGTAATCCAAAAGGTGTAATGATTGAGCATAGAAGTGCTGCGGCTTTTATAAACTGGTGCCGGCATGAGTTTGCTGCTGAGCAATTTGATATCGTTTATGCCGTCACTTCAATTTGTTTTGACCTTTCTGTATTTGAACTCATGTACCCGCTAAGTATTGGTAAGCCGGTACGCATATTGGAGAATGGCTTATCTATACCAGACTATCTTCCTCTCGATAAAAATGTTTTACTCAATACAGTTCCAAGCGTTATTGAAAACTTATTACATGAAAAAGTAAGCCTTCAAAATGTAACTGTCATAAACATGGCTGGTGAGCCCGTACCTGCCAAAGTTTTAAATAGCCTTGATACGGAGAAAATTGTCGTTCGAAACCTTTATGGCCCCACAGAAGATACAACGTACAGTACCATATACAGGCTGCATAAAAACGAGCCCATACTTATCGGAAAACCGATAGCAAATTCTAGTATTTATTTGTTAAACCGCCAGCATGAATTAGTGCCATATAGTATGCCTGGCGAAATATGCCTGGGAGGCGCTGGCCTTGCCAGGGGGTATCTAAACCGGCCTGAACTAACGGACGAAAAATTTATTGCCAATCCTTTTGCTGCGGGTGAACGCTTATACAAAACAGGCGACCTTGGCTGTTGGACACAAAACGGAAATCTCGAATACCTGGGACGTATAGATAACCAGGTTAAACTTAGGGGCTATCGCATTGAATTGGGTGAAATTGAACAGGTATTAGAACAAAGCGGACTGGTACAAAATGCAGTGGTGATAGTGCAGGAGGATAAAACAGGTGGTAAGTTTTTAGCTGCTTATGTAGTGGCAGAAAAAATGGTTGATACTAACAGTTTAATTGACTTCCTGAAAGCAAAGCTGCCCGACTACATGGTGCCTGCCCGCTGGATGCAATTGACTTCACTGCCGCTTACACCCAACGGAAAAATAGACCGCAAAAATTTACCCCTGCCAGAGTTGTCTGAGAATTCACCAAGAGAATTCGTAGCTCCTGCTACGCAGGTTGAAAAAGAACTGGTAGTAATCTGGCAACAGGTTTTAGGCCTGGAAAACATTAGCACCACCGACAATTTTTTTAAGTTGGGCGGGCATAGCATAAAAGCCATACAGGTTCTGTCGCGGTTGCATAAAAGTCTCAACATAAAAATCGATTTCAGCCAGTTTGCAATGCACCCCACCATCAGGCAATTTGCTAAGGCTATTCAAGGACAGGTAACTACTAATTATACTGCCATTCCTCCGATTTTTACCAGGGAATTTTATGAGCTGTCGCATGCACAAAAACGCATGTATGTATTATGCCAGCTGCCGGGTGGATCTGTAAGCTTTAACAGCCCTGCCGCCTTTGAATTGCAAGGCAAGGTTGATGCAAATATGATTGAACAGGCAGTGAAGACGCTGGTTACCCGACACGAAAGTTTGCGCACCCTATTTGTTGAGCACAACGGTGAGCCAATGCAAAAAATTCTGCAACCAGGCGAGCTAAAATTTCAATTGCATACACACTCTGTTAAGGATGGTCCTCGGGCTGCTGATAACATATTGGCATACCTATCGGGTGAAACATTAACGGAATTTGATTTAGCCCAAGGCCTTTTGTTCAAAGCGATTTTAGTAGTTCAGTCCAATGAAAAACAAACGTTGTTTTTCAACATACACCACATTGTAAGCGATGGCTGGTCTAAGGGCATACTCATCAATGATTTTATAGAAATTTTATCAGCCTTAAGTTTACAGCAGATCCCTGCACTTAAGCCTTTAACTATTACTTATAAAGATTATGCGGCCTGGCAAAAAGACCTCATACAGCAGCAACAGCCTTACTGGAAACAGGCACTTACACAGGATATATCGGTACTTCAATTTCCCTTAGATTTTGAACGGCCTGCCGTGGTTACTTTTAAAGGTGAGCTGTTACAGGCCAGGGTTAGCGACGATATCAGCCGCCAGCTTAAGAATTTTTGCAACACGCATAACCTAACCTTAAATAATGTGCTGTTTGCTTTGTACGGTTTAATGGTGGCACATTACAGCAACCAGCAAAACGTAATTGTCGGCACGCTTACCTCCGGTAGAAGTCATGCAGATTTGGAAGAGGTTGTTGGCCTTTTCATCAACTTTTTACCGATAGTATTGCAGGTAAATAGAGAAGGGCAATTACTGGATTATTTGCAATCCACTCAACAAACGCTGGCAAATGCCTACTCAAACCAGGATTACCCTTTCGATTTAATGGTAGAAAATTTTCTTGCTTCAAGAGATTTTTCCCGCAACCCATTCTTCGATACCATGGTTAATTTTCATTCGGAAAATGAAGTGGCAGCAGCGTACCAGATTGGCAAACACACATCACCCAACAGCCTTACAATAAAACCGCTGCCGCATTTTAAAGAAAACCAATTTCAATCCAATCTCGATTTTAAATTAGACATTGAAACAGTTGACCATGCGCTTCTTTTCAATCTAACTTATAACACAAAGTTGTTTTCTAAGAAAAGGATGGAGGAGTTTTTGTCTGCATTTACAAACCTCGTAAAGCAGTTGGTGACAGATCCCTTGACTATTACAGCAGACTATCTCAAAGCTGAGGTAGCGCCAGGGCTTGTACAAATTATTGCTGATAAAAAACAACTTTTCCAGGTTGCTATCAGCGGCACCTTTGTCTGTGAGCCGCTGCTTGAATACATATCTTATTGGGGCGATGAATACGACCTTAACCTTGAGGTAAAATTTGCAGATTACAACCAGGTCTTTCAGCAATTGCTAAACCCGGCAAGCCTGCTTAATACCAACAAAGGCATAAACGTACTATTGGTAGGTGTAAAAGATTGGCTTCGCGAAAAGACCGGCCTCACTACTGCTGAAGTCATAGCTTACCTCGATAAAACCTATGCAGATTTTATTCAGGCACTTGAGTTTTCCGCAACACGTAATTACACACCCATTCTTGTTGGCATTGTAACACCTCAACATAATTCATTACAAGCTGCTGAAGTTAACAACCATATAAGCTTGTTAACTGCCATGCTGGAGACATATGTAACAGGGCAACGGCACTTTGTTTTACTCGACCTAAATAAAGCGGCAGCTCTCTACGAAGTTGACAACATTTTTGATGAAGCTGCCGACGAAATGGGTCACATTCCATTTACCCAGGAATTTTTTGCTGCCCTTGGAACATATATCGCACGAAAAATTCGTTCTTACAGGTCGAAGGTGTATAAAGTGATTGCGCTTGACTGTGATAACACTTTGTGGAAAGGCATTGTGGGAGAGCTGGGTTACGAGCAGATATCTGTAAACGAACACTTT
>JBBQVY010000040.1:0-29191 GCA_038211085.1 Chitinophagales bacterium | reverse complement strand
CCAATGCGGGGAACCTTATAACGATTGGCCTGGCGCCATACAGTTTCAGACTGTGGTTCTACACCAGATACAGCACAAAACAATGCCAGCAAACCATCAAGTTCACGCAGCGAACGCTCTACCTCTACAGTAAAATCCACGTGCCCGGGAGTATCGATAATATTAAATTTATACAATTTCGAATCTGCATTCTTAACACCTTGTGTAGTAGGGAAATTCCAGAAACACGTAGTTGCAGCCGAAGTAATGGTAATACCTCTCTCCTGCTCTTGGGCCATCCAGTCCATTGTTGCAGCACCGTCATGTACTTCACCAATTTTATGATTTACACCGGTGTAGTACAGAATTCGTTCTGTGGTGGTTGTTTTGCCCGCATCAATGTGCGCCGCAATACCGAAGTTTCTTTGATACCTTAAGTCCGCCATGACCTTTTATTTGTTATTGTTAATGACTATTTGTAAAATTTTGTGGTGACCAGCTTTGTTTCTTTAATAAACATCGTTGTGTCACTCACTTGTACCGCAAACCTTTCTTGAACTTCCTTCAGAATTGACAGGTTACAATTTTGAGGCGCAAAGGTAACCAAACTAACTATATAAAAAAGACGGTTAAGTTAATAAATGAAGAAAGTTGGAAGGAGCAAAAGCACACAATTAAAAGTTCAACTATTCCCACAATTTTAGTACTTATACATTCTTTAATACTTTTACTAAAACAATATGTATGGGATTAATATATGCAGAAATAGAAATAATAAACGGTGGAGATCTTGAACTTGTACGTCGTGGTTATATTGACCAGGATGCAGTAAAAAGAATGTGGGTAACCGCCCTTGTAGATACCGGATCTTACATGCTAGCCATTAATCAAAACATTCAGGAGCAGTTACAATTACCTGTCGTTGAAAAAAGAAAGGCACAAATGGCAGATGGTCAAATTGTGGAATGCGATGTTGTTGCGCCAGTAGAAATAAAATTTAAAAACAGGAGGTGCAGTTGTAGTGCCATGGTTTTACCGGGAGATTCAGAAGTACTACTGGGTGCAATTCCTCTCGAGGATATGGATGTGCTTATTCATCCGTTGCGACAGGAACTTATTGTAAACCCAGATCATCCATATTTTGCACAGATGAAGATGAAGTAATTACACAATATGCTTATCACGGCTTACCATTTCAGATAGGACCAATAGGTTGTAATTCAGAAAACCCCAGCCGCTCTATCAATATTACATAACAACACATCCGCAAACACCAAAATAGAACAGCCTCTTCTTACTGCAGAAGAGGCTGTTCTTATTGATCAACTTATGATAACTCTTAGTTCTTAGAAAGGTGCCGTTCTAATGTGTTGCCATTGTCATTTCACTCTCTGTAGTTCTCTTGTCGTTTCTCTGCCACACAAAAAATATTATGAACAGTACAACCAATATAGCCGGAAAGGTCATCATTTTTAGTAAAGCTTGCTGTCCTGTAGCTAGTTCAAGTGCATTTGCAGTAAGCCCCATTGCAGCGTTCTCTGCCCTTGAAGTATCAATCCATCCACCAATTATAGGTTGAAAGATAGCAGTAGAAAACATGCCTACTCCCCCCACAATTGACATACCTAGCGCACTACTCCGCGGAACCCGATGTGCTACTGATCCAATCATAACAGGCCAGAAATAGCAAATGCCTAAACCGAAGACTACTGCGGCAACATAGGCCATTGGCCCCGTTACAACACTAAACATGTAAATACCTATTGTAGCCAGAACTGCGCCTGCCAGCAATACTCCTGTTTGACCCAATGTTGCCACAACCGGCCCTGTAAAAATTCTACCCACAGCAGCCACACCGGCCGTTAAAGCTAAAATCAACATCGGCTTTGCCCCGCTTGAACCCAGCACAATACTAACCCACTGGCCCGGGCCAAATTCAGAGATAGCTGTAAGTGCCATGCAGAAAAACAAGAAAATATAAACCGGGCTCAACATGGCCTTGAAATTTTCTGAAAGAGAAATAGCACCTGCCACCTGTGTTTTTGGAAAGGTTTTTCCAAAAAACAAAATAAAGTATGCTACTGTAGGTATCATCGTCACCCACATTTGCGCTTCCCAGCCAAAGCCCTGTGCTTTCATAATGTACGAAATAAGGGAACCAACCAATATTCCCCCCGGAAACCACATGTGAAACCTGCCCAGCATACTTTGCATTTTCACACCTGAGTACATGTCAGCAATCATGGGATTACAAGCTGCTTCAGTACATCCATTTCCAATACCTATCAAAAGTGTTGAAATAAGCAGCGTGGTATAACCCCCTGCATATATAGTTAATAAGATGCCAAAAGTATGGGCAACAAAAGCCACCAACATAATCTTTTTAGGTCCAAAAGTGTGATACACTAAGCCGCCAATAATCATGGCTATAGGAAACCCTAAAAACCACATGGAATTAATAAACCCGAGTTGTTCTGCTGATAGGCCAAAACTTTCGCCAAGTTGAGGGAGAATACCTGCACGAATGGAGAATGTAAAAGCAGTAGTGATTAGTGCAAAGCAACTACCGGTAAAGAGGGCGCTTTTGTTAACGTTTTCGTTCATTAAAATAAATTTTAAAATGTTGAATGAGATTGAAATGATTAATGATAAAACCGATTCATAAGACTGCTAAAAAGGGTATCAGACTTTTTAATCCAATAGCATAGCCTAAGTTGCTCTAAATAATTTTGATTTAAAAAAGTAGTTGTTATTCCAACCATAATGTGGTGATTGGTTGAGGAGATAAAGAATTTTCATTTGGCAAGTTTTGGGTTATAAAATTATTTTTTGAAAGTAAATTTTTATTCTTAAACATATTTATTATTTCAAAAAAAATCAAACTAAACCCCAAAAAAAGTGTTGACCAGGTCCATGACTTTTGAAACTATCTTAAGTTTTTAATTTTATAAAAAGTTCCTTCTAAAATTCCGGAGCAGCACATCCGGATTTAATAAATTTTCAGCAACCTCTCCTTCAATAAATATTTGATTGTAGAATGAAAAAAGCCGCCCCATGTTTTAAGTAGGGGCGGCTTTTTATTTTGCATCAATAGTAGTTAGTTAATAACCCGGATTTTGGGTCTTCAAGCTTGGATTATTCAGCATTTCCTGCACGCCAAGTGGCATTAAAAGATGTTTTGCCTGCAGGGCCTGGTTAGAGCTCTTGTTAACGTGTCCCACAAATTCATCAAAACTTCCCGTTGTCTCGTTATATACTTTTCTCAGGCGTACCATATCAAACCAGGTAATCCCTTCATAACATAGCTCATGCCACCTTTCTCTCAAAACAGCTTCTTTAAATGAAGCCTGGGTATAAGTGTTCAACGCGGGTGTAGTAAGTTTCGCCCTGTCTCTTATCCTTTTAAATGCATCATATGCCTCCTGGGTTGGCACACCCACTTCATTTTGTGCTTCTGCATAAATTAATAAAACTTCAGCATAGCGAATTTGAGGTACATTAAGGTCATTTCTCCTTGAGCCGGCAACCAAAGCACCGCCATTAAGTGGTCCGCCATTGGCAGTAATATTAAAGTGCTTAAAAACATAAGGAGCACCTAATGAAAACGGAGCACCATTACCACTAGTATAATAAGAAGTATAAAAATAACCTTCCTGATCTTTTGCCCTCAGATCACCTGCTTCGTAAGAATTGTAAAACGACAAGGTTGGAACAGAACTTCCCGTACCTCCCTGCCCGCCATAGGTAACCGCTTTAAAATTTGGATAATAATTATCCATGGGATTAGAGGCAACATCTGCATTGTATTGAATTTCGAAAAGATGCTCCAATTTGTTATTTTGAGCAGGATTATGAATGTCATAATAGGTGCTGAAAAGATTAATGACTGCGGGATTGGCATTGGCATAAGTAATTACTTCCTTCGACTTATCTGCAGCTAATTTATAATATGCTGCTCCTTTATTTAAAGGTTGACCCGCCATAGTAAGATATACTTTTGACAATTGCGCTTTTATAGCCGCTGTTGAAACACGTCCGGAAGCATCCATCCAGGGTAGACCTCCGGCTTCAGCAGCCACTAAATCACTTACGATCAACTTATAAACCTCTTCCTGAGGAGCTCTTGCAGGAAAGAAATCTTCAGACGCGGCTGTCTGAGGTTTAGTAATTAAAGGAATGTCTCCCCACAACCTTACAGCATAAAAATAAGCCCAGGCCCGCAGAAACTGAGCTTCAGCCATTTTTCTCTTTCTTAACGCCTCATCCATTGGACTGATACCGGGAATTTTGTCGAGAGCAAGATTTGCATTGGCAATAACTCTGTACAATGAGTTCCAATAGCCAACTACGTGTCCTGTATTTCCATCCCACGTTAAAGAATAAAGATTATTAAGGTCAGAATTTTGGGCAGTTTCTGTTGTGGAAGTTCCGGTTGGAGCTTCGAGTAATTGCCAGTTAGAGGAGAATATTCCGTTTCCACCAAACAAACCTCTTGTATCAGCATATATAGCGGCTACTGCAGCATCTGCATGTTCTGGAATAGTATAAAAACTACCAGGTGTTAAGTTTGAAGGATCTTTCTCCTCAAGAAATTTTGTACACCCCGACAGCAGGAGCAAATTTGCACAGATAAATAGCGTACCTGTATATTTTAAAATAGTGAGTCTCATTATAGTTTATCTTTTTAAATTAATGAATTATAGGCTAACATTCAACCCCATCATAAATATGGTTGATTTGGGATAGCTGTGCCAAAACATGCCTTGCGAAAAAACATTGTTACCATCACCTGCATATCCGCCAGTTGGGGTGGTTTCAGGATCACCATTTAGCTCCTTATGATGAATTAAAAATAGATTTTGAGCTGATGCATAAATCCTAAACCTGTCGAGTTTCAATCTTTGGGCTGTAGCAGATGGGAAGGTGTAGCCCAATAAAAGGTTTCTTCCGCGAATGAAAGATCCGTCTTTAATCCAATGTGTATCTACGTTTGTAACATAACCTGCTCTTGTATCGCGTAATTCGGCAATAGGCGTATTTTGGTTTTGGGGAGTCCAGGCATTTAATACTGTGGCATAACTGTTGGCCAATGAAACCCTGTCTTCGCTGGAATGTGAGGTCATGTCAAGAATATCATTTCCATAGGAATACTGAAGTTCAATAGTCAAATCAAGGGATTTGTATTTAAATGTATTCAGTAATGATCCCCATGCCTTAGGACTGCCATTTCCAATTATCTGCCTGTCTTTATCATTGATAATATTATCTCCATTTACATCAAGGTATTTAACATCACCAGGTAATATTTTCAGGTTATTTCGATAGCTTACAAATTTTGCAGCTTGTTGTATTTCCGCTTCACTCCATGTTCCTAAACGTGTAAGGCCCCAGAACGAACCGGCAGCTTCTCCTACCCGGATTATGTTGGTTGGATTGGTAAAATTGGGGCCACCGATACCAAAAATATCAGATGGAGTAGCTAAGGAAAGAATTTTATTGCGGTTCATCGAGATATTAAAAGTCGTATTCCAGGAAAAATCTCTCCCTTGCACGTTAACTGTATTCAGACCAAGCTCGATACCCTTATTTTCCATTGAACCAATATTCTTTTTGATAGTGCCGTAACCACTGGTGCGCGGAACGGGTGCATCCAAAAGCATGTCAGTTGTTTTTCTGTAGTAAAAATCACCTTCAAGACTAATTCTGTTACTAAATAATCCTAATTCCACTCCCACATCATATTGTGCCGTTTTTTCCCATCTCAAATCAGGGTTTGCTAATCTATTGATACCTGTTCCACCAACTTTAACTCCATTTAGAATTGCGGAATAGTTGGAACTCAATATTGATAGTGACGAATACGAGCCTATTTCAGAGTTACCTGTCAAACCATAGCTGGTCCGCACTTTCAGGTTAGAAATTACTGAATTGTTTTTCAAGAAGTCCTCTTCAGAAACTTTCCATGCCAATGCTGCTGACGGGAAGAAAGCATATTTATGGTTGGCACCAAATCTGGATGAACCATCAACACGACCGGTAACTGTTAACAGGTACTTGTCCTTATATCCATAGTTTACCCTACCGAAATAAGAATTAAAAGCAAACCTGCTGCGGCCGGAATTATATCCTGGTACCGTGCTTCCTGCCCCAAGGTTGTTGAATTGAAAATAATCGCTTGAGAAAGTTCTTATGCTTGCGCCCTCACTAAAGAAATTAGATTCCTGCCAGGAAATACCAAGCAAGCCGGTTACAGAGTGAACATCCTTAAAGCGTTTGTTGTAGGTAAGGTAGTTTTCCAAAGACCAAAAGCTTTCGCGCCTGTTATTTGCACTTGCATTACCAGAATTTCCGATGTCTAATGTACGGGTTACAGAAGTATTATTGCCTTGAGTTAATACATTATAACCCAATACAGTTCTCATTTCAAGGCCAGGTGCAAAATTGATGTTTGAATAAACACTTCCCAGACTTGTTTGAGTATTTAATATATACTTGGTTCCTAAGAGCCTGTGGACAGAACTAAAAGAACCTTCGGCATTAGGATAATCCCTGTTGTTTGCAAATGTACCATCAGCATATCTAACAGGCAGGAAAGGAAAATCTTCTACAATTTGTCTTGGAACGGCGTCACTTTGATCTACTATATTTTCTTCCTGGTTTGTATAACTCATTGTGCCGCCAACTTTCATCCATGGTTTTATCTGGCTGTCGAAAGAAAATCTTGCTGAATAACGCTTAAGATATGATGCTAAAAGCAAGCCTTCGTCATCCCTGTAGCCGAGAGACATTGAATAGGTCGACTTCTCATCACCACCAGAAAAACCAATCTGCTGATTTTGTGAGAGTTTATGTTGCGTTGCTTCCTTTAGCCAGTTGGTTTCAAATAAAGGGTTACCGCTTGCGTCAAAAATGCGTGGATCCTTTCTTGCAAGTGCCGGATTTCTTGCTATATACCTTCCAGCGGCCCAGCCAGCCGGATCATATTTCTCCATATTTCTATAGGCAAGATCCTCAACAGCCAGATACTCTTTGGCATTTAGCACCTTTGGGAAATTAGGACCGATCTTTGGCACACTATAATCAGCATCATAGGTTATTCTACCCTCACCAGACTTTCCACGTTTAGTTGTAATAAGAATTACTCCGTTGGCACCTCTTGCACCGTATATAGCTGTAGAAGAAGCATCTTTTAATACCTCAACCGCAACAATATCGTTAGGGTTGATATAGTCTATTGCCTGGCTGGCCTGGGTTTGATTACCTTGAGGCAGCATCACTCCGTCAACTACATACAAAGGATTATTGGAAGAGTTAATAGAACTAAAACCGCGAATCCTAATATTGGTTCTTCCACCGGGGCGACCTGAGTTTGTATTTACCTGAACACCAGAAATTCTACCTGCAAGCGATTGGTTTAGCGATGCTGCCGGGCGTTCCTGTAATTGAGCAGCCCTTACAGAGCCTACCGCACCGGTAAGGTCAGACTTTTTGCGCGTACCATACCCTACCACTACCACCTGGTCCAGGTTGGCCTCAGTTTTATCTAAAGAAATATTGATTTCTGATTGGTTACCTACTGTTATTTTCCTGGTTTCAAATCCAACACTCGAAAACTCCAGGACTGTCTTTGCGTCGGGAACCGTTATCGAGAAGCGACCATCGCCATTTGTAGTGCTTCCTTTTTTGGTACCGGAGATTGTTACAGATACGCCTTGTAAACCTATTCCGTCAGCACCTGTAACTCTTCCCCTCACTTCTTGCGGAGGAGGCGATGCAAAAGCATTGTATTGAAACGTGCCCATTAAAATTAGCGAGACAGCTAATCTTAGAATCATTTTGATTCGTGTGAATTTTCTTTTCATAGCAATAGATTGTTTGTTTAAGTGCCCAAATTAACCAACAATTATATTACACTTAACAAAACCTTAAAAAAAGTAGAAATTTTTATTAAACAATTGAGCTACAGTAATTCCTGTTACATCATTATCACTCTCATATTTAATTAACTTTATTTTTAACTTACCGGTAGTGTAGGATTCAGCTGATTAATTTTACATGAATAATATAAACAGGCTTGCTTAGTAGCGCAGTTTCGCTTGACATTAAACCATGATGATATTATAAAAATAAATCCTTTAGGTTTTCTTAGGTCTTTAAGGCGTACTAAAAAGCGAAACGATCGCAATATCCTATTCAAAACTTACATCCTGGCTCAACCCATGCTGCATGTGCCGAACTTTGATAAGTTGATTACTCACAATTAACCGGTAAGGGTGGTTAATAAGGTTTGATTAATTGGGTATACAACCACTAAAACAAACATGTATCATCAATTACACTACCTTATAAAATGAAAAACCGCCTCAACTTTAATATTGAGGCGGTCGTATAATTAAAACTATTCTGTTAGCAAAACTTAGAAGCCAGGATTTTGAGTTAAAGTATTACCTGCAATTTTTGCAATTTCAATAATCCTGTTTGGGATTGGGTAATATTCATTTTTACCTGCTGTAAAGCCACCGGAGCCTTTAAGATAAGTTCTTCTATTTTTTTCAACTGTTTGGTAAGCATTTAAAGTTGGAGCTGCAATTCCCCATCTTACTAAATCGAAAAAGCGGTGCCCTTCCATTGCCAATTCTAACCTTCTCTCAAATCTAACAGCTGTACGGGCCTCGGCCTGGCTGGCGAAAGCAAGCAGGTAAGGTTTGATTTGATAGTTAGCCGGAGCACCCTGGATGATGCTTCCTGCATTAGCGGCCCTGTTACGAACACGATTGATGTATTCCTGTGCTTTGGCAAGTGATCCCACTTCAATTTCAGCTTCTGCAGCCATTAACAACACATCAGCAAAACGGATAAGGTTGTAGTTTTTAGCAGTCTGCCTGAAGTTATTGATGTTCGTGAACCCGCCTATGTCCGAATTCTTATTAACGTGCTTTTTAGGACTAAAGGGACCGGCATAAGCCTGGTCGCGGATCCAGCTACGACCTGGATGAGCACCATAATCATAATAAGGAATACCTCTTCTGCCAACAGTCCAATCTAAACGAGGATCTAATGAAATAGTTACATCGTTAGTGAACGGATCGTTTGAAGTGATACCCTCATCATTTTTAATATTGGTATTGTTGTATGAATCATCTAATAATGGTAAACCGTTTGCATCGGTCTTAAAGGCATTGACCAGGTTTTGTGATGGCTGATAAAAGCCGCAACATCCCCAAACACCGCCATAGGGATAGGCTAATTCATAAGATGTTTCAGCTGAAGCTGTAACGGTTCCGCTGGCCTGTGTTTGTTGAGAGAAAACCGACTCTGAGCTATTTTCAAAAGCTACGTCGAAGTTCTTCCAGTATTCAGGTTGCAAGTCGTATTGCTTACCATTTGATGTAATACCATTAGGAATGATGACATCGTATAAAGCTTTAGCCTCAGCAAACTTTTTTTCGTACATCAGCACTTTTGCCAGGTACGAAGCAGCAGCCCACTTATTTGCTTTACCAACCAATGGCTGAGTAGCAGCAAGGTTATCATATGCTGCTTTAAAATCAGCCTCAATTAAAGGAAGAATTTCTGCACTGTTGTCATATTTAGTGGTTGCTTCAGTTATAAATGGAACTTTATTCCACATACGTCTTGCTTCAAAATGGAAATGACCTCTAAGAAATCTTGCTTGTGCTATATAATCCTTTTTTTCGTCTGCTGTTAACTCAGTAACAGAGTTAGCAAATTTGATCACATCGTTTGCACGGGACACCCCTTCATAAATAGATAACCATTTGAAGTTAAAATAGGTGTTTGCTGCCTGCGAGTTCCAAAGCTCAATTTCTGTCATTTGCGGTTGGTCACCTGCATCAGTTCCTTTGTAAGCATCGTCGGAGGCAACATCGCCGTAAACCCAGTTGGTGGCACCAACCATCCAACCAGATGCACCTGCAATACCCTGGCCGTCTATCATGCCATAGGCGCCGACCAATAATCCTTCAACACCTTTCTTATTTTGAATTTGTTCTTGAGAATACCTACCAAAAGGTTGAGGTTCAAGAAATGCTTTTTTACAGGAGTTAAGCCCAATAAGAGAGAGGGCAGACACTCCAGCAATTAAAATATATTTTTGCCTTTTCATAATTATCTTTTAAAATTTATAATTTTCTATTCACTAAAATCCAACATTCAAACCAAAAATTATTGCTTTGGTGGTAGGATAGTTACCCACGTCAACTCCAAGGTTTCTATCAGCAAAACGCCTGGTATAATCGTTTCTTCCGGCATTTACAGTTGAAATCTCTGGATCTAAACCCGTGTATTTGGTAATGGTAAATAAGTTTTGTGCCTGAATGTAAACCCTCAAACGTTCGATACCTAACCTTTCAATTACATTTCTAGGTAAGGTATATCCTAAACTAAGGTTACGCATTCTTAAATATCCACCTGGCTCAATGTAGTAGTCAACAGGTAAAGTACCGCTGATGGCATCGTTACTGGTTAACATTGGTAATTTGGCATCCTTCCTATCAGGAGTATAACTATCATATAATACCCTGCGGGTTCTGCCACCCTGGAAGGTATTAAAGTCGGTCCAATAGCGTGTGTAGTTAGCAATCTGACCACCTTTTTTCCAGTAAAGAAAACCTGACAAGTCAAATCCTTTGAAAGCAAAGTTTAAGTTTAAGCCCATGATAAAATCCGGGTGAGGGCTACCCATGAAAGTTCTGTCATCTGGGGTGATTTTACCATCTGGCTTACCATCCGGACCAGATAAATCTTTGTATTTCCAACCACCAATGAATTTACCCGCTTGTACTTGTGATGCAAGTTCTGTGGCATCATCAAAAAACCCGTCAATTAAATAACCAAAGAAGCTTGATAATGGTCTGCCGGTAACGGAACGGTTAAATGGATCAATCCTGGTTCTGTCACCATCAAAGAATGGGTCAGCTAACTTACCAACCTTGTTTTTATAAAGAGAGAAAGTGGTGCTTAGATCATACCTGAAATCATTACCCGCAGTTCCACGATATGATAATGCAAGGTCAATACCCTTATTATTCATATTTCCGATATTGATGGGTTGGTTATCAATTCTACCACCAAACAAACTCGCATCTAACTGCTTTTCAAATAATAAGTCAGTGGTTTCACGATTGTATAAATCTAAATTGACACTTAATTTATTATTGAATAAAGTTGCATCTACACCCAAAGTAGCAGTAGCTGTCTGCTCCCATTTGATGTCAGGATTTCCAATAGTTTGATGCCTTAAACCTGGAGTATAACTTGTATTGCTACCGTTAATTGGGTAAGAAGCATCGTTGTTAATGGTAAAGAAGCTTAAGAAAGCCAATCCACTGATATTATCGTTACCCAAAACACCGTATCCAAAACGAATTTTAAGGTCGTTGATGGCTTTAACATTTTTCAGGAAAGGCTCATCAGAAATCCTCCAACCTAAACTAAAGGCTGGAAAATTACCATATTTGTTTTTAGGACCAAATGCATCAGAAGAACCGTCTCTTCTTATGGATCCACTAACCAAATATTTATCTTTAAATGAGTAGTTAACCTGTGCAATAAGGGGAGAATATTTCCTGTTTCTAAATTGACTGCTTGAACCAAATGGAGTAAGCGCCAAGGAAGAACCTACGTTTTGAAAAATTGGATCAACATTAAAATAATCAGATGCAGAAGCATTAATATTTCTGCCCTGGCTCTGCACAATCTCAGTACCCAATAAGGCTTTTACCTCATGGATTTCGTTAAACGACTTTTTGAAATTTAAAGTATTGTACCAGGTTGCCTGGTAACCATATCCCTGGGCTTCATTAAAGTTAGCCAGGTTGGTTCTGCCTTCAGCATTTTCCCAAACGGGCTTTACAAAAATATAACTGCTGGTGTTTCCGAAGTCCATACCCAGATTGCTACGTAAAGTAAAATATTTAAGAAAATCAACTTCTGCAAAAACACTCCCAATGATTCCTACTCTTTTTTCACGGGCATCTTTTCTCCTATCCAAATTTGAATAAGGACTGGCAGAGTTTCCCAGGTTTGCACCACGGGTACCAGCATAGTTTCCAGCAATATCAAATACCGAAACAATCGGTTGCTGACGATAAGAGAATGCAATAGGGTTTCCTTCGTCCTGGTTTGTAAAACCCTGAACACCGGACCTATTAGTAAAGTTTATTTGTAAATTTTCACCTATTCTTACTTTATCCTTAATAGTGAAACTGGTATTAGAACGGATAGCATAACGTTGGTAACGGGTAGTGTAAACAACTCCTTTTTGATCAAAATAATCCAAACCAAATAAATAATTGGCATTGTCACTTCCGCCAGAAGCAGTAACCTGGTGGTTCATTTGTGGAGCATCCTGCAGAATAGCGCCTAACCAGTCAGTACCTTGTTGATTAGCTCTAACAATCTGGTAAGTTCCCGGACCATTAACATCAAATATGTTCAGCTTATATTTTGAAGGATCAGCAGCAGGATCACCTTCAGCTATACCACCACTTTTTCCACCTGGCTGGCCACCACCAGCATAGATATAAGCAGGAATAATGGGAACAGGACTGCTGCCGGTAGGGCCCGCATATTGACCATGCTTAAAATTTCCATTTGCATCCAGGTTGCCAGAATTTTTTGCTAATAAGAAAAGGTAATCACCATATTCTTTTGTATTCAACAAATCAAGGCGCTTTTTAAAAGTTTGCTTGCCATAATAGCTTTCGTATGTAATTCTTGGCTTACCAATTCTTCCTTTTTTTGTAGTGATGATAATTACACCACCTGCAGCCGCAGAACCGTAGATAGAAGCAGCAGAGGCATCTTTCAATACCTGCATACTTTCAATATCGTTTGGGTTTAATTCTGTAATTGCACCTACACGGGCACCATCCACAACATACAAAGGTTCGTTGTTTCCAAAAGTGCTATAACCGTGAATACGAACGTTAGCGCCTGCACCAGGAACACCAGAAGTTCCTACCTGAACACCCGCAGCTCTACCCTGTAGTAAGTTTTGAATGTTAGATCCAGGGTTTGCTACCAGTTCTTTCACATTTACAATGGCAACTGAACCGGTAATATCCTTTTTCGCCTGGGCTGTATATCCCGTTACAACTACTTCGGTTAAAGCAGCATTCATAGCTTTTAAGGTAATATTCAAAATTCCTTTCCCACCTGCGGAGATTTCCATTGGCTCGTAACCCACATTCGTAATTACTAAAGTAGATCTGTCGCCCGGCGCATTTAAAGAAAACACACCTTCAGCATTTGTTTGTGTTGCAATTTGAGTTCCTTTTACCAGAACCGTTGCTCCGGCGATGGGTTCGTTATTGGCCCCGACAACTTTTCCACTAACTGCCCGTTGGGCAAAGGAAAGGGCACAGGAAAAGAGTAGACACACAGTAAAGAGTAAACTGTGTATAGTTTGTTTTTTTCGCATAGCAGTTATTTTGATTTAAAAAATAAATCTAATATTAAGTTTTAACAAAAGATGGAAATTTTATAATTTAAATAGCATTTAAAAAAAAAATTAATCGGTCAATCGTAGATAGGAACGTTTGTTAAACAAGATGATATTATTTTCCGAACGCTTAGGAAGGATACATGGTTTATTAGAAAAGGTAGTTGGAGAATTTTAAATTTTGATATAATAAAAAAACCACCTCAATGAGGTGGTTTTTTCTATAATTCAATTTAAAAAAGTTAGATCTTAAAATGAGAGAAGGCTTTGTTAGCCTCAGCCATGCGGTGTGTATCTTCTTTCTTTTTAAAAGCTCCACCTTCACCTTTGCTTGCTGCAATAATTTCGTTCGCTAATTTTTCAGCCATGCTTCTACCATTTCTATCACGGCTAAAACGTACCATCCACTTTATGCTTAAAGATATTTTACGATCGGGACGAACTTCAGATGGAATTTGAAAAGTAGCACCACCAATACGGCGGCTTCTTACTTCAACACCGGGAGTGATGTTAGCAAGTGCTCTTTTCCAGATCTCGTAACCATCTTCGTTGGTTTGTTTTGAAACCTTATCAATGGCATCGTAGAAAATAGTTAGTGCAATGCTCTTTTTACCCTGCCACATAATGTTGTTAACAAAACGGGTAACCAGTTTGTCGTTAAAACGAGGATCTGGTGCCAAAGGGATTTTTTTCGGTTGCGTTTTACGCATGGCTTTTATTGATTTTTTACAGCTAAGCTGTTGTTTTTATTGATTTTTTTTATTGCACGTATTCCGTTTAAGAATACAATGAAATATTATTTTTTAGCTTTTACCTTTTTAGTACCGTATTTAGAACGGCTTTGTTTACGGTCTTTAACACCTGCAGTATCAAGACTTCCGCGAACAATATGGTAACGTACACCTGGTAAGTCTTTTACACGACCACCACGGATTAACACGATAGAGTGCTCCTGTAAATTGTGGCCTTCTCCAGGAATGTAAGCGATAACCTCGATCTTATTTGTTAAACGAACTTTGGCAACTTTACGTAAAGCTGAGTTTGGTTTTTTAGGGGTAGTAGTGTATACCCTTGTGCAAACACCACGGCGCTGAGGGCAGGCATCCAGCGCTCTTGACTTGCTTTTTGCCTTAATGATTTCTCTACCTTTTCTAACTAATTGTTGTATTGTAGGCATGTTTACCTTTTAAATTTTTCGGACGGCAAAAGTAAGAGCAAATATTGTAACTTCAAAAAATGTTTGTCACTAAATTTTTTAACTCTTAAAAAAACATATAATATTTGGTTTTCAATTTACCACATCTAGTAAAAAGCCGCAAAATGGTACCGGGCCCCAGTAGAATTAAACGGTATACATCCATCCATGCTGGTCTTCAACTCTCCCCTCTCTTATCTGATCAAGCCTCTTTTTTAGTTCAGTAGAAACTTTGTTGTTTGCGGTTTCAAACTCCATTACATAATCCTGGTATTTTAATTCGCATAAAGTTGAAATAGTAGCTGCTGTTCCCGTACCAAAGACCTCAGTCAAGCTACCATCTTTATAGGCGGTTACTAATTCATCAATATGTATGGCTCTTTCTTCAACATCCAAACCCATTTCTTTTAAAAGGGTAATTGCACTGTCGCGGGTTACTCCCTCTAGTATGGTTCCTGAATTAAGGTCGGGGGTTAATGCTTTGTTTCCAATAATGAAAAACACGTTCATCGTACCTATTTCCTGCACATATTTATGTTCAAAAGCATCAGTCCATAAAACCTGGTCGTAACCCAGTTTTTTGGCATTTGCGGTAGGTAACATACTGGCTCCATAATTTCCGGCTGCTTTGGCAAATCCAATTCCGCCGGGAGCCGCACGTGTAAATTTTTCTTCTACATAAATCCGCATAGGTTTGTTATAGTATGGTCCGGTGGGACTACAAATAATAAGAAACTTATACTTTTCACTGGGTTTCACACCAATGACAGCATCGCTCGAAAACATGAATGGCCTTATGTAAAGTGAATGATCAGCCTTGTCGGGAATCCATTTGCGCTCCATATCAATTAACATACGCATCCCTTCCATAAAAATTTCTTCCGGTACAGCAGGCATCTGCATCCTGGCTGCTGAAATATTAAAACGCAAAAAATTGTCAACCGGTCTAAAGATGTTTACTACTCCATTTTCATCTTTGTAAGCTTTTATGCCTTCAAAAATTGCCTGTCCATAATGTAAAGCAGCAGTGGATGGATCTAAGAGTAAAGGCTGGTAAGGCTTGATCTCCACCGACTTCCATTCTCCGTCTTCATAATCCGCCTCAAGCATATGATCAGTAAAAAATTTACCAAAGGGCAAATTTTCCAATAAAAAATCCTGAAGTTTACTTGTTTGCACTTTCTGCACACTGATGTCTATAGCTGCTGTCATACCAGTACTTTTGTTTTTTGCAAATAAACGAAAAATTGCCCTGAACAGGCTTATAAAAAAATGCAAATGATTGATAAAAACATTGAATTACCTCCCTTTATAATCGCTGATTTCTTTAAACATTCGCTTGTAGAAATCGCTGATGAAAAAACCATTGAAGAAAAGGAAGTAGCATTTACGTCAACCTTAACAGCTGATCAAGCGGCTGAAGAAAGTAATAATGAGGAGATATACCTTGGAAAAAATTTAAAGAATGTAACAATTGTAGTTAGTGATGATTCTGCAAAAAGCCTAAATGATAAAGACTTGGTTTTTTTAACCAATATTCTTAAAGCATGCCACTTAAGCCAAGAAGATATTGCCATTGTTAATCAATTAAAAAACCCTGTTACGTACAGTTACATAAAAGAAAACTTACAGGCAAAGTATATTCTTGTTTTCGGAATTGAACCTACAGAAATTAAACTTCCATTTATTATACCACATTTCCAGGTGCAGCAATATGCGGGATCCACTATCATAATCGCACCTGCTCTTAATGAAATGAATAAGGATGATGCCGATGGAAAAATGTTGAAGACCAAACTATGGTTGAGCCTGCAACGGTGCTTTAACCTGGACCAACAGCATAAGAAGTAACAACCTTTAATCAACTCATTTCTTATTGAGTTTAAATCATACTTGCATGAGAACTTTAATTTTTGCGACCAATAACCGCCATAAAGTTGAGGAAATAAAAGAAGTTGTTGGCGACAGCTATAACATAATATCATTAAAGGAAGCAGGAATTGATATTGACATCCCGGAACCATATGATACATTAAGAGAAAATGCCGTGACAAAGGCTGAAACAATTTACAATTTAACGGGCAAGGATTGTTTTAGTGAAGATACTGGGTTGGAAGTGATTACGTTAGGCGGTGAGCCTGGTGTTAAAAGTGCCCGGTATGCCGGAGATGGAAGAAGTTTTTTGGATAATATAGATAAGCTATTGTTGAAGCTGGAAGGACAGGAAAACAGGGAAGCTTTCTTTAAAACTGTAATTTGCCTGATTATAGGTGGAGAAAAATTAATATTTGAAGGAGGATGCAAAGGAACTATTGCATTAGAAACAAATGGCGTGAGCGGATTTGGGTATGACCCCGTTTTTATACCCGAGGGCCATGAAAAAACCTTTGCTCAAATGAGCCCTGCAGAAAAAATTACAATGAGTCATAGAACCAAGGCTATGCAAAAATTAATGGCACATCTTTCCATGGATGGGAATTTTGGCTCCATATAGAGAAAAATAAATAAATTTCTGCAACCTTGTAATTTAATTGGGCGTCTCACATAAAGTACATGCTTATTACAAAGCAGTATTTTTTTAAACCACAGCCTTCTATCAAGAGATATTTCTAGAATGAAACCTCTTAATAATAAAGGCACTAAAAACCAGGAAATCATGAAAACCAAAACTGTTTATCCAAACTTTTCAAAAAGCCTGGTTGGAAAAAGCCCAGCAATTACAGAAATTTACGAGTTTAACCAGGAACCAAATTTCAAAAATTTCACCTTACCTGTACCCATGACCGATCAAGAAGTAGCCCCACCATTGCATGTTTGGGACAAAATTGCCCGTATACTAGATGAGCAGGAAAGCAAAAAACAGTTCCTCAACCAATCAACTCCACGTGGTTTTCAGTCACAAACCATTACTCAAAAGCCAGTTAAGTACAATAAATTTGGTGTTGCTTTTTTAGGCGCACTAACGGTAGTTGGATTAATGTGGATTCTTGCCTCTCTCTTTAGGTAATACTTCTTCCATATTTTGAAAATGATCTGCCGATTGTAATAGTAATATTGCAGTATGGAAAGAATTAAGCTACAATTATCTCCCCATTTCGCTTTCGCCACAACAATTTTGGTTCGCATTACCGACATCAACTATGGCGGACATGTTGGCAATGATGTTTTTCTCTCGTTGATGCATGAAGCCCGCCAGCAGTTCCTCTATAACTATGGGTATTCAGAATTAAACTTTGCAGGCGTAGGGTTAATTATGGTTGATGCAGCCATTGAATATAAAAAAGAATTGAACTACGGGGACGCTGTAAAAATTTCTGTAGCTGCATTACACTTTGATAAGATAGGATTTGATCTGCATTACCTTTTTGAAGTAGAAAACAAGGATGGCAATAGTTTAGCTGCCAAAGCCAAAACTGGCATGGTTTGTTATGATTACGATCTAAAAAAGAAAATGCCCGTACCTAATGAGGCAGTTGAAAAGTTTACCCACGCTTAACAAGGATGCTTATTCCAGATGTTCCAACTTTCTTCAGCCTGGATAACCAGCATTTCTGTCCCATTCTGGATAGTTGCTCCTTGTTGCTTCCCTTTCTTTAAAAATAACGTTTCAGCCGGGTTATACACCAGATCGTATAGATAATGCTTATTGCTTAATAATTGATATGGAAGCATTGGAAACTGGCCTACTTCAGGATAAGTACCTAAAGGGGTAGTATTGATAATAATGGAATAAGCATTTATTATGTCTGCATCTATCTGCTGATATGCAATGGTATTATGCTGGTGCGCATTGCGACTCACAAATAAAAAATCAATCTTTAATTGTTGCAGGGTATAAGCAACCGCCAGTGAAGCTCCGCCTGTACCAAGTATCAGGGCTTTTGAGTGATGGGCTTTAAGATGTGGTTCAAATGTTTTTCTGAAGCCAATAATATCAGTATTGTATCCAATTATTTGACCCTTATTAATTGCTACACAATTGCATGCATTGATAGCACTTACTTCGTTGGAAAGACTGGTTAAAAAAGGAAGAATAACTTTTTTATAAGGGATAGTAACGTTAATCCCTTCAAGATTTTCTTTAGCAATTAAATCCGGTAATTCTGAAATGACCTGTATGGGATAAAGTTCGTATGCACATTCCTTTATATCTTCTCTTGCAAACTTTTCAGTAAAGTATTTTTTTGAGAACGAATGGGACAAGGGGTAACCAATCAGTCCAAACTTGCGCATTATACTTTTTTGTCAAGGTATAATTCAAATGTATCGCCGCGTAAACCTATGCGCATGGCTTCCAGTGCAATTATTTCGGATGGAGCAATATTGCCCAGGTTTACATTGCAGCCAATCAACTCTAAAAAATACAATTGCTGCGGCTTTTGCGGGGCTTCCCAAATAATTTTTTCTTCTGGTATCTGGGTTAAAATTTCCTGCACTAAACCTTCACGAACCTCTCCTGTTCCCCTGTATATGCCTACCGTTCCTGCTTCTCTCGCCTCAGCAATTACATAGGTTGAACCCGCTTCTAACTCAGCACGCATTAATTCAATCCATTTATAAGGAGGAATAATATGTGCCGCATCTTTACTGCCAACCTCGCTCAATACAGTACCGTATTTTGTCATCTTTTCAATGTAACCGCATTTCTCAGCATGAGGAATAGTGATAGATCCATCACTTACCTCCATATAATCAATTTTATAATCTTTCAACAATGAGATATAATCGTTGAACTGATCCCGAATTAAAAATGCTTCAAACAACGTACCTCCAAAATAAACGGGCAAACCAGCAGCCTGGTAAACTTCAATTTTTTCGCGAAGGTTGGGCGTAACATAGGCGGTACCAAATCCCAGTTTTATAATATCTATATGCGGGCCGCCTCCACTAATTAAATCCTCGGCTTCACGTACACTTAATCCTTTGTCCATGATCATTGTAATTCCACGATCTCGTGGCTTGCTACTTCTTTCAGGTATTTGGCTTAGATTAAAATTCATTATGCCCTTCGTTTGGTTAAATTTTAAAAGAATGCAAAAATAGTGATTGGGAGCGAACAAAAAATTGCACCTAACTATGATAACTTACATTCGCAAAAGCACATTTTTAAACAAAGATTTTCCTAAGCAAATTAACAGGTATGAAAAAAATAATTCTCTTGGTAAGCCTGGTTATTTTATCGTTGAACTCATTTGCCCAAACCGATACTATTCCGGAATATTTAAGTGATCGCACCCTTCCGGGTTTCACCATACAACGAGCCGATAGTAGCTGGCTTACAAAAAACGATCTTACAAAAAAGCCTACCCTCATTCTGTATTTCAGCCCTGATTGTGGCCATTGCCAATTGGAAACGGAAGAGTTAATCAGCAACCTTAAATCTTTGGGTGACCTGCAAATTGTTATGATCACAAGCAGGTCTGTTGGTGAAATGAAAGAGTTTTCAAATAAGTATATGCTACAAAAGTTTCCTTCGATTAAAGTAGGCAGTGATACGAACAGGTTTGTTTCCAGGTTTTATAAAGTTAAGTTTACACCCTTCTCAGCCTTGTACAATAAGAAAGGTAAACTGGTTAAAGTATATGAAGATGGAATAGATTTTAAAGAATTAGCTACACTGGCAGCTAATGGATAAAATTTCGATAACAAAATAGTATTCCCCTGCTTTTATATTTCCACCTATAAAGTCAAACCATACCTTTACAATCCAAAATATTTTTTAAATCAAAATCATCTGTTACAATGAAAATTACCGTAGTTGGTGCCGGTGCCGTAGGCGCAACCTGTGCCGATAACATAGCCCGTAAAGAACTTGCTGAAGAATTGGTTTTGCTGGATATTAAAGAAGGCGTTGCTGAAGGAAAATCTATGGATATGATGCAGACTGCTGCATTACTAGGTTTTGATACAAAGATTATCGGGTCAACAAACGACTATTCAAAAACTGCAGGTTCTGATGTAGTAGTTATTACCAGCGGCTTACCCCGCAAACCAGGTATGACACGTGAGGAATTGATAGGAACCAATGCTGGTATTGTTCGCAGTGTAACAGAAAACATTTTAAAACATTCGCCCGACACCATCATTATCGTAGTATCTAATCCAATGGATACTATGAATTACCTGACATTTAAAACTTCAGGTTTACCTAAGAATCGTATTTTAGGTATGGGTGGTGCTTTGGACTCTGCAAGGTTTAAATTTTACCTGAGCCAGCAATTGGGTTGTTCTCCTGCCGACTTAAATGCAATGGTTATTGGCGGTCATGGCGATACTACTATGATACCCCTGATTAAGCACGCAACCTGGAACAGCATTCCCGTAACTAACTTTTTAAGCCAGGAACAACAAGATAAAATTGTTGCCGATACCATGGTAGGCGGCGCTACCCTAACCAAACTTATTGGAACCTCAGCCTGGTATGCTCCCGGTGCAGGCACAGCCGCAATGGTAGAAAGCATTGTCAGGGACGAAAAGAAACTAATTAGTGCTGGTGTTGCTTTAGAGGGTGAATATGGCCAAAGCGATATTTCGCTGGTGGTTCCCGTAGTGATAGGCCGCAATGGCTGGGAGAAAATTGTTGATATGAAACTAAGCGATGAAGAGCAGGCTGCTTTTAACAAGAGTGCAGATGCAGTTAGAAATATGAATGATGTATTGAAGACTTTATAATTGCTTTCTTTTAATGAGCCCTTGCCTGCACAACAGGTAAGGGCTTTTTTGTACCCATTAGCTCCACTTCATGGTTTTTACATTATGGTAAATTCAGCTACTCACTTATTAATCTGAATCAGTCTTATTAAGGGAGAAGAGTGATTTAAAATACAGGCAGAAATTATTTCAAATTTACTCTCACCATTACAGTTTGTACTATTTTATTTATATCCTGTTTATTCATGCATTTAAAATGCCCCAATGGACATTTGGAATAACCAATCTTACTGCAGGGGCGACACCATAAATTTTTTACTTCAAATACATCATTTGGCTGCGTGGCTAACCCGTAGTAAGGGCCCATTCCAAATTGTGGCACAGTGTTTCCCCAGATACTTATGATGGGTTTTTTAAAAGCAGCGGCTATATGCATTAAGCCAGTGTCGTGGGTAATTATACACTTTGCACGTTGTACCAAATCAGCGCTTTCATTTAAATTGAATTTGCCGCAGGAATTATAGATGCGGATATTGTCTATAGCAGCTATTTCTTCTCCAACCGATTTGTCTTCGGCACCACCTAATAAAATAATTGGAAAATCTATTTTATTGCAGAGCTCCTTTAGCTTTTGAACCGGCAATTGTTTGGTTTGTAAAGCAGCTCCAATTACAACGCCTATAAATCCAAAAGCATGTGACATAGGTATGTCGTTGTCCGAAACCTTGTCATCATCAGCAATAAAATAGTCGAGGCCCAAACCATCATTGCTTACACCCAATGAACTTACGGTAGCCATGTATCGGTCCACAATATGCACCTTTGGCAACAGGTCAACTTTAAGGGCAGTCAACAGCCATTTCTTATAGTTTAGTTTATTAAAAGAAAAGGCAACTGATTTAGGCAATGCCCGTTTAACCTGCAGGGTTCTTACATTATGGTGCAGGTCGATTATGTAATCAAATTGTTCATCTATTAAGGAGGGCAATAGTTCACCAAGGCTCTCATTCAGCAGGTGTAACTTATCAATGTATGGATTGCTTTCAAGAATTTTTCTATAAGCAAACTTGGTTAGATAATGAACTTCAGAACCAGCTAATTGCTTTTTAACGCACCTGATAACGGGGGTAGTCAAAACAATATCTCCAATAGAAGAAAATCGTATAATCAACACTTTAACCGGCGGGGCAACCGATTTGGTTGCAGCAACGGACGGTTGGGTATCAATTGCAACATCCATCATATAGTTTCTATATACTGTAAGTCTTTACCGAATGTTTCTTTGGTATAGTAAGCTGCTATCCAGGTAATAGCCATAATTACAGAACCTGTAATGATCCCACCGGTTATGTAGTTGGTATTTTCGCGAAGCCATTTAAATAACAATATAATTAATGGCAATGCACCCCTTACCATATTAGGTACCGTAGTTGCGGCAGTGGCCCGTAGATTGGTACCAAATTGCTCTGCGGCTATGGTTACAAAAATGGCCCAGAAACCGGTTGCAAAACCCAGGGCTCCGCATATTAAATACATGTTTAAACTGGTTCCCCCACTTTGTGAAAAGAACAGCGCCATACAAATCATTGTAAGCACATAAAAAATGTAGAGGGCTTTCTTCCTGCTTTTTAACCATTGGCTTACCAGGCCTATCGTTACATCTCCCAGCGAGATACCCACATAGGCAAACATGATAGCCTTGCCG
This sequence comes from Chitinophagales bacterium, assembly GCA_038211085.1. Taxonomy (GTDB): domain Bacteria; phylum Bacteroidota; class Bacteroidia; order Chitinophagales; family Chitinophagaceae; genus Segetibacter. The sequence goes on along the minus strand of JBBQVY010000040.1, from coordinate 6,196 downwards.
GGTTCAATAGCATCTTGTATACCGAATTCAAGGCCAAATTTATCGGAGAAAGTTACCAGTACACCTATAACAAACCAGGTGGGTAACCCAATCAGAATACATTTTATATATGTAAAAAATCGGTGGCTGTTAGTAAAGAAGGCAAAGAAATTGCCCTTGCTCACCTTCATATCCTTAACCTGTTTAAACATGCCACTTTCAAATACACTTACCCGCAAAATCAATAAAAGAAAACCCATGGCACCCCCTATGTAATAACAAATACGCCAGTCAAATTCTTTGGAAATGAAATACGCAACCACTGCCCCCGTAAGGCCAATACCTGCAACAAGGGAAGTACCAATACCACGCTTTTCTTTTGAAAGTAATTCTGAAACGAGTGTAATGCCAGCGCCTAACTCCCCCGCTAATCCAATACCGGCAATAAATCGAAGCCAGGCATACTGCTCTACCGTATGCACCATTCCATTTGCAATGTTGGCCAGGGAGTATAAAAGTATAGAGCCAAATAACACACTCAGCCGTCCCTTCTTATCACCAATAACGCCCCATAATATACCACCAAGCATCAACCCGATCATTTGTATGCTAATGATAAATTCGCCTTCGGTCAACACCTGAGCCGGGGTTAAACCCAGTGAGGCTAAACTGGGCTTTCGTATAATTCCAAACAAAAGCAAATCGTATATATCAACAAAATAACCAAGTGCACCAACAATTACCGGTATTGAAAAAATGCCGTAGGTACGTTTGTCCATAGAGTAATTTATTGGGGTTTTGGCAGATCGGGTGTTTTTGATTTTCCAAACACCATTTTAAAAATTACGGGAAGGGTTGTAACCAGTATAATGCAGAGTACAATTATTTCAAGGTGTTCTTTAAGATCGAACCCAAATTGATTTCGACAGAACGCATATAAAAAATGGCCGGCAAACAACATACTAAAAACCCAGGCTACACAACCAACCACATTATAAAATGCAAACTTCTTTGCATCCATTTGTACTATGCCGGCAACAATGGGTGCAAAAGTGCGAACAATAGGTAGAAAACGGGCAAAGACAATGGCACTTCCACCATGCTTTTCATAAAACTCTTTGGCCTGGTACAAGTACTTTTTCTTGAAAAAAAATGTGTCTTTTCTATGGAACAAAAAGGGTCCGCTCTTTTTACCAAACCAGTAACCTACCGTATTACCAATAATACCGGCCAGCGAAATGGTAACCAACAAAAAGAATAAAGAAAAATATTCGCTGTTGGTAGGAATAACTTCTTTTACCAAATCCAGGCTGTAAATACCTGCAACAAACAACAGGCTGTCACCCGGTAAAAAGAAACCTGCAAACAATCCTGTTTCGGCAAAAATTATAAAAAGCACTAAAAAATAACCCCCGTTTTGAATGTAAAATTCAGGGTTCAATAATTCTTTAAACTGGATGAATAATTGTATCACAAGCGTCTGATTCTGGTTTTATTAATATTAATGACAACAAACTTTCCCTGCAATTTATTTTGATACTCGTTTAAAAATGAAACAAGCCTTAGTTTAATTATTTCAAGCTCAGAAGGATTATAACGAAGTAGGATAACCCCAATTACTGAAACCTCACGATGATAAACTAATTCTCCAAAATCCTTATCTTCTGAAACAATAATTTTAGGTGGCGTTAATGACATTTCTGCAACATCTCTATCACTAACACCAGCGCAATCTTCTGCAATTGAAGAAACAGCAAAACCATTTTCCCGTAAAAGATGAATAAGATTTCTGTTTAAGCTTTCATCTGCTAAATCATGCGCTTGCAGATTCAATTATTTCTTCGTTCGTTAATACTGAATGGGCATATTTAATAGCCTCTAAAACTTCTTCTCTTTTTAAATGCGGATAACCATCTAAAATCCATTCAACACTTGCCCCGCCTGCCAGTTTCTCCAGTATCAGCTCCACGGTAATCCTTGTACCTTTTATACAGGGCTTACCTAACATTACTTCCGGGTTAATTGTTATTCGGTCAAATTGCATAAAACATTTTTTACAAATTTACTTCAATAAAAAACTTAACCTTCCAGCGAATTTTCCCACTTACTAACCACACTTGTTGCCAAAGCATTACCCAGTACATTAGTAGCCGTTCTAAACATATCGCAAAAATGATCAATTGGTAAAATAAGGGCAATACCTTCTGGTGGAATGTTAAACATAGAACAGGTTGCCGCTACCACCACCAACGACGCTCTTGGTACGCCGGCAATACCCTTACTGGTTAACATCAATACCAGCAACATGGTTAACTGCGTGCCCAAATCAATGTGAATACCATAAGCCTGGGCAATGGCAAGACTTGCAAACGTCATGTACATCATGCTTCCATCAAGATTAAAGCTGTAACCCAAGGGTAAAATAAAGGCCACAATCTTGTCCTTGCATCCAAAACGTTCCAACTCCTCAGTTAATTTGGGAAACACTGCCTCGCTGCTGGTGGTACTAAAAGCAATCAATAAAGGTTGGGCTATTCTTTTTAGTAACCCCTTTAACCGGTGCTTTAAAATGAGAAACCCCACCAGTAACAACAGGGCCCATAAAATAAAAATGCCGATGATAAAATATAAAAGGTACGCCCCATAAAAATAAAATACTCCCAGGCCTTTGGTAGCAATCACGGCTGATATAGCCCCAAATACTCCCAGGGGGGCAAAGCTCATCACATAGTTTACCATCTTTAATATAACATGCGAAACAGCCTCCAGTCCCCTCACTACTATTTTACCATAATCGCCAAGAGCTGCAGTGGCAACACCAAAAAAGATACTAAACACCACTATCTGTAATATCTCGTTGGCAGCCATAGCCTCAAAAACACTCTTAGGAAAAACGTGCTCTATAAATTTGTTTAAAGAGAACTCCTGCGTTTTTCCTATCAGGTCTTTTGCGCCGCCAGCATCAGCATTGCTAAGGTCTATGCCTTCGCCGGGTTTAAAAAAATTAACCAGCACCATACCAATTAACAACGACACTAGCGATGCAGTAACAAACCACAATAACGCCTTACCTCCTACCCTACCCACAGCTTTTAAATCGCCCAGCTTTGCAATACCCACAACAAGGGTCGAAAATACCAGGGGAGCTATAATCATTTGAATAAGCCGGAGAAAAATGGTTGTCAGCAGCTTAATATTTGTGGAGAAAGTGTTAATGGTAGTTGCCGATGCATTTTCATGAATTACATAACCTGTAGCCACGCCAACAACCATCGCAACAATAATATATAAAGTAAGCCTGCTTTTAGTTTTGGGTGGGGCCTTATGCATTCTAAAAAATTATTTGTGCAATATAGTGTTTGTAGTTAAATGCCAATGAGCGTGATAAAGGATAATAATTTTAGAGTAATATTTTGGTTGCGGGCTACATAACAGCCTAAGTCATTAGTTGCGACTGCCCCGCCGCGGCGGCGGTCGCACTCTTGTTCAGTAATAGCAAAATGCATCCCACAGTTATCACCTTAAATGTACAATCCATCATTAACATCAACAGGTACATGATAACAAGTAAATACCATCCAAAAGAAAAATTTTCCAATTTGAATAATTGCTTATTTTTCAACCCTAATATTAATTAATACAAAAAGTGTTATGAGTTTATTTGTTAAGAAGCCAATGAATATGTTGATGGCCGAGGCATCGGATACGGAAAAAGGGTTGAAAAAAACTCTTGGTGCCGGGTCGCTTGTGGCTTTAGGTATTGGAGCAATCATTGGTGCTGGTCTCTTTTCAATTACAGGACTTGCAGCTGCTAACAATGCAGGACCTGCCATTACCATATCTTTTATAGTTGCTGCCTTTGGATGTGCTTTTGCCGGTTTGTGTTATGCCGAGTTTGCCTCCATGATACCTGTTGCAGGAAGTGCCTATACTTACTCGTATGCCACTATGGGAGAATTTATTGCATGGATTATAGGTTGGGATCTTGTTTTGGAATATGCAGTTGGCGCCGCTACTGTTGCTATTAGCTGGAGCCGTTACCTCGTAAAATTTTTGGAAGACTTCAATATTCATCTGCCCTCATACCTTGCAACCGGCCCTTGGGATGGCGGCATTATAAATGCACCGGCAGTTTTTATTGTTGTTATTGTAAGCCTTCTGCTTATTAAGGGTTCAAAAGAAAGTGCTGCAGTTAATGCTGTAATTGTAACCTTAAAAGTTGCAGTGGTACTAACCTTTATCGTTTTAGGTTGGAAGTATATAAACAAAGCCAACTACGTTCCCTACGTTCCTGAAAACCTGGGCACTTTTGGTGAGTTTGGTTTCAGCGGAATTATCAGGGCTGCTGCCATTGTATTCTTTGCTTACATTGGTTTTGATGCTGTGTCTACTGCTGCGCAGGAAGCAAAAAATCCTAAGAGGGATATGCCTATAGGCATCCTAGGTTCGCTGGTTATCTGTACGGTATTGTACATTTTATTTGCCCACGTTATGACCGGTGTTACCAGCTATCTTTCTTTTGCTGGTAAAGATGGTATTGCTCCTGTAAAAGTAGCAATCGACCACATGGGTACCACAAATGCTGATGGAAGTATTACCCCGGATTATCCATGGTTAAACAGGGCCATCATTGTGGCTATTTTAGGAGGTTATGCCTCGGTAATATTGGTTATGCTCATGGGTCAGTCAAGGGTATTTTTCTCTATGAGTAAAGATGGTTTGCTTCCTCCTGTGTTTCACAGCATACATCCCAAGTTCAGAACACCAGCCAAATCAAATTTACTATTCATGCTGTTTGTAAGCTTGTTTGCAGCTTTTGTACCGGCACGTGTAGTGGGCGAAATGACGAGTATCGGAACATTGTTTGCGTTCATCCTGGTTTGTATTGGTATATGGGTTTTAAGAGTTAAGCAGCCCGAATTAGAAAGAGCGTTTAAAACACCTTTAGTTCCTTTGGTTCCCATACTTGGTATTGCTACCTGTTTATTTATGATGGTGTTTTTACCATTGGATACCTGGATCAGGTTGTTGGTTTGGATGCTGATTGGGTTTGATGTGTATTTGTTTTATGGTTTAAAACACAGCATGCTTTCAGACCACTTACCCACCACACATACACGAAGCAACCGTATTGTTGCTAAAATTGGTTTGGGCCTGGGATTATTACTGGCCATTGTAGCAGTATTGCATCACTCTGTGGCCGAAACACCTGACTGGGGATTGTACATTTTCTCGCTGGTGTTTGCAGCATTACACCTCTTGTTGTTTTTTAGCAGGATGAACAAGAAATAGAAAACATCTTTTTATAATTGAAAATGCCCCGCTGGTCCGGGCATTTTCAATTTAGATGATTACTTATACTTCTATAAAACCCCATTGATTGAAAACCTCATTAAAACCAATCCGAAACCCCTCAAACATTCCTACAGGGGCATCATCTAAAGTGTTATAAATTCTCCTGAGCTGATAGTTCTTTTTTTATTAGATCAATAGCTCTACCCTATAATCAAACACCCACGCTAAATAATCGGCATTCGCGTAGAGCTTATTTAAACCGAGTTGATTAAAATCGGTCATCATTCCGGAAGGTTTAGCCCAGGGTTATCGTTTTCCTTTAATCCTTACTTTTGCAGCCGTCTTAAAATACAAGTGAATTAAATTTTGAATTACTATGGGTCGCATATTTGAAGTTAGGAAAGCTACCATGTTTGCCCGCTGGGATAAAATGGCCAAACAGTTTACCCGTATTGGTAAAGAGATTGTGATAGCCGTAAAAGCTGGTGGCCCTGACCCTGCAACAAACCCGGTACTCCGCAGGTGTTTTGCCAACGCCAAAGGTGTAGGAATGCCTAAAGACCGTGTAGAAGCGGCTATAAAAAGGTCGATGGGTAAAGACATGACCAACTACGAGGAAATTGTTTACGAAGGTTATGCACCCCATGGAATAGCGGTGTTGGTTGAAACAGCCACAGACAATCCTACCCGGACTGTGGCTAATGTTCGTATGCACTTTAGAAAAGGTGATGGTGCCCTTGGCAATAGTGGATCTGTAAATTTCTTATTCAACCACATGGGTGAATTTAAAATAAAGAATGAAGGCCTGAACATGGAAGACCTTGAACTTGAGTTGATTGATTTTGGTTTAGAGGAAATTGGTGAAGACAGCGAAGGCAACATAGTTTTAAGAACTCCATTTGAAGAGTTTGGCAACATGACC
>JBBQVY010000039.1:0-29729 GCA_038211085.1 Chitinophagales bacterium | reverse complement strand
TTTTAAACGCACAATTCACCAATTCATGATACCATTCCTGAAGTGCTGTTGCAGCAGCAGGATATTTTTTACAATACTCAAGCAGTGTCTTTCTTGTTATGATATTAAACACAAACAAAATTACAAGAAGTTTACTAATAGAAAACCTTTTTGTAAAAAAATTTTGCAGGCTGTGTTTACCAGGAATTAGATTATCTCCACTACAATCCCGTTGTTGCAGGCCTGTGCCAGTTTCGGGAAAACTACCGATATTCTTCTGCCTCCTTACGAAGATGGGAAGCGTGAGTGAAATTTTATAATTCAATACCAGGCTTACAAATTTGTTGGTGAAATACACCAACATACGCGAAGGGGGCAATGAAGAAAGACGCACATCCGCCCCTGCCTCTTTTGAGTTACCGAGGGCAAAAAATTATGTAGTAATAGACAATCTAAAAAATACTCAAAATGGCGACGGCAACTGCCAAATGAATATTTTAGCAGAACAGCACGAAATAAATCTAAAAAGATGAACTTGAAAAAATGGTTTGTATCTGCATTCATACTAGCATGTTTTAATAACAGTTTTGCCCAACCTGTAAAGTGGACTTCAATAGCACCCGGTGTATGGAAGGCTACTATAGGAAAGCCAGAAGTGTATAACCTATTAACCGCCTCCGGTGCAAAGCCAAATACGGGTGCCCTGGCAAAGCTGGGTACAGCAGCTTTCCCTCTTACAATAAACGACATTGCCGGTGTGGTGACCGATGGTAAAACCTCCCTTCGTTTTCCTTTGGATAAACAGGAGCAACTGTATGGTTTTGGATTAAACTTTCAAACCGTTCACCAACGGGGAAAAATTATGCGCTTGCACGTGGATCATTTTGGCGGAAAAGATGATGGCCGCACACATGCTCCCACTCCTTTTTATGTATCGTCGAATGGATATGGTGTATTTGTAAATTCGGCGAGATACATTGACGTGTATGCCGGTGCAGGTAGCCGCAAAAATGCTACAACGCCTCCCGTTGAACGCGACAGGAATACGGATAAACAATGGGACGCCAGCCCTTATAGCGATGCCGTAGAAATGTTGGTACCAGCGGCAGGCGTTGAAGTGTATGTGTTTGCAGGGCCAACTGATATGGATGCAGTTAAACGTTTTAATTTATTTAACGGCGGTGGGCCGCTGCCGCCACGGTGGGGGCTTGGGTTTACACAAAGGGTAAAGTCATTAAACACCTCGCAGCAGGTAGCCGATGAAGTGCAGGCCTTTGAAGACAAAGGTTACCCGCTGGACTTTGTAGGGTTGGAACCCGGCTGGCAAAGCAGATCGTATCCCGGCACCTTTGAGTGGGATAAAGGCCGTTACCCACAACCCGAAAAATTTGTTCAACAAATGCTGGATAAAGGCATACGGTTAAATCTATGGATCAATCCTTATGTTTCTAAATCGGCTTCTTTTTACAACGCCATAAAACCATACACAGGTTCGCATACCGTTTGGGTAGGTGAGGTGCCAGATTTTACGATGCCAAAGGCAAGAAATATTTTCTTCGGTCAGTTGCAAAAAAGCCAGGTTGATATTGGGGTGAGTGGATATAAAATTGATGAAGTAGATGGGTACGACCGGTGGCTTTGGCCAGATGTGGCCACCTTTCCTTCGGGCATAAGGGCCGAACAATTGCGGCAAACATACGGCATGCTGGTGATGCGCTACAGCATGGATATGTTTCGCAAAATTAACAGGCGCACCTATGGTTTAGTACGGGCCAGCAATGGCGGAGGTGTTACGTTTCCATACGTTATTTACAACGATTATTACAACCACGAAGATTTTATAACGGCACTGATAAACAGCGGTACCGCCGGTGTTTTATGGACACCCGAAGTAAGGGCGTCAAATACCGGCGAAGAGTGGTTAAGGCGTTTTCAAACAGTTATTTTTTCGCCTATGGCTATGATCAATGCCTGGGCCAGTGGCACCAAACCATGGAGTTACCCTGAGGTGGCTGACCAGGTTAAAGCGCTTGCTTTGTTGCGCATGCAAATGATGCCCTACTGGTACAGCGAATTTGCCAAATATCATTTTGAAGGCACGCCGCCTTTTAGGGGTATGAACCTGGAACCGGGTTTTAAGCAGAATGCAAAAAAGATACAAGGCAGCAGCAACCTGGAAGAAAACCCCTATGCAGAGGCTACTTCAAAAGAAATAAAAGACCAGTATATGGCAGGGGAGTATTTATTGGTTGCGCCAATGTTTGCCGGGCAAACAAGCCGCAAAGTAGTACTGCCAAAGGGCCGATGGTACGATTTCTACACAGGTAAATTTGCCGGTGATGGCGAAGTATTGACCATTGAACCGGGATTAAATACCATACCAGTTTATGTAAAAGATGGCGGCATTATACCCATGATGCCGCCCATGTTGCATGCACCCAAAGCAGGAGAAAAAGTTGACCTTGAAATAAGGTATTACGGAGAAAAGCCCGGCAGGTATATGTTGTATGATGATGATGGAGAAACCTTCGATTATGAAAAAGGCGCTTATAGCTGGCGCGAAATAAAAGTGGAGAAAAACAGCGCCGGTAAATTGTTTGGAACTATTTCGGCGGCTGTTATTGGTAAGCCTGCTACTATAGGAGAAGTAAGGTTTAAATTTATGACGAGGGAATAGGTCATTGAGGCAATAGGGCATTGGTTTATTGGGTAACTAACTAAGCAGGATTGATTAGATCATTTGCAAAACTAGTGTTGGTAAGATTCGTACCCTGGCAACAGGCATCCTCCGTTCCTTTGTTCTCCAACAGAATACTTCGGAGAGTTGGGGAAACCAGCGGGAAACTACAATCATGCAATTGGGGGAAGTGCCGGATTCTCCCATGCCAAACAGGAAATGTATAATGACGAGTGACACAAGCCCGGTGGCTAAACCGGTTAAAGCAGTAAAGAAAGACCAGAATAAAACAATGCGAATAAATAATGCCTGTCCATACGAACCCAAAACGCCGGAAGGTATTTCGAAGAGCGCATAGGCGAGTGAAAAAGCAGCAAGCACCCAACCAAACTGCTCATTGTCCCCGATTTAATTCTTACCCCAACAATTGAAATACAAATACGATCAAGGTAGGTGAACGTGGTGAGGGAGCACAATAGTGCTAATACACGATAGCGGTGGGGTATTTGGCAGCATGTCTTAAAATTATAGATTAAAGCTGCTATAAGTTTAGTTGTGACGTTTTATTGTTTGGCGCAGTTTGGTAAGAGAATAGAGGCATTTAAAGCTTATTTAGGAGAGATGCTTCATATTTTCCAGATACCAGACACAGTTTGGGTGTTCATTTGCCTCCGTAGTTGTCCTGCGGAACACTAAGGAGAGCTGAGCAAAGTGTATGCATTTGATTTTAGCCCAATCGCACAACAAAAGGCATTGCTTAGGGCAAACAAAAAAAGGTACACATCAATTACCAGGTAATGAATATTGAAGAGTTTAAAGCTGCGAAACAGCATGATGCGGTACCGCTCAAATATAATAAATCCAGAGGGGTTGGATCAATGCCTATAGTAGACGGATCAAAGGTGTTCTATTACCGATTTTAATTTTCCACTGACTTCTGCTGCTATTGATTGCAGGTTTGCATTCTTTACTGCGCCTATTGATTCTAAAGGATTAATGGCAGATACTTCAACACCGCCTGTTTCATGCTCCTGCACCAGAATATTACAGGGTAACATGATGCCTATATTATCTTCCTGCTGTATGGCCTTATAGGCCAACGAAGGATTGCAGGCACCAAGAATTTTATAGTTTCTGAAATCGACGTTCAACTTTTCTTTAAACTTTTCTTTAAAGTCAATTTCACTGATGATGCCAAAGCCTTCTTTTTTCAATTCTTCTGTTACTTTTTTAATGGCTTCATCGAATGTACCGTCTAGTTTTTTGCTGATATTATAACTCATAAAAGAATTTAATTTTTAGTGGTTCTAAATACAATGTCTTTTAGGTATGGATCTGAAGGTTTCCGGATAGAAAATAAAGGTACAGGGGAGTGACATAACGATGTTACCTATCCATTCAAATGCCGGCTAAAAAAAACAGACTGTTAAGTATGTGACATATTATTCAATTTTCTTACAAATTAATTTATACTAACCATAAAAATGGTGACATTAATCACATATGAATTTTTTGAATTAAAAATATAATGGTTTTTTTATACAGGCGCATTTACAACTACTTCAGCAACTGCACATATGCTTCGGTATCATAATCCTCTGCTCCGTTATTTACCTTAACCAGTTCTCCCTTCTCACTAAAAATAAATGTAGCGGGAATGCCGTCGGTATTAAACATGGCCGGCAATTTTTCAGCAGGATAATAAACGGGAACCTTTAGATTATGTGCTTTGGCAAATTGTTTCGCCAGCTCAAAGTTCTCGTCTAATGATAACATAACAAAAGCTACTTTTTGTTTGTCCAGTTTGCTGCTAAGCGCTTCAATAGACGGTATTTCGGCCCTGCACGGCGGACACCAGGTGGCCCAAAGATTTACAAACACCTTCTTGCCTTTTAAGTCAGCCAGGTTTAGGGTACTTCCATCCATAGCAGTTACGTTGAATGCAGGTAAGCTGGCCACATTTCCGGCTTTTGTGTTTGCCTGGTTATTCGCTTCTTCTGCCACCTGTGCCGCTGTCGCCTGGTCTGAATTGGAAACCTCTTTTTCTTTTACAGTGTTAGAACATGCTGCAAATGTTGCCATGGCAAATGCAGCTATTGCAATCAATTTAATTTTCATATTATTTGTTTTAGATGTTTTTAATTTAAAATTAAAATCGTTTTTTATTATCTATAACAGTTCTTTCAACTGTTTTATAAAATCATCCGTATTATAACCGGCCATTCCGGTGTGTTGTAATACTATTTTTCCTTCTTTATTAAGTACAATGGTAGTGGGTAGTGTGCCACTAAAAATTTCATTTGGAATATTTCCCGAACGGCTAAATATTGGAATAGCAAAGTTGTTCTTGCCAATGTATTCCATGGCTTTCGTCTTGTCTTCATCCTCATTCATGAACAGGAAAACAAATCGTTCATCATCTTTCAGTTTGTTGTAAAGCTCATTTAATGAGGGCATTTCAGCCCTGCATGGCGGGCACCACGATGCCCAAAAGTTGATGAACACTACCTTGCCTTTTAAAGAGGCTGTAGAGGCTTCGATACCTTGCGCATTTGTAAAACGGAATGTAGTATTGGAAGGCGTATTACTCACACCTTCCTTTTTTATGTTGGCATTAAACACGCCTGTTGATACCAGTTGCTGCAACACCCATGACTTTGCAGATGGAATAACAATTAAAACTACCAGGAATAACATAAGCAAAAACGTGAACCAGTTTTTGCGGACCCAGGTACTTGTTTTCTTTATAAGCATACTGTTTAAATTTTAAAGACATTCTACGTTGACTGTCGATTATAGTAAATTGGTACAAGTGAGTGACACAACAATGTTGACCAATGATAAAATGTTCGCTAACAAAATATACACTTTCACTTATAGTGCAGGCTTAATTTGTATTCCTTCCTTTATTTCTTCACTTCCTTTTTGCAGTATTTTATCTGATGCTTGTAAGTCACCAAAAACTTCGGTCAGCGTATCATTAACTACGCCTGTTTGAACAGGTATGCGTTTGGTAAGATCGTTCTCTACTTTAATAATAAATATGCCCGACTGTGCCTGCACAATGCTTGTTGTTGGTACCCATAATGTGGGTTGTAAGCGCATCAATTGAACGTTTACTTTAGCATACTGACCTGCCCGCAGTGCTGTTACTGCATTCGGTATGTCAAACTCAGCTATCACCGAACGTGATGCGACATCTAAAGCGCCGCTGTTTCTCGACAACGTTGCATTAAATTTTTTACCAGCAAAATCAACTACAGAAAAAGTTGCTTTTGTTCCCGGCAACAATGCCTGCGCCTGTTTTTCGGGTATGGCAACAGTAAGTCGTAACTTGTCTTGCTGCGCCAATTTAAACAAAGGTTCTCTGCTCGCATTGTCTCCAACCAATGCACCTTCCGATATAAATCGTGCGGTGATTACGCCATTAAATGGAGCTGTTATTCTTAGGTATTTATTTATTTGTTCTGATGCTGATGCTTCTGACCTGCTGCTTTTATATGTGGCGCTATCGCCTAACAGTTGTGCATAAGCTCTTTCGAGTTCTATCGTAGCTACTGCGCCGTTTTTCTTTGATGCTTTTTTCAATCGGTTATACGATTGTTTGCTGAACAGGTATTTTTGATAGGCAGTGCCTGAGGCAGATTGCCTGGCAGCGTATTGTTCACCAATTTCCGGCGCTTCCAACTGTGCAATTAGTTGCCCTTTGTGTACATAACTTCCCCGGTCAACATAAATCTTTTTTATAAAGCCCTTTATCTTAGGATAGATGCTAACTTCCTCGTAAGGCTTCAATTCTCCCGGTAATACAATCGTAAATTCAGGCTTGTCTGATATAACTGTTGCCACCTTAAATACCGGTATGGCGGATTGCTTTTTTTCAGTTTCAGTATGGGCTGATTTCTTTTGTTTACCAGCACAGCTTTGCAATACTACCAGGCTTACAACAATTGCAGAATATATAAACGAACGCATTTTGTATGTTTTTTTTAGTTAATTGAGATACTATTATTTCTTTCTTTATGTGACCAGCTAAGTTTCTTTACGCACCATCGTTGTGTCACTCACTTCTGCTTTTTGTTTTTTATTCAACATGAACCAACCGTTCTTTAACTATTAAATGCTCTGCATGATAACGGCTCGATGGATCATCCGGGTCAAGTGAAACACCTTGCAGCGTAGCCTTCTTTCGAACCACCGTAAACAGGTGTGGTAACACCAAAAGTGAGGTGAGTGTCGACATCATTAATCCACCTATTACTGCCTGTCCCAATGGTGCTACCTGCTCACCACCTTCACCCATACCTGATGCCATTGGTATCATACCTGCTATCATTGCAAGGGTGGTCATAATAATAGGTCGAAGACGTGAAGAAGCCGAAAGAATTGCTGATACTTTTACATCGATCTTGTTTGTAAACCGGCTTTTTTCAGCATAATCAACCATTAAAAAAGCATTAGAAACCGATACACCTACCGACATAATCATTCCCATATATGATTGAAGATTGAGGGTGCTTTCAAACAACAACAGCATCATTAAACTGCCTGCAATTACAGCAGGAACAACTGCTAATATTACTGCCGACAAAGCGAATGATTGATAATAAGCAGCGAGCATTAAAAAGATAACCACAATGGCGATTACTAAACCTGTTTGCAAGCCATTTAAAGTATCGGCCAATAACTGCAACTGACCTTGTATGGAAACAATAATTCCTTTGGGTTTTTCACCTGCTTCTGCAATGGCTTTCGATACCGCTTTAGATGCTGCACCTAAATCTTTATTATGAAGATTGGCTGCAAGTGTAACATAACGGTTTGCGCCCTGCCTGTTCACCTGTCCCGGTTCTTCACCCATTGACAGCTTTGCTACATCATCTAAAATAGGTCGTGCCTGCCCGGCTTTTAAAGGCAGCATTTTTAAATCATCCATTGCCTGCATACTTGCCTCTGGTACCTGCACCTGCACCTGGAATACAAGTCCTGATTTTGGGTCTCTCCACAAAGTTTTATTTACAAACCTTGTTGATGATGTTGCCATTGTAATTACTTGCGTCACATCCTGCATCGTCAACCCAAACTGTGATGCCCGCTCACGGTCAACGTCTATTTGCAGGGTAGGATAGTGCAATGGCTCTTCTATTCTTATATCACGTAAAAAATCAGTTTTCTGTAAACCTGCTTCAATCTTTTTAGCGAAGTTTTCTGCCATTGGTAACTGTCCTGCAGCTACTCTTATCTGAACGGGTGTATTCGTTCCCTGGCTCATGATTTTCTCAACCAGTTCAATAGGTTCAAATGATATTTGTAATTCAGGAAATTGCTGTTTTACTTTCTTGCGGATGTTCTCTTTCAGTTCTTCTATAGAAGTTGAAAATTCCTCTTTATTAATCGAAACCTGTAACACCGCCTCTTGTGAACCGCTGGTAAAAAGGAAGATGGGATTGATAGCTGTTCCTGAAGGTTGAGTGCCTACAAAAGCTGAAGAAATAGTAATTGCTTTGCTTCCTGTTTCTTTTGTAATCACATCTGTAACACCATGCAGGTATTGTTCTGTTTTCTCAATCCTCGTTCCTTGCGGTGCATTAATTCTAACCTGTAAATCTCCCGAACCACTTGAAGGCATAATATCAGTTCCGATAAGAGAAAAGCCAAGCGCAATTAATACGATAACAACAGCTCCATAAACAGAAAGCACAATGGCAGGTCTTTTTTGCAATGAACGGGTAATGATTAAATACCGTTTTTTAAATTTTTCAAAGCGGGTAAGTTTATGTTGACCTTTACTATTGTAATGAGGTGTATGCTTTTTAAATTTCATCAGCCAGTTGGCCACCACCGGAACAAATGTTTGCGAAAAAATAAAAGAAGCAATCATTGAAAACCCAACTGCCAGTGATAGGGGCAGGAACATATCTTTTGGTATTCCCGTCATAATAAATGATGGAATTAATACCGAGAGAATGCATAGTAATATTAATAATTTAGGAATGGATATTTCGAGTGAGGCATCTAATATGGCCCTTGACTTTGCTTTGCCTTTTTCAAAGTGCTGATGTATATTTTCTATGGTAACCGTTGCCTCATCTACCAATATACCTATGGCCAAAGCAAGTCCGCTCAAAGTCATCATATTAATCGTCTGACCGAAAGCATACAACAAAAGTACCGCTGATAAAATGGAGAGGGGAATAGTTAGTACAACAATCAGTGCTCCCCGATTATCGCCTAAGAAAAGCAATACCATTAAGCCTGTTAATATTGCCCCTAATATCCCTTCATGTATCAGGTTTTTTATAGATCGTTCTATATAAATAGATTGGTCAAACACGTATTCAACCTTCACATCATCAGGCAGTGTTTCCTTCAGCATTGGAAGTGCCTGCTTTAGATTATCTACTACTTTTAAAGTAGAGGCATCTGCTTTTTTAATAACCGGCAAATACACCGAACGTTTACCATTTACAACCGCATAACCCGTCGTTACATCAGCGCCATCCTCAACCGTAGCAATGTCTTTAATAAAAACGGTTGATGCATTATTTACTCTAACAGGCAGGTTTAAAAATTCTTCGGGACCTTTTGCCAAAGAGTTAACCGGGCTCATGTAATTCTTATCTCCCATGCGAATATTACCGGCAGGCGAAGGCAGGTTGTTTTTCGCAACCGCCGTCATAACTTCTTCCTCCGACAAGCCAAACGATTGCATCAAATCAGGGTTCACTTTTATTACAATGGTGCGAATGTTTCCACCAAAAGGCGCCGGAGCGGTAATCCCTGGTATAGTTACAAACATCGGACGTATCCTTGTCATCACCAGGTTTTGAATTTCGCTGATGGAGCGTTTGTTACTTTCAAAAACAAGTTGACCAATGGGTAAAGAACTTCCATCAAAACGTACTACTTGCGGTGGTACCGAACCAGGTGGCAAAAATCCCATAGCACGGGAAACTTGTGTTGACACTTCACCCGCAGATTGCGCCATATCTGTTCCTGCATAAAAGCTAAGTTTGATAAGTGTAAAGCCTTGTATGCTTTTAAATTCAATGTCCTTAACCCCGCTGACGAAAATCAACACTTTTTGAAATTCATTAGCCATAAATCCATCCATGTAAGAAGGTGTTAAACCACCGTAAGGCATGGCAATGTAAATAGCCGGACTTTCAATTTCAGGGAATATATCTACATTAATTTTTTTAACCGTTAAAAAAGAAAAGTAACCAATAGCCATTACTACAACCATTATGGCAATTGGTTTTCTAAGTGCAAAACGAATAATATTCATACAGGTTAGTTTTAGAACCAAGGATTGATTTGAGAAAGTAATAATGACAGGTTACCAATGCTTTCGCTTTGGCTTAACAACTCGTTCCAATAGGCAGCCGTTGCGGTTACATAATTGTTTTCAGCATCCTGCAAAGTCATTTGCAACTGCAATAATTCTATCAGGTTAATTAAGCCGCTTTCATATCTTGTTACATATAAATCATAAGCTTGTTGCGAGGCATTCAATGCTGTTTGTCCATCTATCACTTTTTCTCTTTGTTGTTTCCACCTGCCTATTGCGGCAGCATAAGAAGTTTTTAATTGCAGGTTCGCCTCTTCATAATTAGCTTTTGCAGTCTGAATTTCTTTCTCTGCAATCTTCTGCCTTGTTTTATTCTGATATAACGAGGACAGGTTCCATGTAACGCCTACACCTGCGAGGTATCCCGCAGTATTATTTTTCCAGGGTGCGGTAACACTATTGTTTACCTCGCCGATATTATTAATTCCCGAACCTCTTAAACCTGCTCCTGCCAATAAACCAACAGAAGGATAAGGCTGCCGCTTAACAGCTGCCAACGAAGCATTGGCATACTGCACATTTGCCTGTAAATACTGTAAGTATGGATGGTTGCTGAGGTTATCGTTCAAAGGCAAATCAACAGCAATGTTGTTGGCATTATAGACAGAGGTGTCAATTGAAAAACGGGTGGTATCTTCTCCAATTAAAGATGCCAATTGAAGTTTAGCTGTTTCAAGCAATGCCTGTTGCTGATTGACCTGGCCTTTTATTTGGTAGTAATTTGATTTTATCAATAGCGTATCTGCGCCTGGCCGCAAGCCTGCATCTGCCTGCGCTTTCGACAATTCAAGCAAGTCTTTTAAACGCTGTACATCCGCTTTTGCAGTTGATAAAAAAGCGGTGCTTTGCAATACGTTAAAGTACTGTTGCGCCGCAATAAATTGCAATCGCAGCTCTTCCTGCGATAAGGCCGAAGTGCTTAATCGTATGGCCGCATCTGCCACATTTAATTGTGTTTTTATTTTGCCAAACTGTAAAAAATCCCAATGTAAAACTGCAGAAGTATATGTATTAGAAACAGAGGATGACTGTCCGTTCAAACCTTTTGAGTTGCCACTCGTATTGTATATTCCTGCTAGTGGAAAAAATGCTCCCGAGACGCCCTGGAATGATCCGTAGGTTTGTTGCGCCTGCAAATTTACTTCAGGTAGCTTTTCTTTTTTTACAAGGTCTTTACGTAACTCCTGCCGTTCGATTTCATGTTTTCTCGCTGACAGCGAAGGGTATTGTTGTATGGTCTTTTGCAACACATCCTGTAACGAGTAAACTTTCTTTTGAGCATGTAATTGGTTTTGCAACAGGCAGAAAGCAGTTGCCAGCATAAATAATTTATGTATCATTTTTTCTTTCCATAATTAATTGAATGAAAGCCAGGAAAGCATGTAAGAATGTAAAAGACAAAAAGTGAATGATCGTTTTTTGGAGCCATGCAGTATTGCTACTATGAGTCCTTACTTGCGTCGCACTCTTGTACAGTTTTTACCATACGGCGCAATGCACAAATACAACAAAAAACACTTATTACCCTTATGAGCATTCCGCTTACAGGCATTGAGATAAGAATCTAATAAAGAATGAAAAATCAAATAAGCAACCGGAGATGTTGCAGGAAGAGAGGAAGTGAAGAAGCGTTTGATGATACGAAATAAGCAGGCTGAAGAGGTATACTGCTTAAATAATAATTTATAGCAAAGCCTGTAGCTTTTTCAAGGTTTAACAAGTAAAAAGGGAAAATAACAATTACTCGTTGTGATAGGTCAGTTTTTACAAAAATGGTTTTATTGTTAAGTGCGCAACAATTAACAACAGTGTGGTATTCAGCATTGGTCAGCTGGCTAATATTTGGTTGCGTTGTTCTTGAAACAGGAGAAGAAATGGAAATAGATCCGTTTTGTAAAAATCGTTTTAATGGGCACGAAACAACGAGCAATAACACTGCAAGCGAAAACAGGAAAGCAAGTGAAACCTTTGCTTTTCCGGTTGAATAAATTTCATTTACGCTTGTGTTCATTACGGCGAAAGTAAGGGTTGACTTTGAAAGATAGCAACCCTCATTTATAAATTGTGGTTAACAAAAATTTACTTCTCAATTAAAATGAGAAATAAGTGCGGCAGCTTTTCTTTAAAGTAACCATAAGTACATGTACCCTGCAATGGCGCTTAAAACTATCACTGCAACTTCAAACCTTCCTGTTTGGATTTTTAATCGCAAGCTATTGTTTCATGAGACAGTACTCCTGCATAGTATCGGTACCGGGCAATAAATTTATTTAAAACAAGATGGCTAAAGGTCAATAAAGATTTGCGTATGCAGTGAGTAAAACAACGATTCCGGGTTATGTTATTATGCCTTTGTTGGTTTTCCCCTATAGCCCCGCCGTTCAAGGTGTTGTTCCCGACTTTCGGGACAACTGTAGCGTAGGCATAGACGGACAATGAACCGATGATGGATCGCTACTCTTGTTGTCGTTGGCGACAATACCATAAACAAAAATCTTTTGCCTTTGCAGGGTGTTCTTCACCTGCAAATTTTTCCCTGGCATCTTCGGCATACTTGGTTCATCATAAGGTTACATCGCTTGCTATCGGTATGGCTGCGTCTATGGATCAAAATAGAAAGCCCAATTGTATCGGGGCTTTATTAACCCGACGTAGAGGTTTAAAGCAACCGGTTAAAGTAAATCAACAAAAGGTTTTCAAATACCAGACGTAGTCTGTGTTCTCATTTGCATCCGTGTTGGTTCTGCGGAACACTACGAAGACGGGGCAATCATTCTCGCGACAACATATTCCGGCAACGCCGGCCGCCGCAGGGTGGGTGCTGCGTTGAATTTAGAGGGGGAAGAAAGTGTTTAAAACTTAAAGATGTATCACATTTTTATCCTTTACGGCCTACCTTGAAGAAAAAGAGTAATATATTAGTCGCAGGTTCCTTTTAAAAATTAGTCTCGCAGTTATTTTGCTACATGAAGAACGAAGCCAAAGCCCGTATTAAAATCAACAAACTGAGGTGGTAGAAAAAGTATTTGGCATCATCCCAAAATTCAAATCAAAAGACGAACTGCTGGAAGAAGAATTTGATAAATTTATTTCCATCTACCCGCCTGAGGAAGATGTGAATGTGCGGGCCTTGAAATATTTCTTCAAAGCCTATATTGTTGACCAGGATATACGTAGAATTATCGAAGCCAAAGACTTTCATGCCCTTCAACCCAACCCAACACTTACCGTTCAGCAATTTAAAGAGGTAAATAATAAGTACCGGGAAGTTATTCCCCTGTACATTAGGGATTATGTAAAACTGGAGCAGTTTGCTGCCTGATTATGTCAGAAAAATACAATGATAAATATCGAATAGCTTCTGCACGGTTACAGCATTGGAACTATGGCTGGGATGCTGCCTATTTTATAACCATTTGTACAAAAGACAGGGACCATTTTTTTGGCGAAATCGTTAATGGACAAATGAATTTATCCGGGGCAGGAATTATTTCCGATATTTTATGGTACGAAATAAAAAATCACGCAAAAAATGTGGAATTAGGCGAATTCATTATTATGCCAAACCATATGCATCGGATAATAATATTGAATGGAAATGAAACCGGTGGTAGGGATAGACATGGTTTGATAAATGAAAATATTGACGTAAACGGTGTTGATGTTAGTAAAGATGGTCATGCCGGTGATGACGTTGGAAATCGGATTGATGGTGGTGTTGGTAATGATCGGAATGATCATGTTGACGGCAATGATCGTATTGATCGGAATGATGGTATTGATCGTATAGACGATATTGATCGTATTAAACGTATTGACGGTTTTGACTGTATGGCCGGCATTGATCGTATTGACGGTTTCGATCGTATTGACGGTTTCGACGGTTTCAACGTAGAGACAAGGCATGCCTTGTCTCTACAAAACCAAAACCAAAACCAACCATCCCCTGGTCAACAACGTTTTCAAAACCAGGGAAAAAACACCCTGTCATCTATTGTAGGCGGATACAAATCCGCCGTTACCAAACACGCCCATCGTTTACATTTTAATTTTGCGTGGCAACCAAGGTTTTACGATCATATTATTCGCGATGAGGAATCGTTCATCCGCATATCCTCTTACATTATCAACAATCCAACCAGTTGGAACGAAGACAAATTTTTCAATAAATAATTAATGTTAGATACCGCAACCAAAAAAAGAATTGACGACTGCCGCGATATATTGGTCGGAAAACTACCAGATCCCAAGGCCCAGATAGAACAGATTACCATCGGCCTCATTTATAAGTTCATGGACGATATGGATAAGGAAGCTATAGAAATGGGCGGAACAATAAAATTCTTTGCCGACTATAAGGTTCCAGATCCTGAATTTCCCCTTGACCGAAAAAGAGATAAATTAGTTGAATTCAGTAAATACCGCTGGGACTATTTATTTGATGCTAAGGTAACCGCAACAGAAATGCTTGGTTTGTATTCAGAAGCCATTATGGACATGGATAAGAACCCAAACATTCCGCAACTGTTCAGGGATATTTTTAAAAATGCCTACCTGCCATACCGCGACCCGGAAACGCTGAAACTATTTTTATAAACCATCAGCGAATTTGAATACAGCCACAGCGAAAAACTGGGCGATGCCTTTGAGTACCTGCTCTCGGTAATGGGTTCGCAGGGCAATGCCGGTCAATTTAATGCCATGGCTGTATCCTTATCTACCCAAACTTCACAAATGTTGGCCCCGAACGAGAATACAGAATGATTTTTAAATGCTTCTGATGGCTGGGCACTTCCCTCGGCTTCAAACTTTTTTAATTGATTCTGTTTCAACAAATCAGCTACATGGACAGGTGAAAACACCAACAACGGAAAACACATCTTTATTGGAATATAAAAATACTAATCACTCCCCCATCACCCATGCCCTATATCGTATTTTCTTTTTGCAAAACTTATAAAAACCAGTCCGAAAATTATAAGCAGCATCGTAAGGGCAAAACGTATATTACTGGTAAGTGCACCAAAATAATCTGTAATTGGAAAGAGATTTAAGTTTAAATAAGTAATAGCGAAAAAAAGTATTTCAAACAATTTTTTACCACCACTTAGTACGCCAACACATACGGCCAATGAAACTATAAAAGCAGCTCCTGTAAAAATCAACAACACAGGCATTACATCTCCGGCAATTATGTAACGAATCATTAATGGTGATGCCAGTGCAATTGCAATAAAAATTCCTGCAATTATTTGAGAAGTCAATAATCTTTTCAAAGGCTGATAAGCAGCATAGGTAAAATAATGAATGCGGTTTGTTTTTTCTTTGGTGCCAAGGTCGCTCCAACGGCCAACCTGCAGAAACCAAAGAACAGGCAATACAAACTGGTGGGCTATTTTTATTGGTACAAAAAGCATTGCTATCATGCCGCCAATGTTCACCAGCCAAAACCATTTTGGCCCTTTACGAAAAAGCATCAGCAATTCAGTTTTTATAAAAGGCAGTATGCTATAGTCTGTTTGTATTGTTGGCAATGCTGAGAGTTTTATTTCCTGCAAAACATTTGTTGTCCCAACATTTTCTGTAATAATAATTTTATTTTTCCTGCTGCTGGTTTTTTCTTTTACATCAAAGCGGTGAAAGAATTTTGATGAAATAAAAATGGCAAATATGCCGAAGCCAATCCACATCAGCCTGCTTATTACATACACTGCTGACCATGAAATCCCTTCAAATAAAAATGTTTTTACCTGCTGCCCGGATGAAAAATTAAAACCAACACTTCCAACAATTGCGTTAGCATCGTATTGCCGGCGTACTAAATTTTCCATGCCGGTCATTATCATTTTTACACCAAAAGGGTCAATTACTATTTTAGCAGTTGTACCGGCTCCCTGCAACACATTTGCTGTTATTATTCCAAATAGACCAAAGAACCCGATGTACTGCAGCATAGGCCATTTGCCCAAAAAAACTTCGGCCAATACTGCCAGCGACGAAATAAAAAAGATGCTGGGTAATGTAGTTAGCATATAGGGCAAAAGAAATTGTACAATATTAAAAGGGGCACCATTACTTCTTACAAAAACTAAAATACTACCCATGATGCTTACAAGAACGGCAATGGTAAGCAACACCAAAAAATTACTCAGCACTTTTGTAAACAGGTATTTAAAATTACTTACCTGTGTGGTAGCGATAATCATCCCCACTTGGGTGTCCTTGTCTTTTTTAATAGTGTTGTTTACTAAATAAAAACCAAGCAGGGCAAGAAAGATACTGGTCATCATGGCTGTGACGTATCCAATCCAGGCGGTATTATATTCGCCAACATATTTCCCAATTTTAACCGTAGTGTAAGCTGCACCCGGTGCAGGAACAAATGTATAAGCCAGGTACAGACTGATAGCAAGTGTAATAAGGAAGGCATAGCTTCTCGTTCTTTGCCGATAATCGCCTTTAATAATGCTTTTATAATTATTCATTTTAAGCATTATTTTTTGTGAGAAACAAATAAGCATCTTCAAGCGATGCGGTGCCAGCAGTAGAACCACTCAACGGGTTATCACTGATATACCGAAGCCTTGTATTCTCTTTTTGCCTGATGCTGTTTACCACCAAATGTTTTGTTTTAAAATCATTAACGGCAGAACTTTCCATCACTGTTTCAAACACCTTTCCTTCAACAGCTTTTATTACATCGGGCTGTGTGCCTTTTGTAATAAGCATGCCGCTTTTCATAACCGCCACTTCATCGGCAATGGTTTCAATATCGGAAACAATATGTGACGAAAGAATGATGATGCAGTCCTGCGCCAGGTCACTTATTAAATTGCGGAAGCGAACCCTTTCTTCAGGATCGAGGCCAACTGTGGGTTCATCAAATATTAAAACTTTTGGATCGTTGAGCAATGCCTGTGCAATACCGATGCGTTGTTTCATACCACCGCTATAGGTGCCGATGGGAAGTTTGGCCGCTTCAATAAGGTTCACTCCTTCAAGCAACATTTCAATTCGTTTGCGAAGGTTGGGGCCGCCCACGCCTTTCATAGCGGCGATGTAATCAAGAAATTCATAAGCATTGAGGTTTGCATACACCCCAAAATCCTGCGGCAGATACCCGAGTATTTTTCTTATATGGTTTGGTTCTTTAACAATATCATACCCATCCAAAGTAATGGTTCCCGAACTGGGTTTGCTAATGGTGGCAATAATTTTCATGAGTGTTGACTTGCCGGCACCATTGGGACCGAGCAAACCAAGTATGCCGTTTTCAATGCTGAGGGAATAATCCTTCAACCCAAATTTTTCCTTGTTGTATTGTTTTGAAAGATGCTGGATGGACAGTATCATTTAGAAAATTTAACGTGTAAAGTATAAATATTTTTTACTGTTGCTAACAAAAAGCTCCCCCAAGCCGTCATGCCGAACTTGTTTCGGCATTTCCCGGACACAGGAATTTGAGGGATGATTGATGACAGATGTTAGCTCTCAGAGTTTCAATCAGAATGGTTATCTCGCACTTGGTTTTGGCTCCGTAGGTTCCGGATTAGTCTTTGGCAGGTTGTGCTTTAGTTTCAGGTTAACACCCTGCTACGGTTACGCTGCTATGAACACCTGCAAGGGAAGGCCAAAAATTCTAAAGGGTTACAACTTAGAGGCAAATTGCTTACCGTGCAGCATGCCGTGGTCCCTTGGCCTAAGTATGGGCTTCAAATGAAAACCAGGCAGGACAAGAAATTGATAAAATAATTTGGATTGTAATACATTTCGTTTTGCATGATTCTTAAATTAATTGTGTTAAATTAAAGCTGCCATATCATTCATGTGCCAGGCAAGATCCACTTTCCCTGGCTTCATTTCAACATAAAACAGCTGCAAATGAAAAAGCTTTATTTTACCCTGTTGTTTTGTTTTTGTTTTATTCAGTTTGTTTCTGCACAAACACTATTAAAAGAAGATTTTGAAACCGGAACCTTTCCACCTGCAAACTGGACGCTAATTAATGCCGGCAATGGTAATGGCTGGTTAAGAACCGATAATCCTGCACTTCGTTTGCCGGATTACAGCATTTATTCAGGCACAAAGGCAGTGGTATATGAATATAATAGGGATAATGCAGCCAATGCATGGATGATTACGCCGGCTTTAACCTTAATGGGCGGGCAATCTTATGGAATCAGTTTTTATTATCGTGTTGTGAATTTTCGTTTTCCTGAAAAGCTTAAAATTACAGTTGGCAACCAGGCTACCGTTGCTGCCCAGGCTACTGTTTTATGGAACAATGATGGAATGGAAAATTTAACGAACACAGATTACCGCAGAGGTATTACGCAGTTTATACCAGGCGTTTCCGGAACCTATTATTTCGGGTTTAACTGTTATTCTGATAAAGATGAGGATGCGCTCTTGCTGGATAGTATAGTTGTTAGGATAGCCCCTGCTGCGGTCCCTGCGTGTGCATCAAATATTTTGCCTGCTAATCAATCAACCGGTAGCAATTTATCAAACGTTCTTTTGAAATGGAATGGGACAAATGCCGATGGATTTGATTTGTATTTTGACACAAACAATCCTCCTACTTCCAAACTCGGAACTTTTGCTACAAACCAGGTGCAGGTTAGTGGCCTTGCCTACAGTACCACTTATTACTGGTATGTGGTGCCTTATAATGCGGCCGGTTATGCAAAGGGTTGCGGGGTTTCAAGTGTAACTTCATTTAGTACAAAGCCTCCTCCTCCAAAACCTTCGTGTACCAATAATATAACACCTGCGGCCAATGCTGTAAATGTTCCCGCGCCATCTGCCACATTTTCAGTAAACCCCGTTAGTGATGCCACTTCGTATGATCTGCATATTTATGATGAAGTCTCGTCTTTTATTATCATTAAAACTTATAACAGTTCTACGTTTACCTACGATGGGTTACAAGCAAATAGAATTTATCACTGGTATGTGGTACCAGTTAATGATGGCGGAGGCGCCACCGGGTGTGTAAGTAAGGAAACGATCTTTACTACCGCAGCAACCTTACCGGTTATGCTTGCAAATTTTAGCGTAACGCCGGGTACAAAAAGCAATTTTCTTAACTGGGCTACGGCAACGGAAGAAAACAACAGTTATTTTGAGGTGCAGCGTTCAGGTAATGGGGTAAAATTTGATGATGTTGCTACTATAAAAACAAAAGCGATTAATGGCACTAGCAGTATTCCTTTAAAATATGATTATGAAGATGTGCAACCATTCCCGGGAATTAACTATTACAGGCTAAAACAAGTTGATAAAGATGGCCATGAAAACTATTCAATAATTGTAAAAGCCGGCAACCTGCAAACGGGTTTACAAAGCTTCAGGCTTCTTTATCCCAATCCTGTAAAGGATCAGTTAAGATGTAAACTTGTATCATCAGCAACACAAAAAATAATGCTCACGTTAACTAATGCACAAGGCAAAACAATACGAGTAATTGAAAAAAATATATTGCCAGGAGATAACATCATAAGTCTGCAGATGTCCTCGTTAAAAAATGGATTGTATTATTTATCGGCTACGTTTAAGGATGGCAAAAAGTTTGCAGAAAAGTTTTTAAAACTTGAATAGCTGAAGACTTTTTCAAAAAGTTCAGCCCTGGTCTTCATGAGGTTACAACGCTGCTATCCGTATGTCTGCAACTACAAATCAAAATAGAAAACCTGATTGTATCGGGACATTATAACCATACGTGGAGGTTTTAAAACAACAGTTTAAACTAAATCAATAGTAGGTTTTCTGATACAGACACAGTCTGGGTTTTCATTTGCCTACGTCATTGTCCAATAGAACACTACAGAGAGCTGAGGCAAAAAGAGAAAATTTTTTAAGCTTGCGTAATCTTCATTCAGCATTATTGAATCTGCTGATTTCAACATTAAATAAAGGTTAAAGACAAGACTTTATTTTCCGGCTTACCGTACATAAAACAGGATATTAATTTAAACACCCGGCAACCATCAGCTTAGCTGTGGAAGCCACAAACTTTTAGGTATGAAAAAATTATTGATATTGGTTGCTGCATTTACATTAAGTGCTGGGGTATTTGCTCAAGACAAGACGGACAAAAAGATGGACAAAATGGATCATAAGATGAACAAGAAAATGGATCACAAGATGGGCATGAAGAAAGACTGTGTAATGATGGAAGATGGTAAAATGATGGTAATGAAAGGTGGTAAAACAATGACAATGGATAAAGATATGACCATGAAAAATGGCTCAATGGTTATGAGCGATGGTACAGTAAAAATGAAAGATGGTAAAACGATGATGATGAAAGATGGTGACTGCATGATGATGGACGGAAAGATGACAAAGATGAACAAGCCGATGAAACACAAAATGTAAATGAAATACTTCCTTGTTAAGAGCCACCTGTAGCGCGGGTTGCTCTTTTTTTATCATTTTAATTTTCAGTCCTCTCCACGTTTAATTCTCAAAATTTTTTGTCCTTAAACATGAAAGGCCTTATCATCAGCTGCACGTTTATAAAATCCCCCTCAATAAGCAATATCCAGGCTTTAAAGTATCCATATTTTGACAACCGGACGTAGAGGTTTTTAAAGCAACAGTTTAATGTAAATCAACAGTAGGTTTTTAGTTACCAGGCGTAGTCTGAATTTTCATTTGCCTACCTGGTTGTCCTTCAGTACACTACGAAAAGCTGAGTTGTGGCATGTACTCTTCAGAGCAGTTCCATCAGCCTTTGGCTTTGGGATGTCAAGCTCTTTAATTCATAAATCTCCGGGTAGAATATATGTAGAACGGACAACAGCTTTCATGCAAACTTTATGATAACGCACAAAAGATAACAGCTTAGCAAAGGCAGAAAATCTATTTTCTGTTACTTCACTAAGCTGCTGTTTGATAAAGAAAATTTTCAAAAACCAAAGTCGTCAACCTTGTTTTTATGAAGCTGTTGTTGTACGCATAGGGTTTGGGTTTTTCGACTTTACAGTTTAATATTTCTGCACTACACGGTATACAAAACGCTCTACCTGGCTAACCACGCCTGATGCTGCCCGCCGCTGTTTAATAAGGTCTGAATTCCAGAAAGCTGCAGCCTTTGTAGAATCGTTAATACCCACTACCAGCACTACTTTATGGTTATCATCGGCATCATATCCATAAGCCCTGTCGGTAAGGCCATTTTCTGTCCTCATTTGCCTGTCTGCCTCGAAAGAAGTCTTCCACGCATCCCAGTCTTTTACTGTAAAGAAAGTCATGGCACGCATGTCCGACATATTGGGCGACATGTCCTGGTAGACCACTGTGGTAAAATTATATTTAGGCGTGCCTGTTACATAGCCTTTTTGCAAGGCTGATTGAAGCGAAGCACCTTTGGTAAAGGCTTTTGCTTTTGCCACATCATCTTCTTTTAATGCTACCATTATTGTGTTAGGATCTTCTACACTGCGGCCCAGTACATAATTGTGAAGACCATTGGCGGTGCGCATAGAATCCCGTGTGTCATACAAAGACCTCCATTTTGCATAATCCGAAATTTTGTAGCGGACAATAACAATGTTCTCCGGCGTAGTTACAATGCTCGACGGGACCGATGTTGTCTCCTTGCTCATTGTGTCGGTGGTTGCTGTGCTGTCCGTTGTGGACTTAGTGGAAGTTGCAGCATCGCCGCACGAAAATAATAATTGAGAAATGGTTGCGCATAAAAGCACAAACCGAATTGGGTGTGTCATTTTTTTAAGTTTTACGTGATGAAAAAAGGGAAGGTGCTACAGGGATTAGCCCTGGTAATATAGGTCGATTAAACAAGGAAAGGAAGTCTTTAGTATCGCATATTTTTTTGACCTGTCAAGTAGAGGTTTTGAAAGCTGAAGGATATTTTTTACCATCAGCTAGTTCACTAGTAGCTCAGATACTTCTTTATAATAGTTAATGAAATTTCTATCGGTAATAGTAAGCTTGGTAGCAACCTACGATACCGACAGCTTCACCTCAACACTGGAATTCGGTTAGCAAAGTCCCGGTACAATCAGCCATCCTATTTTGAATCCGTATGAGGTTTTAATGTAACCGGTTAAAGTAAATCAAACGTATATTTTCAAATACCATGCACACAGTCTGCGTTTTCATTTGCCTCCTTAGTTGTCCTATATAACACTACGGAGAACTTGGTGCTAATATATCTGATGAAAAAACAAACGACATTTAATGTAACATAGCACCTGCTTTTGCATGAAGATTTTTTATTTTCGTTGGATACAGTGCAAGAAAATAGATTGCGCTTTCACTAACCATTTTTAATTCAAAATATACCAGGATGCTTAAATATACTTGCTGTTTATTCTGGGTCATGTTACTGTCTGGTTCTGAAGTATTTGCACAAAAACCTGTACCAGTTCTTAAACGTAGTCAGAGTTTTTTTGGGTTACATTTTGATTTTCATGCAAACGAAAGTGACAGTGCCATTGGCAAAACACTCACAGAAGAAATGGTGGATAGCATGCTCACAATGGTAAAACCCGATTTTATCCAGGTAGATTGTAAAGGGCATCCGGGTTATTCAAGTTATCCAACCAAAGTTGGTATACAGGCTCCGGGTATTATAAATGATCCATTAAAAATCTTTAGAAAAGTAACAGCAAAACATGGAGTGGCTTTGTATGTACATTACTCAGGTGTATTTGATGTGCAGGCGTTGAAAAAACATCCGGAATGGGCAGTGATCAATGCAGATGGAAAACCCGATGTTGAAAAAACATCTGTACACAGCGATTATGTTAGAGCATTGATGATACCCCAGTTTAAAGAACTGATTAAAGATTATGGTATTAATGGAGTATGGGTTGATGGCGATTGCTGGGGAACAAAGCCGGACTATGGTTACGCGGCTTTACAAAAATTCACCTCGCAAACAGGTATTACAGTCATTCCATTTAATCAAAAAGACACAGGCTATTTTAATTTCCTGGAATTTAGCCGCAGATCTTTTATTGAATATGTGCGTGCCTATGTTGACAGTATGCATGCTTTTGATCCCAATTTTCAAGTGGCAAGTAATTGGGCGTATTCGTCATTTATGCCACAGCCGGTAAATGTAAATGTTGATTTTCTCTCCGGCGATCTTTCACCCAATAACAGTGTATACAGTGCAGCATTTGAAGGTCGGGTACTGGCCTCCCAGGCTAATATGTATAATAAGCCATGGGATATTATGAGTTGGTCTTTTACGCTCAACTGGAACAGGCGGGAAGTGCTTTCAAAAAAATCAGTAGTACAGCTAACCCAGGAGGCTGCAGAAATTATTGCCATGGGCGGCGGCTTTCAATGTTACTTTCAGCAAAACCATGATGCTTCTATCAAACCATGGCAAATACAAACAATGAAAGGCCTTGCTAAGTTTATGCGGCCACGCCAAAAGTTTTGTCAGTATGCTAAACCGGTTCACCAGGTAGCGTTATTGTACAGTAACGAAGCACGTAAACGTAACAGTAAAGTTGTTTATAACAATGATGGATTGGAGGGAATAAAAGGGATATTGAACGCTTTGCTTGATGGTCAGCAATCTGTAGAAGTTGTGATGGAACATCAACTGCATAATGCGATGAAGCATTACCCGTTGATAGTAATCCCGGAATGGAATTTTTTATTGCCGGATTTCAAAAAGGAATTACTTGAATATGTAAATAAGGGCGGTAACTTATTGCTCATCGGCCCCGAAGCAGTCCAATTATTCAGTAACGAGGCTGGAATAGTCGTTAAAGATACCCCCAGAAAAAATGTTGTTCAATACCTGGGACTTAATAGTGAAATGTCAACTTTAAACGGGTTGACACTGCCTGTAGACTTAAAGGGAGGCACTCAATCTTTTTGCGCATTGTACAATACTGATGATTTAAGAAATCCACACATACCTGCTGCTGCAATTGCTGATTATGGTAAAGGAAAAATCGCCAGTGTGTTGGTGAACCTGGGAGAAAATTATAATAATAACAAAACTTCGCTTCAAAGAGATTTTATAAACGAACTTGTTTCAAAGCTCTTTAAATCCCCTGTTGTAAAAGTGGAAGGCTCACAACTGGTGCATATTGCGTTGAATACTTTAGGTAAAAAAACAGTAGTACATTTTATTAATACAGGAGGTATGCATGCCGATAAAAATGTGTATTCCTACAATGAAGTCCCTTCGCCTGGGCCTTTAAAAATTTCATTGAAAATACCCAGGCCATTCAAAATTACACTGCAACCTTCCAACCGGTTATTACCTTTTAAATATATAAATGGAAAAGCGATAGTAAAAATTGAAAGGCTTGATATTCATAATATGCTGGTAATAGAATAATGCTGGTGAATGCAAAAAAAAGTTTATTTATAATGAGCATAATGAGGCTATTGAGCAGCTGTTACTTTACAGCTTGCCTTTCCCGTTTATTATTTGCCTCTTCCAACTCCGCGCCCAGCAATGGCAGTTAAACTGGGACCGCTATTAAAATAAAGTTTAAACATATCCAGGTAAAAGTTAGTCGATTACATTTACCCGATCATTAACAATGAAAAAATCATACTGATTCGAAATTGGATTTTGAATCTGTCCGGTTATTTTGATTTAAAAAATAAATTAATATAAAATGGAAAGTTCTGATTACGATCAAATATTGGCTTACACCATACGGGTAGAACTGCTTAATGGTAAAGTGTTATTGTTTCCTGTGGATGGAGATAACAGACGAAGAGTAATGCAATTAGTGGGCGACCGGTCCGATGGTATGTTTGATGGCAAAGCGCTACAGTTTATATGGTTTGAATCGGTACGGAACAGGATAGTAATGATCAATGTTTCTCACCTGGCAAGGATAACCTTCTTGTTTGATTTTGGTTTATATGAACAGAAGCCTGATGCGTATTATGACAACTTCAGGCAGTTGGAAAAGGAAACGACGTTAGAAAACATAAAAGACTCCGAGGGCGAAATAAGGCTACATGTAATTGATGATGAATATTTGCCACAGGTAATACTATATCATAAAGGTGTAGCGCCGGATGATCATTATAATGAAAATCCTCTCACGTACGCTTCGCTGGAGACAGGTTGTCTTGCAGGTCTTGATTTGGAACTGGATGGAGAAGTAGCGTTCCGGCAGTTTATTAACTTAATTGATAATGATGGTGAAGAAACATTTATTCCCTTAGATCATATTATAGTAATGGAGTTTGCCGGTGAACTTCTTGACATGGTGGATGATGGTATGGATGAAGAAGAGGAGGAAAATGATGAATCGGAAGATTGGTTGGATGAAACGTTGGAAGAAAAGGAGGAACTGGATAATTGGTTGAAGGAGAAGTTTGAAGAAAATGATGAACTGGATAATTGGTTGAAAGATAAGTTTAAAGAAGATGAGTTGTAATTTTATTGCTAATGATTTTTGTGAGATGTTGGTTTATTCAACAGCATCTCACAGTATTTTTTACTTTTAAATAAGTGGTTTTACCCCCGATACACAAGTAAACTTTCGGGGTTCAGTGATATGATTTACTTCAAAGGCGGAATTTGATAATCGGACGTCTGGACGTCGGGGTTTTAATGCAACCCGTAAAAATAAATCAACAGAAGGTTTTTAAATACCAGACGCTGTCTGGGATTTTCATTTGTCTCCGTAGTTGTGCTGCGGAGAGTTGGGGAAGTGTGAGTGGAATTTTATAACTCACTACCAGCCTTAGAAGAATGTTGGTGAAACACTCCACCAAAGACGAAAATTATCAACCTCCAGCCGAAACGGAAACATCTACTACAATGTTGTATTCATTTTTTCCTGATTAAATTATTTTTTTATGTTTTTACTATCAAACATTGTGATCCTATTATTTCAAGCTCAATAATTGGTTCAGGTTTGTCATAAAAAAATTCATCAAATGCTTTTTTAACACCTGAGGCAAATGCATAATCATGTGAAATTATAATTCCACCCTTACTCATCCGGGGATAAAAGAACTTTATACACTCTAATGTGGCTTCATACAGGTCAACATCTAAATGAACAAACGAAAATGTTTCATTTAAAACCGGACCGGCGGTTGAAGGGAAAAGCCCCTTATAAAAAAATACATTTTCATAAGGATTTAAATAGTTTTTTACCTCTTCGATTGACGATGAGAATTGATTTTCATGGAACAGATTTTTATCATCTCCTTCAGATAAAGCAGGGAGGCCTTCAAACGTGTCAAATAAGTGAAGTTTTTTATTTCCTTTAGCCTCACATATAAGTTTTGAACTTCCTCCCATAAAAACGCCCACCTCAGCAATATCTCCTTCTAATTTTGCAGTTTGCTTTACTGCCATGAATATCTGAGCAGCCTCTACTTCATGTAAAATCATTTGGGTTTCGCCTTTAATTGCTTTAACCAAATCCCTGACTTTAAGGATTTCCGGGTTATACAGTGATCTTATATGAAACGCATGATTGATAGAAAAAATAGGTCCCTTCTTAACAAAAATGGCATAGTAAACTGCTTTTTTAGTTAAGTTTCTAGGAAGACGTAAAAGGTTAGTTGTTGCTGCCCAACGAATAATTTTTTTTCCTACATTCTTAATCACCGGGAAATAATTTATTGAGTTTTATAAAAATGATTATTATAATGAGGTATAAATACAAAATAAGATAACATAATCGCGATAAACAAAAAACCTGTCAAACAATCCAAAAAAGCAATCTTTTCTGCCTTTGTTACTGTTCTTCACCAACAGCTTCTTTGGTATCTAAAAGCTCAACATGGAAAACCAGATTGTACTGGGATTTTAATAACCGGACGTTGAGGTTTTAAAGCACCATACCAACTTAAATCAAACGTAGATTTTCATACCAGACGCAAACTGCGTTCTCATTTGCCTCGGTAGTTGTCCTGAGGAACACCACGGAGAGCTGGCAATACCATTTTTTTTATTTCTCCAGGCAACGCTCACTTTACAATCTGCATTTATACTATTATAACCACCATTACTGTATAATATTTCATGAATTTATCTACTCTGATTAAAGAAGCTAAACAAGGAAGTGCGGCAGCACAGAAATGCCTGTTTGATCATTTATCGGATACGTTGATTATGGTGTGTAGACGATATGTAAAGAACCCCGAAGATGCAGAAGAACTTTTATTAGATGGCTTTTATAAGTTCTTTAAAAACTTGCATGCTTTTAATTACCAAAATGATGCAGCGCTATATGCGTGGTTGAAGAGGATCGTGATCAATGAATGCCTGATGTTTTTGCGTAGGAAAAACGTTTTCACTATTGTAACGGAAGCGGCGGCAGAAGAAATCCCTTTGGAAGAGGAAGGCTTAAATAATTTATCTGCCACAGAAATTTTTAATTTGATTATCCAGTTGCCGGTAGGTTATCGCACTGTTTTTAATCTACATGTAATTGAAGGGTTTGAGCACAAGAAAATTGCTTTGCTATTGGGTATTGCTGAAGGCACTTCTAGGTCACAATTAAGCAAGGCAAAATCTTTATTACAAAAAATGTTATTGATAAAAGATATCGATTATGCTAAACGAAAGTCACAATGATACCGGCTACTGGAAAGACAAACTTAAGGAGCTTGATGGCGTTCCGGGAGAAACACTGAATAAAGCAGCCGCATGGGGAAAGCTGCAGGAACGCCTCAGAGAAAAGTCGTCAGGCAAAAAAGCAGCCTGGTATTGGGTGGCAGCGGCATGTTTGTTACTAACATTTATGATTACCCGGCTTTCGCCAACCAACAAAAAAATCTCGTTGGTGAAAAATAATCTACCTCAAAAACCAAAAACGCTGGCAGGCACACAAACTCCATTTTCAGATAGTTTCATAGTTATTTCGACGCAAAAAAATACAGAAAAAAAGGCACTGGTTGTCAATAAAGTAAAAACCAAAGAACAAGACATACTACCAAATAAAAATGCTGCCCTTGAACCTTCTATAGCCAATACCGGTGTAACAAATAATACAATACCAACATACTCAAACGCTAATACTGCTGATACCATTGTTTTGGCGGTATTACCCATAAAGAAAAAACTACGCGTGGTGCACATCAATGACCTGGAAAAGCCATTGGAAGAACCAAATCAATTTGCTCAAAACAATGTAATCCCTGTTTTTCAAACGGGTGCGCTTACCAAAACTGTTTTCTCAAGGTTTGTATTAAGTAAAAACGCTTCTGATAATATTCTTAAAATAAAACTTTCTCCTTCAAACTAACATAACATGAAAAAGATGCTTTGCTTTTTGATGCTTATAATGAGCATCACAGGGGCAACCTTTGCCCAGGACCGTACAACAATCACCGACAGAACATTTGATTTGCCAGACCGGTTCGCAGCACGAAGATTTACAGTAGACCTTGGTAAAGGAAATAAAATGCAGGTAGACGTGGATAATATGGATGATTTGAACCGGCTGTCAAATATTGATTCCGTTATTCGGGTGTTCTTAACTGATATGCAACCTTTACAGGATTCAGTGGGAGATGAGCTAGTTTCAAAACGTATTGATTATGCAACGGACTCAATGGGTAGAAAAAAAATTCGTATCCAGCAGTTTATGCCGAAAGGATCAACTTTTATTCTTACTCACGGTGAGGTAGCTTCATTGAAACTTGAACAGGATACTATTCATTTTATAGGAACGGTTTCTTTCATAGCTAAGTACTCATTGCGAAAAGCTTTTCCTGCTATTCGTCATTATCGACTTAGTTTTTTCTTGAACGATCTCGCCGACCTGAAGACCTATATGGATGGCAGTTTACGTAAGAAAATACAGACTATTCAAAACGACAACAGTTCTGCCTGGATCACTACCCGAACGCCGGGCAAGGCTTATCTTAAAGCAGACCCTTCTATTTCAGCAAGACTGCCAAAAGGACTTACAGGCGGCGGCGATTTTCTGAACTTTCGTATTTCAGTTGACCTTCAGAATTATAAAAATTATTTTGTACCGGCATTTAGTTTGGGTGCAGGCCTGATCATTAGCAATACATATTTTAAACGCGACATTATTCTTTCCTGGGATCCTCATTTTTTGTTTGCAACAAATAACCAGGGCCGCTTACAAGTTTTTCGTAACGATTTTTTGGCTCTTACCTGGGGCCAGGGCTTTATTAGAGACAACCAACCAACGAAAGAATCATCCTTCTTGTTTGTAATGTCATTAGCATATTTGATTAAAAGAGACGGTAATTATTTTGAGAAGAATACCTTCAGGATGGGAGGGGGGCGACTTTCTTTATTCGAAGGCAAAACCAAAATTGAACCTGTAATGTATTTCCATAATTTTTTTAAAGGAGTAACACCCGGATTAAGATGGATCCAAAGTTTTTAAGAATGTTCGACAATACTGACTTGTGAAAACGGTTTAAATAGGCATCTTAAGGCACGGAGATAAACGCGGTTAAGACCCTGGGCATTCAGGCTTCTCCGCCGGTTTAGCTGCAATTTGGGTTAACCACCCCTGATTGTTATATCGTCGCTAAAAGCGGCGATGTTGTGTGGTTGGTGCGTGTTCTTTTTACAGCCCGGTCTTCTTCGGTCAAGGGGCTGGCACCGGCAGTCCATCCTTCGCCATAAACAAAAATGGTGGGGTCTATTTTGTGTAGGGTATCGCTGATCATATTAATGGTAGCTATATCGTGTACACCCATCAGGTCGAAACGAAAGCCATCCAGGTGATATTCGTTTGCCCAATACGCCACCGA
>JBBQVY010000038.1:0-29845 GCA_038211085.1 Chitinophagales bacterium | reverse complement strand
GTCTGTGCTATTTCACCGGTTGCCACTTTTTTTATGCTTTCATATCCTTCACCAAATAAGGGCGGCAGTGTGTAACAAAGCAACAGCAACAAGGCTCCTCCAATCAGCGCTTTTATATACCTGTTTATCTTCCATGAATGAATTTTACTCTCCGAACTTTTAAAACTCTTTGCATAGTAAAGCGCTGTAAATCCTGAAAGTATTCCCAGTAAAATATAAAAAGGTACATTCTTGTAATTGAAGTTTTGTGTGAGTACAAAATTGAAGAGAGCACTTTCATCTAATAATATTTTTGAACACAACGCCCCTATAACCGCAGCAATGATAAGTGGAATGAAAAAGCTCACTCCCGTCTCAATCATTAAAACCTCTATCGCAAAAATAACCCCGGCAATTGGCGCATTAAATACAGCTGCTATACCGGCGGCTGCACCGCAGGCAATCATAAGCGACCTATCGTGATAGGACAGAACGTTTATTCGTGCAATGTTAGAGCCAATAGCAGAACCGGTTGCTACTATCGGGCTTTCTAAGCCCACTGAACCACCCACACCAACAGTAATGGCACTGGTAATAACATGCAGGTAAGTATGACTAAAGGGAATGAAAGATGATTTTTGTGCAATTGCTTTCAGCACCATACCTATACCTCTTTCAAAAACACCATTAAAAAAACGGTTGGTGAGGTATACTACAATGATTAAGCCTATGGCGGGAAAAACCAGGTACAATGGCGGGGCAGGTATCTCCTGTATCCATCTTTGTACATAATGAACAACTTTTTTTAACAACACGGCTATTAAACCCGAGGCCAGGCCAGTTAATACTGCCACATAAATTACATACTGTGATTTATTTATTTTACCACGGATCTGTTCTGCCAGAAGCTGGTAGATATGTTTAAATACCCTCATTTTTTAAGTTCCCTCAAAACGAGTTTGGTTTGTTATCAATAACTGAATTTAAGGCAGTCGTTGCGAAGTTAATCTTTAAGCAAATTAAAGTGCATCGCGAGTTATTCAGGGCTTTTTAAATTAATGAGATCGATCATTAGATTAAAAGTCTCCATATTAAACTGGCAGTAAATTATAGCGTAAAGCAACGGGCTTAGAATTATTTCATCCTTTTTAGGATGGCCTTCATTTCAGCTATTTCCTTCTTTTGCGAATCAATGATGCCTTCAGATAGTTTTTTTTTCTTCCGGATCCTGGATGTTTGCATGTTTACTAACCATTATGGCCGAAGAGTGATGAGGTATCATTGCCTTCATGTATTGCTCATCCCCTATTGGTATTTGGGTTCTTAAGCCTGCAGGGCAAAGGCAAAATATAACTATGCCAGATATTAAAATAATGATGTTCCCTTTTTTTTTGGGTACATTTTTCCGATCATCAACATCATGACTACAGCCATAGAGCTAACCATAAGCAGGGTCATATATGGTCGGGTAATGCTTAGGTACATATGGTTTGCTTCATCTACATTTAAAAACATTACACTGTACATAATAATAAAAGAAATGAGCATCATCAGCGAAAATTTACTGTAACTCATCATTATGTTACTTTGCCCGTTTTTGTAGGTATTACTATCCAAAAAAAAGTTTAAGAAAAAAAAATGCAGGCCTAAAACCTGCAGTATTAAAGAATTTATGCTGCCATCTGTCGGCACGCTTCAGCGCACTTTCTGCATGAGTTGGCACATTCCTGGCAATGTTCCATTTTATGTTTGCCACATTCATCAGCGCATTTATCGCAAATTTCTGCGCATATTTTGCAAACTTCTTTTGCTTTGTCGCTACCCAGGCTCATCAGTTGTGCTGCAGCATAACAAAGAGCAGCACATTCCATATCAATCTGAATGCATGCTGCCATCATTTTCACATCCTCTTCCTGTAGACAGGCGCTGGCACAATGATTACAAATTGCTGCGCATTCAAGGCAGGCATCAATACAAGTTTTGTAAGTGTGGTATCCGGTCATAATATATAATTTTATGTACACTGTAAAAAAACCAAACCAACTCACTTTGTAATAAAGAATAGTTGTAGCAGTAAACACAGCTTTGAAGCCCGGGGTCTTTTTTTCTTACAATTTTTATAAATGTGGAGAGGAAAAATGTCCAAATGCCACTCGTACAGGTAGATAAAAGCATCAAAATTTTAGAAACAAGGCTTTGTTAAAGCATTAAAATAAATTATTTCCACCTGTCAACACGTTCTTTTAGGTTACTTGAATAGCGGCCTTTCCCATAAATGTAGAAATTGTGCCTTGAAAACAGGTATGTAAAATATGATTTTGGGGGATATAAAAAAAGCTACCGAAGTAGCTTTATAATTCAAAACGGTTGATTGCTTGTTATGCGGAATTATTTCTTTGCTTTTACCCTCTCACCTTCTGCATCAAACATACCCATCATGTTTCCTGTTACATGATTTTCATCTTTTTTATTCATAACAAGATTTACATCGTAGCCTTGTGCACTAAAGAATACCGTTACTGAAGTAGGATTAATTTCTATCTTATCCAGTTTTGATATTTCGTTGCCGGCAGTATCCAATACGGCACCGGTAAGTGTATTGTCCTTTTTTTCAAGTACAAAAATCATTTTGGTATCTCCATTTGGTAATGCTTTTACAAGCACACTCCATTCACCGGCAAAAAAATCAACACCTGATGTTTGGGCTTTTACTGATAAGGTGCAGAGCAAAAAAAATAATCCACTGAAAAGTAATTTGAATGTTTTCATTTTTTGATTTGAATTGTTGGTTGGTAATTTATGTTATAACAAAATTTATGCTTCATTCTTTAGCGAAAAGATACCTGGTTTTATTGCAAAATCATTCATTGAACACTTTCGTGATTTGATTTTAGAAGATTGTAAGAACCAAAACAAAGTAAAGCAAGTAATTGTTTAAATGATCCTTGGGTTTTCAATTACAAACTAAATAGCTTAACCCTGCACCAAACTTATAAAGAGAAGCTTTGGAATCGTTAACCAAATCCTTTTTACTGATTACTCACAGCATTCATAGATGAAGGCATTTCAATAGGGAGGCGACAACCCGGTTTTGCATTTGCCAAAAACTACAGCCACCGAAGCTGCATCGTTTGATACAAAATCAGCTATAAATTATTTAACTAATGACAAGCCATGCAGGTTACATTGATTGCAAGCGTACCCATAAAATATTTATTAAAACTATTTGACTTCAATGTCCTTACTATCGGCTGGCAACGATTGAATAGGAAAGCTTTTAGAGGCATCATAAAATTTAAGTTCAGTAATATTTGCCGGTAAGTTAAATCCATTGTCTTCAAGCCTGGATTTTACACTTTGCATAAGTCTTCCTCTGGTCTCTAGTGTTCCTCTTCTATAATCTTCAGTCGTAACCCAAAAAAATACCTTCAGGTTTACGGTACTTGCAGCCAACTCATCTTCAACAACAAAATTTATGTGAGTGTTATCCTTAACAATTTCTTTCTCTTCATCAATGCACAAGGCAATCAATTTCTTAGCTTTTTCTATGTCATTTTCATAAGCTATACCAACTATAAAATCAGCCCGGTAAAAACCATCTTCAGTATAATTAAATACCGGCTTGGTTAACACATCAGCATTGGGTATGTAAACATTTCTTCCATCAAACGTGGTTATTTTGGTATACCTGAATTCCATAGATTTTATTTTGCCAAATACGTTCTCAATCTGTACCGTATCGTCTACGTGAAAGGGGCGGTTAAAAGCCAAAATGATGCCCGCTAAAAAATTTTCTGCAATGTCTTTAAAAGCAAAGCCAATAACAATAGCCGAAGCTCCTGCCGTTGCCATTATTGCCCCTGCTATCCCACTTAAACCTGCTGCATGCAGGGCTAGCATGATCACCGCCCCAATAAGTATAAGCTTAGCGGCTTTTGCCAAAAAATTACTCATAAGCTGGTCATGAGATTTTCTGCGTACCTGTTTTTGAAATTGGTTGGTAATCCAATTAGCTACCAAAATGCCAATGATAACAATTAGAATTGCTATGCCTAAGCGGGGCACGGATTTCAAAAAACTATGATAGTAAACTTGCAGCCTGGTCAGAATTTCGTTCATATAGTTTGTTTAAATAAATTTTATTTGATGCTGCGTGAAATTTTTATGTTACCATCTTATTACTGTTATTAAGCAGTTGTTGCGTCGCTCTCTTGTACCTTAGTAATATATGCATCAGTCTTACCCCTCAAGCATATTATCATCCAAAAAACTCTTGCTTAAAATGAGTGCAAGCAGATTTGACGAATGCCTGGAAAATTGAAACCAATATTTTATTTTGATGGATTGCTTCTTACTCTTTTTCGTATGTGGTTACGTATTACTTGACCTTAATTACTTCACTCTGTACAGATAAGGATAATTTTTCGATTATGCTTTTATTTGATTTGATCTTTAATTGCGCAAGTATATTAGCCATCTCCCTTTGTACAAGCCTGTCTTTGCATCCATAGTCCCAAACAGGCAAAACGCTTTCACTAAAGATTTCTTCAAAAGTTTTTTCTTTAACAATCACACGTAATGTATCCTCGTCATCAGTCAAATAGACCTCTTCAAAAAAATTCAGTTTTAAAGCTAACAAATCGCCTAAAGCATGTAAACTAAGCACGGCAGTACCAGGATCATTAATGCCGGGGCTGAGTGCTTTGATAGCAATTTCCATTAACTGGTTAAACCCATAGTAAAAGCTGGTTTCTATCTCCTGTCCACGATGTATATTTACTGTACCCTGTATGTGGTCTATAAATTCCTTTGATATATCTCCCTGCACCGATACATTTAGCAGATCTGTCCCTTCCAGTATGTAAGTACCAACAGGCAATAAAAAGCTCACGGTTGCATCGTGTTTCTTGCATAGCGAAATCAAACTATTTTTTTCAAATCCCTGGTATAAGCCTGACTTATGGGCTGCAATGGAAAGAGTTGTTGTATTGGTATATTCAACGGGGCCCTGCTTTAAAGTACAGGCATTCAACATTACATTTTTTGTTGTGTCATATATTTTGTTAATGATCGTTTCATACTTTATTGAATTGGTTATGTAGTGAAGAAAGTAAATAAACAAAAAGATATCTGCTACAGTAAGTGCTATTAAAAGGTAGGTGCTTATAGCCGGAACGTAAATGCCTGAATTTATGTCGCGTATGGTACTTAACAGGAATAAAGCATATACAATTGTACCAACATAAAAACCCAAAACAACCTGTTGAAAACGGTTAGATATCAGCTTGCCCAAAATTCTATTACTCATTTGGCTGGCCGCCTGGTTTAGCAAAATCATAACCATACTAAAGCTAAATACAGCTAAAGAAATAATACCTCCTGCAATAACCGAACATATACTTCTGGCTGTATTTGCATCTTTTAAACTTAACCAGTGTAGGTTTGATTTTATGCTTTTTCCTGCGGGTGAAAAGTCAAAGGCAATCATGGCAAATGATAGCAATAAGAACATCAATGCTATTACAGCAGGTAAAAATGCTATACTGGTAACTATGTTTTTATAAGCAATCTTCAACCATCTAAATAAATTTCTATGCATCTGTCAAACTATATCATTCAAAGATAATAAGACAGGCTTTGAAAGGCACGAGATGGTTACAAGGAACTTTCTTTTATCCAT
Source organism: Chitinophagales bacterium (assembly GCA_038211085.1). GTDB lineage: Bacteria > Bacteroidota > Bacteroidia > Chitinophagales > Chitinophagaceae > Segetibacter. The sequence goes on along the minus strand of JBBQVY010000038.1, from coordinate 24,186 downwards.
ATAATTTGCCAGGCCTGTAGATATTTTAAGTGTTTACACTAAGGCCATCCATCTCCATAAAATTCGTTTTACCCATTATAAAAATGAATTATTTGATAGAGTGCCTTTGAACAATGATGCCTTGATATAAACAGTTATGAATACAAAACTTTACTACTATGTGAAACGGGAGTTATATTACCAGGAACCCACTTAAATAGGCGTAGTTTGCCGGTTTAAGCATCATAAAAACATACTATGAAAACAAAAAATTTTACACTTGCCATAAAAAGTGCCTTGAGTATTGCAATATTTATAATTGCTACAATTTTATTGCAGTCATGTGCCCGTAAAATTGGGTTCACAGCTTCTTCAGTCGTTCCTGCTGCAGAGGGTTCAGTTAAAGTAAAAAAGGACAACAACAACAATTACAATATCGATCTTAGATTGATACGTTTAGCAGAGCCCAAACGTCTAAGTCCTCCCAAAGAAGTTTATGTAGTATGGATGGAAACAGAGCAAAACGGTACCAAGAATATTGGACAATTAAAGACTTCGAGTAGCATGTTATCTAAAACTTTAAAAAGTTCTTTAACTACAGTTTCTTCATTTAAACCTATAAGAATTTTTATTACTGCTGAGGATGATGCCACCATTCAATATCCCGGTGGCTTGACAGTTTTGAATACAAAAAACTTTTAGTTTAAGCCATACACATGGCAATGGTGTTTTATACCATTGAGCCTTGATTAAAATTTAATAGTAATCCAATTCACATTATAAATTATTCTACTCAACCCTCCTCTTAAAAAGCAGCTAGTCACCGTATTACTTAAGGTGTGTAAAATTCATTTTATCCTCAAAAGCATCTTTAGATGTAGAAGGAATGGAGAGACTGGGCCAGGTTCTTGCTTAAAAATATTCTTAGCTAAACATTCTCAATATGACTATACAAATCAACACAGATAAAAACATAGAAGGCAACGAAAGATTTACCAGTTATTTTACTTCGTTAATTGAAGAGGAGTTGGGAAGGCATGATAAGCTTACCCGCGTGGAGGTTCATTTATCTGACGTGAATGGAAGTAAAGAAGGGCAGGCTGATAAGCGATGTGTAATAGAGGGTCGTCTTGAGGGTAAGCAACCAATTGCAGTTACCAATATGGCTGATACTCATGAACAGGCAGTTGACGGTGCAATAGACAAATTAAAGGCATCCCTTGATACCATACTGGGTAAGATGAAAAATCATTAGCATAAAATTATTTCATTTTATTTTTGATTATGAATTTCAATAATGCCTGCCAACTTATCCTGGGAAAATTAACGCTATGGCTGCAGAGCTTTATTCGGTTGCTACCCAATATATTATTGGCTGCCTTACTCTTGGTCATTGGTATTTATTTAGCGGGACGAATAAAAAAAATTGCTGTTAACCTGGTTAAGAAAATATTGCACAACACTACGCTTGTTAATCTCTTTGCTTCAGTCATTCATATCTTTTTTATTGGCGTTACCATATTTACAGTTCTTAGTATACTTCAACTTGATAAAGCAGTTACTTCAATCTTAGCCGGGGCAGGTATTATTGGTTTGGCGCTTGCCTTTGCTTTTCAGGACATTGCGGCCAACTTTATATCCGGCATATTCATCTCCTTCAGACGTCCACTATATGTTGGCGATGTTGTTAAGATAAAAGATTACATGGGTAAAGTTGAGGAGGTCAATCTTCGCGATACAATCATTAGAACTTTCCAGGGACAAATGGTTATTATACCTAACAAAGAAGTTTTTCAAAACCCTATTGAGAACTTTTCATTGTTGGGCAAACGCCGTATAGATTTAACTATAGGCGTATCTTATGGAGACGACCTTGAAAAGGTTAAGCAGATTACTTTAGAAGCAGTGAGGGGCATTGAAGGATTATCTAATGAGGATGAAACCACCTTATTTTACAATGAGTTTGGAGATAGTTCCATAAACTTTTTATTACGTCTTTGGATAAAATCGCCTGAACAACCAATTTATCTTAACGTTGGCAGCGAAGCTATTATGCGCATAAAAAAAGCTTATGACGAAAATGACATCACCATCCCGTTCCCAATACGAACTTTAGATTTTGGTATTAAAGGAGGTAGCCAGTTAAAAGAGATGCTGCATCACTGATAACTTTATTACTCTGCATTACCCAAATATTCCAGCAACGACACCATCATTTGTGGAGTATGTAAATTGTATTTTGCAAATGAGGCAGCATCACCAATTTTTATTGTAAAGGCTTCATTAAAACCTGCCAACACTTTAAACATATCTTCGTCTGTATTATCATCGCCACACGCCAGTACAAAGTCATACGTTTTCTCTTCTAAAAGCTGCTTTACTATATAACCTTTATCGATACCTTTTGTACGCACTTCAATAATTTTATTCCCAGCCAATACCTGCAGATTTAAGTTGTGAACTATCTGCGATAATTCATCGGTCAATTCAGTTGCCCTTATTTTTGCCTGGTCAGCATCAGCATTACGAAAATGCCAGACCAATGAAAAGTCCTTTTCTTCTATAAATGTATTGGCGCACCGTTTTACATATACTTCCATTACCTGTTTAATAATCTCCTTCCATTCTTCATTTATAATGATGTTTTTATCAGTTTTCCACTCCTCATTAAGCAACCGGGTTTTTGCTCCATGCTCGGCCACAATATTTAGTGGCAAATGACCCAGCCATTTTTGCAATGTGCTACTGTCCCTTCCGCTGATTATATAAATTTCGTTGCTGGTATTTTTAGCAAGTTTCTTAAGTACAGTTAATAACTCTCCCGGAGGTCTTGCCTGTTCAGGCGTGTGGGCAAATGAAACCAGTGTACCGTCATAATCAAGTAATAATAATCGCTTGTTCGACGCCTGGTATTGTTCGTATAAATACTGTTTTGTAGTGCGGTCTATAAACATAATTTCAAAGTCTTTTTGTTTTTCTTTTATTCTATACAACTGGGTAAAAAAATCTTCTGCCCATGCCTTTACATCGTACGCTTTAATACGTTTTTGCATCACTCTTAAATGCCCTGACTGTTCGTCTTTACTCATTTCAAGGCCCTCCTTTATTTTCATTGCAAAGCCCTGGGTATCGTTTGGATTAACAAGCAAGGCCTCTGTTAGCTCCCTGGCGGCTCCTGCCATTTCACTTAGCAGCAATACCCCCTTCAAATCTTGCTGGCTCGATACAAATTCCTTCGCAACCAAGTTCATCCCATCCCTTAATGGAGTAATTAAAGCCATATCGCATGCCGTATACAACGCCATCAACTCAGTAAAATTTAAATGGTTGTATTGATAAATAACAGGCTTCCAGGTTATACTTCCTATACTGCTGTTGAAGTTTCCAATAAACTCATCAATCTCTCTTTTGCGGTCTGCATATTTTGGTATGGTATCCCGCGAGGGTACTACAACTATAATCAGCACAACTTTTTCTTTATACTCAGGGTATAGTTTAAAAAACCATTCGTATGCTTTTAAGCGAGAAAAAACACCCTTTGTATAATCTAGCCGATCCACTGAAAACAATATTTTTTGATCAGAGAATTGCTTTCTGTAAAAATTTCTGCGTGTAGCTACCTCTTTGTAATTGTAAGCCGAGTTGAATTTATCGTAATCAATACTTATTGGGAATACATCAATTTTTATCAGCCGGTTCTTGTATGTTATCACATTTAATTCGGCTTCAAGACCCAGTACCATTTGAAGGCATTTTAAAAAATGCGTTGCATAATCAATAGTATGAAAACCTATGAGATCTGCACCCAGGATGCCCGTAAGAATTTGATGCTGCCAATCAGAAGGCATCATTCTAAATAATTCGTAAGAGGGAAATGGGATATGCAGAAAAAAGCCAATGGTAATGTTAGGATAATGAGTTCTTATCATTTCCGCAAGGGGAAACAAATGGTAATCATGTATCCAAACCACGTCGTGTTCTCTTACATTTCTTAAAACCACATTAAAAAAATCCTTATTAGCCTTTACGTAATTTTCAAAGTAGTCAACGTTATATTCTGCAAACGATGGAAAGTAATGGAAAAGGGGCCATATAACAGAATTTGAAAGACCGTTGTAGTATAAATCGTATACATGATGATTGATAAATACCGGCAGGTATTCATATTCACTATTATCCAGGGTACTTTGTGCCTGTGCCCACTCTCCCTGGCTGCACCCCGGAACCCCAATCCAAAAGTTTTCAGAAAAAGCGGTGTCGCTGTTTTGATTTGCAAAATTTATATAACTGTCAATAGCCGTTACAAGCCCCCCTGCCGAAATATTAACTTTTAAGTTATTGTCAACCTTTTCGATGTTTACAGGCAACCTGTTTGATATAATAAATAGCCTTTTTTTCATTTTTTGTTTTTGATCAACATTCAAACCGGCGATACAAATAAAAAATTAATGCCAATGATGGACATTTGCCCAAACATGTATGTATCGTTAAACAATTGAATGCTTATTTTTCGTAATCGTGATTTTACTGCTTCTAAAAAGCCTGAGCAAAATCTGTCTCAGTCAGATAAAGTCGGTTTAAACCTTTCTTTATTAACTTTTTTGATTTTTTTCCATTCCGAACTAAGCCGGACATATCAGTTTTTATTTCAGTTATCAAAGCATTTTAAGATGCTTTTGATCATGGGTTCTAAACTATATTATTTTGCATTCCATGATGCTATAACTAATGTACAGGGGTCTAAGGTAGGTATTTTAAAAGTGGGAGAAATAGTTGGGCTGTTATCATTTTAACATAATCAAGGTTTAATATGACTTGCAAATAAAACAATAACCAACATTTTTTTATGTATGCTTTGATCCTTACTGATTGCTGAGACCTGTTACATCGATACCCTCCGTTTGCATTAAACTTTATCAATTACCAATATAAAACTAACGGCGAATCAACAACAACGTATCCTTTGCCAAACGTACTTTCAGATATTGATAAATTTGTTTTTGTTGTGTATTGTTCAATCGCCTTTTAGACTGGTAAAATACAGCAGGCAACGTATCCATACCTGTAGCAGCAGGCATTGTTAAGCGGCCAATATACATTGTATCAACAAATGGAAATGCCACAGTTACCTCCCGTTGCAGATTTACATAAGGCAGGCTATCAGTTGATTTTCTGGCAAGTAAACTTTGCTCTAATATCTCCTCAAGGTGCATTTCTCTAAACATCTGTTTTGTCATTTCTGCACTCAACTCGCTTACTTCATTTTTAGTAAGGTTTATCCTCATCGGGAACAATTGATATTCCTTCATCTGGTGTGTATGCAAGGTGCTGTCAATAGCATTTCTTAAACTATCCTTCAACCGAATACCGGAGTAATAAACTTTAATCAACTTTGCTGTATCTCTGTCCACAACATCCCATTTTAAAATTTCGTTGCCCTGCTTTTTAATTTCAGAAATCACCAACGTGTCAATGTCCTTTTTCACAATTTCCTTTTTGTATACTGTATACAAAAAATAAATGCTTGGTGCCAGTAAAATCATACCTATAATGGTAAACCACCAGTGGTATTGTAACTCCAGTTTCCTGTTTAAAAACTTTTTTTCAGGAAAGTGCAGGTACCTTACTATAAGGTAGGTTGCAAGGCTTATGAATACCGCATTAATAAAAAACAAATAGAAAGCACCCAGAAAAAAATTCCAATGCATAGTGGCCAATCCAAACCCAGCCGTACATAATGGTGGCATTAAAGCGGTTGCAATAGCAACACCTGGTATGGCATTAGTCTGGTCGTGCCGGGTAATGGAAACAATGCCGGCAATTCCTCCAAACAAGGCAACTAAAACATCTAATAACGTTGGAAAAGTTCGGGACTGCAATTCGGGTGTAGGTTCGCCTAAAGGTGAAAAGAAGAAATAAAGTATAGACACAAGCAGGCTGATGAAAACAGCCAAAAATAAATCTCTCAGTGATCGGATGAGTAACTGCTTGTCGTGGATGGCCAGGGAAAAACCTACACCAAGTATAGGGGACATTAAAGGTGAGATTAGCATGGCGCCAATGATTACTGCAGTTGAGTTGGTATCCAGCCCTATTGAAGCAAGAACGGTAGAACAAACAAGTATCCAAAGGTTATAGCCACGCAGCGCTACACCATCGCTAATGGTTGCTTTTGTTTTTTCAAAATCTGCATGCTCCCTAAGGTTTAATAAATTTTGAAGGAATGCTCTCATTTTGTTTTATAATTAGCAGAATTTGACTTGTTGCATTTGATGCATATTGATCAACAGTACAAGAGTGCGACGCAAGCAAAGTGTAATAGTAGCAACACAGTTGGGTTCAAAAATAATTTTATTGAATTTTAGCCAGATGGAAACTTTAAAACTGGTATTTAATGAGTAAGGTAATATTGCAACAGATAAACAATGACCCCCGAAAAATAACCTATCAATGCCAGCCAGCTTATCTTTTTTAAATACCAGAAAAAGGTAACTTTTTCCATACCCATGGCAGCTACGCCAGCCGCAGATCCAATAATTAAAGCACTGCCACCTGTACCCGTTGCATAAGCCAAAAACTCCCAAAAGAAATGATCAGTATGATACTGCTCCAAACTGTACATGCCCTGCGATGCAGCAACTAGCGGAACATTGTCTACAATGGACGACAATAAACCAATGGAAGAGACAATTATAGTCTCGTTTTTAAATGTAGCCGAAAGCCATTGAGCCAACTGTGTAAGCTGACCGGTTGCCTGTAAAGCAGCAATACTAACCAGTATACCAAGGAAAAACAAAATGCTGGGGGTATCAATTTTTTCCAGTGCCGCTGTTACCGAAAGCTCACGCTTGTTGGGCGTATCTCTCTGACGGTGCATAATTTCAATTACAATCCACATAATACCTAACCCTAACAATATTGCCATAAAGGGGGGTAAATGCGTAACGGTTTTAAAAATGGGTACAAAGAGTAATATCCCTACTCCTAAGAAAAATACAAAGTTTCGTTCAAATGCGGGTTTCGGTATATGGCTCTCATCCCTGGGCGGTGTAACTATGGTGCCTTTTAGCGAAAAAGAAATAACAGTTAAGGGTATGAGCAGGCAAACCAGGCTCGGTAGAAATAATTGCTTGATTATGTTGAAAGCTGTTATTTGCCCTCCTATCCAAAGCATGGTAGTTGTTACATCTCCCAAAGGCGACCATGCTCCTCCGGCATTGGCAGCAATAACTGTTATACCTACAAAAAATAATCGCCGTTGCTTGTCAGAAATTAATTTTCGAAGCAAGGAAACAATAACAATAGTTGTAGTAAGGTTATCCAGTAAAGCTGAAAGGAAAAATGCTATAAATGAAATTATCCAAAGCATTTTTACCTCGCTCTTAGTACTGATTCTGTCGGTGATTACCTGGAAGCCATCATGTAAATCTATCAGCTCAACTATGGTCATAGCGCTAAGCAAAAAAAACAGGATGCCTGCTACTTCGCCCAAATGATCCATTAACTGGTGCGATACAACGTCTTTATCTGGTTGAGCCAGTATGTAAATGGTCCAACAGAGCACGCCTGTAACAAGCGCAACTGCTGCTTTATTTATTTTTAAAGTATGTTCTAATGTTATAGCTATATAGCCAAGAATAAAGGTGAGGATGATTGCCAATTCCATAATTATAACCGGTTTTAAAAAGTTGAAGTTCATTTATTTTTTATAAACGGGATGCTCCGTAGATAAAACACAATGTGCTTGTAAACCTTGAGGGTAGCCTGAATACTATAAACACCCATGTTTCAAATGTGCAAATTTTAAGCATGATGTATGCATCTGTTTTACTACTCATTTTATTTCTATGTTATATTTTATAGATACTCTTGCTGGTAATGACGGGTTTTTTATGTATGCATTTACAAGTTTATTAAACATACATGCACTTGCTGCAGTGTGAAGAATATTTCGCTAAATATGTGTTTTTAAAAAGTATCTATCATTCTATCCCTTATTTTAAGATTTTCCAGAATTATATAAATCTTTCCTCTTTATACCCTCAAATTTTAAGGCACGGCTTTTGCAAACTTAGCGGTATGAAAAAAATTTACTTCATTGGCGTAATAGCATTAACGCTTGCTGTTTCTTGTAAAAGTTCTGATAGTAAGCACAACGAATCGAAAACTACTATTGAAGAAGATATAAAAAACAAAAAGATCACTTCTCGCGATGTTAGCATAACTCCTGAAAATGCCTATAACAGTTTGTTCCTCGATAGCACAACAGTAGCTGCTTACCTCGACTCAAACGAATTTGATAATAAAATGGAACGAAGGATTTTAAGCTTCTACAATTCGCGTAACTACCAATACGCATGGTTTGCAAAGGATGGTTTGACTGAGCAGGCACGTGGTTTCTATAACCTGTATTTGTTTAATGTTAAACATACCAACGACAGCCTTACAAAAGACAAGAAGTTAAGAGCCCGTATGGATAACCTTTTTGCAGAAGAAAATTTGCAGGTAGATAAGACTAACAAAACATTATTGGCAACTGAGTTAAAGCTTACCCAGTTATTTATTGAGCATGGCCTTGAAATGTACGAAGACGGCTATGTTAAGCGAAAAGAAATGGAGCATTTTGTACCCAGCCGCAAAGAAGATCCATTAGCACTTGCAGATTCGCTTCTCAATAAAAAGCATAAAGACAACAAATACTTTGAGGATATAAATGAACCTTATAAAAAACTAAAGAATGAGCTGTCTAACTACATGAAGATTGCTAAAAATGGTGGATGGCCTGTTATTACAACTTCAGCAAAGACTATTAAGCCTGGCATTTCGTTACCAGAAATTACTACAATAAAAAAACGCTTACAAATAACCGGCGATCTTGCGGTGCCAGATACCACTCAAAAATATGATGCTGCACTTGAAGCAGCAGTAAAAAACTTTCAGACCCGTTATGGCTACACTACCACAGGATTCATAACACAATCGCTTATTGCCGACTTAAATGTACCGGTAGAGAAAAAGATTGAACAATTACTGATCAACCTGGACAGGATGCGCTGGATGCCCTCTCTGCCTGAAGGCAATATGATATTGGTGAACATTCCTGAATTTGTTATGCATGTTATGAATGGCAAAAAAGAAGAATGGAGGATGAATGTAGTGGTTGGTAAAGAAGGTCATAATACCATGATGTTTACTGATGATCTTAACCAGATAGTATTTAGTCCTTATTGGAATGTTCCTTCCAGTATTGTAAAAAATGAAATAATGCCAAAAATGGAAGCAGATCCCGGTTACCTGGCTGCCCAAAATATGGAAGTGGTAAAAGAAGAAGGTGGCCTTCCCGTAATCAGGCAATTGCCTGGTGATAAAAATTCATTAGGCAAAGTGAAATTTCTGTTCCCCAACAGCTTTAATATTTACTTTCACGATACCCCTGCAAAGAGTTTATTTAATAAAGATATGAGGGCATATAGTCATGGGTGTATTCGCTTGAGTGATCCTGAAAGATTAGCTGAATACCTTTTGCAGGACAAGCCCGAATGGTCAGGAGCTGCTATTAAAAATGCTATGAATAGCGGCACAGAACAGTTTGTAAAATTGAAAAAAGCCATCCCTGTATTTATTACTTATTACACTGCCTGGGTTGACGATAATGGCAAGGTGAATTTTAGAGATGATATTTATGGTCATGATAATTCTATAGCACAAAAAATGTTTGTAACTAATGGTACTGTAGCCAAAAATTAGTTTAAAAATAGCTTTAAAATGGGGGCCGTCTTGGCCCCTTTTTATTTACATCTAAAAAAAAGTAAACAAGACTTGCGGCTACCTTTGCACTCATGAAAATTCACCTTTGGTCAGTAGGAAAACAACATGACAGCTATGTTAAACAAGGTGTTGATGAGTTTACCCAACGTATATCAAAATATTACCCGGTTGAGTGGAAGGTGATTGCTGCTGCAAGGCAAACAATAAATACCAGTGAAGCCGAAGTAAAGAAACAGGAAGCTCAAACTATTTTAAACCTTTTAAACAAAGATGATTTTTTGGTATTGCTGGATGAAAAAGGCAACATGTTAAGTTCAACAGAACTTGCAGGCTGGCTACAACAAAGGGCCAACCAGAGTACCCGAAACCTCATTTTTTTAATAGGTGGAGCTTTTGGCGTAGAGGACAGCATTGCTGCAAAAGCCAATTTTAAATGGTCTTTATCTGCACTTGTTTTTCCACACCAGATGGTACGGCTTATATTAGCCGAACAGGTGTACCGGGCCTGCACCATCAACCGCAACGAAAAATATCACCACACTTGAACGTAATTTGTAAGCATGATTAGCATCACCCTCGTTATCGTTATTCTAACAGCTATTATTTCTTTTACTGCTTTCAATAATAGCAAAATAACAAGCGACCTAATTTTTTATCCCCCTGCCATAACAGAGCAAAATCAATGGTACCGGTTTTTTACCTGTGCCCTTATTCACGCAGACATTCCACACCTTGTCTTTAACATGTGGGGCCTTTATATTTTTGGCGAAAACCTGGAGAGCGCCTTCACTTATATTTTCCCGACATTGGGTAGATTTTTATACGTAGCTCTTTATCTTTTCTCCCAGTTTTTTTGTATGATTCCAACCTATGTAAAAAATAAAGACAATCACTTATACCAAAGCCTTGGGGCATCCGGGGCTGTCTCTGGTATTGTGTTTGCCTCTATCGTCCTCTTCCCTACTTCCAGGATGGGCCTACTCTTTATACCTGTTTATATACCCGGTTTTATTTTTGGTATTTTATACCTGGCAGCCTCATATTACATGGGCAAACGTGGCAGGGATAATATCAATCACGAAGCGCATCTTTTTGGTGCTCTTGCTGGTGTAGCTTTCACCGTTATTGCCTGTTATATATTTAGCGCTTTTGATCCTGTTAAAAATTTTATAAGTCAAATTTCAGAGGCTTATTTTTAGGAGGTAATACACTAAAAATACCTTTTTACATTTTCCCCAACCTGATTCCATGACCTACTTTGAACTTTTTGAAATACCAGAAACACTTACTCCCGATGCTAAAATCATCAGGCAAAAATTTCATGAACTGAGCAGGAAATATCATCCGGATTTTTATACCCAATCATCAGAAAGTGAACAGTCGGACATACTTGAAAAAGCTGCCCTGCTAAACAAAGCATATAAAGTTTTTCAAAATAAAGATGCGCTCATCAGGTATGTTTTGATGGAAAAAGGTATGTTGGCAGAAGAAGAAAAATATGCACTTCCCCCGGAGTTTTTAATGGAAGTAATGGAACATAACGAAGCTTTGATGGAAGCCAAAATGGAAGATGATAATACAAAAGTAGAAAAGGTGAAATCAACCATATTTCAATTACAGTCTCAGATATATGAACCCGTACAGCGTATAGTGGAGAAGTATCCGCAGCTGGAAACACCTGCTGAAGAACTGCTAAAGTTGAAGCAATATTACTTTCAGAAAAAATACCTCGACAGGATTTTGGCAGCAATGGATTGATGCCTTAATATTGCATCCCGATTAAAAGGGTTGAGTTCTTTTTTAAAATGAATGCCGATCTGTTCGGTTTAAACGCCCGGGTGGCGGAATTGGTAGACGCAGCAGACTCAAAATCTGCCGTTCGCAAGGATGTGCTGGTTCGATTCCAGTCCCGGGCACCTGGTCATTGTTAAGCCACTGTAAATAATAATTTATAGTGGCTTTGTTGTTTTTGCTCGTCTTTTTTGCCCCTTGTTTACTAACATTCCATCTAATTTTCTATACACAAAATACAGAACAAGGAGTGTTATAGAAATTATCCAGGTATTATTCAAAGTTTTGGAAGTACCTATTATGGTGACTAATAACAGGTCAACGGAAAGAAGCACACAATTACCTGTCGCAAACTGAAGGATGACCTATAAAAAAACTTGAACATTTTGGAGTGCTTGAAAAGATATAGAAGTCGTGCCTAGTAAGCAGCTATTTTGCCAGATCAAAATCAAGATCAATTTTGATGATATTATGAGACTATCTAAAGTTGAACCACACTGCAGGCAAACATCAAATACAAAACGCTGTTATGGCAGGAAGCCATGGGAACGGTGATCGGTTTACTGGCGCAGGGAAACTAAAAATTAAAACACTCCACACTTTTCGCTGGCTAATGTTGCACACGCATTTAAACAAATTGCAAACAGGAATGCAAAAGGCAATGTTGAATTTGTCTACTTAATCAGTTTGCATTTTCAATGAAAAATAATAAAAGGCTATTATGGTGCGCCCGCAGGCGGCACATAATACATTAGCTTCAAATTTGCCCTCAATTAAAAAACTGAATCAAATATTTTTAGTGATTAAAATCGGTGCTGAAACCGAGGCGTGTCATCCAAATGCCGGTGTCACCTTTTATACCTTTCCAGGCCATGTAAAGTGTATCGCCAAAAATGGCTACTGCCGGCCGGTGCGATGTACCCACACCAGGCACTTTTCCCTGCGAGGACCATTCCACAAAATTTTCACCACCAATTTGGTCCAAAGCTCTTTGGGTGAACCAAATGCCGGAATCATCTCCTGCACCGCGCCATGCCAAAAACACCCTAAATCCATCACTTGTTATGCCGGGGCCACAAGAGCTACCTGGCGATCGGGTGTCAATAATACCTGCCCCGCCATTGCCTGGTATGTTCCAGTAAACCATTTGCTGATCGTTCCAGAAATTGGTTTTGTTGGCAGCAAAAAGATTAGAATCGCCTTCAATTCCCTTCCAGACCATTAATGGAAGTCCACCTCCGGCATCTGCAATTAATGCCGGCCGGTCGCTCGACCCTATCCTGTCGATGTGTTGCTGTGGCTCCCAATGCCTGCTATTAAAATTGTAGGTTGAAAAAAATACATCAGACTGCTTTCCTATACCCTTCCACGTAAGCATGGGCCCCGGTACCATAGCTATAGAAGGTCCGTTTGATGAACCAACACCATCAATGTGAATGCCGGGATTGTCGGGCCAGGCAAACGGGTTGGTAGTAGTAGCATAATAAAGACTTGTATCGCCGGGCACTCCTGTCCAGGCCATCCACAAACGGGTGCCATCCCAGGCAAGCGATGGGGAATCGGAGGTTCCAATGCCAGGTATAGGTTTTTGTGCCGTCCAGTTTATACCATCTGTTGAAGTGGAGTAATATATCTGGTCGTCGGCGCCAATACCTTTCCACGCCATAGCCATTACACCGGCGCATGCACATAAAGCCGGGCCGCAATCAGAGCCCCTGTCGGTTAGTTGCCGCTGCGGTTGCCAACTGTATAAGGCCCTTGCAGCATTAATATCTTCGGTAAATAAGGTTTCGTTATTCCTGTTAAACGGGCTCATAACCGTTGCATCAGAAATGTTATGTAACAGCCCTATTGCGTGCCCAATTTCGTGTATAGCTACTGCAAGCAAGCTGGTAGTGCCTGCAGGCAGCGGGTTAGAGGCTGCCCAATTAGTGACCGTATCAAAGGCTATCTGGCTGCCATCGCCTAAAGTATTACCAATTTTGGAAGTGCCGGGAAAAGATTGAACCGTGATCTGTATATCGGCTGGCATTTTGTTGACAAATGTAAATTTCAATGCCGGGACCGCATTGCTCCAAACAGCAAATGCCCTTGTGATAACCTGTTGTAAATTTACATTGGGCAAGGAGGCTGCTGTTGTCCATGTTAACGAAAGTTTACGGGGACGATCTTTTAACGTGTAGGCATTGGTGTGTATGCCTGCACCACGTGGCGGATCGGGGAAGCCGCAAAATCTTTCAGGGGCAGGTACAGGTATACGTGTAACGCCAATATTGCCGGTAAACAATTCTTTCATTCCGTGCCAGCCGTTGCCCACTGGTTTTGGGCCTTCCCATTTAAAAGTGCCATCGTTTATGCCCAGGTGATGATACCACCTGAGGTGGCCACCGGAGGCCGGCGTGCCTTTGCCCGTGATGTTAATCCTAGCTTCTACAAAAGGTTCTACCAGGTATATAATACCGTCGCCACCCGAAAAAGCATGAAGAAAACCCGACCAGCCACTGCCCACTATTTTTGGACCTTCCCATTTAAAACTTCCGTTTTGCATGCCCAGGTGCCGGTACCAGCGCAGCTTGCCGCCCGATGCAGGAATAAAGTTGTTGCCACTCTTTAAAGGGTTAGCCGAGTGGGTGCTGCTGATCGCAAAGTGTCCAGCCACAAAACGCTCTATACCATAAATAATACCGTTGCCACCTGCAAACAAGCGTTCAAAACCATCCCACCTGTTACCAACTATTTTTGCTCCTTCCCATCTAAAACTTCCATCTTCGCGACCAAGGTGGCGGTACCAAAGTAAGTGACCACCAGAGTCTGGTATAAAAGTGTTGCCACTATGCCCCGGGCCCGCAGGTTGAGAAAAGTTGGCTTGCAAGTGCCCGGCCACAAAAGGTTCTACTGCGTAAATAATACCGTTGCCACCATAAAATACATGCTGCAGGCCGCCCCAGCCGGTACCTACAGTTTTAGGTCCCTCCCACCTAAAAGTGCCGTCGGGCTGGCCTGTATGCCGAAACCATAAAAGGCGGCCGCCAGAAGCAGGTACAAAATGCCCGTTGGCAGTTGTAGCTTCCACTACGTTTTCAATGGCATAAATAATTCCGTCGCCGCCGCCAAAAACGTGTTTAAAACTCCATCCAAAACCAACGTCGTTTGGGCCTAGCCAGCTAAAACTTCCATTAGCAGCGCCGAGATGCTTAAACCACGACAACCTGTTGTCGGGCTGTATTCCATAGATAAATTGATCGGACATAAAATATTGCTTATCGCCTGGTTTATGGCAGGCAACTGTTAAAAGGTAGGGCGAAATTGTTTGGTTTGCAAGCTATTTGCACTGGAAAAAATTAAGATTGGTGGGTTGACGCTGCCAAAGAGTTGGCACATATAAGATTAGCTGTTTGTAATGCAGAGAATATAACTTAGTAATCTATTGCAAAAAAAATCCTTAGATGGAATGAAGCGCAGACGGATATTGATGTAGTCTCGCCTTTTGTAAATGAGGAGATGCGCCAGTAACTCAACTGTCTCCCGAAAAAAAATTCGGCAAAGGCAGTACGGGTTTGCAATCATCGGTTCCGCATCCTCTTGTCAGAGGTTACTGATTTATTACTTGTTACTAATTACTTAGTCATTTAATCATAATTCAGACAATTATGGAACAAGCTGAAGTAACTCCGATCAATCATCGTTGCGACGCATTTCGTTCATCGGTAGAATAGGAATTTTACTTTGCTCCCAACTTGTAAAACCGTATATTTTATACAACTATTGCTAGTTTAAAATTTACCCTTAATTGGTGGTTAGTATCAGCCAATTATAAGCATTTCCTTTTTTCAAAAAGAGGTAACTGTATTTATTAATAGGATAGAATTTTTTTTGAAAGGTTAAGCATAAAGCATATAAAGTAATCCGTTTAGGCTTATAGGTAAAAGGATTGCTTTTGTTCATAAAAAACAGAATGCCTTGATTATGAAATTAAGCTTTTAGGAGGTCGGTTGGCTTAAGAGGTAACCTGGTAATGCGCTTACCCGTTGCCGCAAAAATGGCGTTGATAATTGCAGGAGCTACAGGTGGCACACCCGGCTCTCCTGCACCTCCCATCTTTTCGTTGCTTTCAACAATATAAACCTCGGTTAAAGGGGTCTCATTCATACGAGCCATTTTGTAGTTGTGAAAGTTGCTTTGTTTTACCTGGCCATTTTCCAATGTTATTTCGCCATATAAAACTGCAGTAAGGCCAAAGATGATGCAGCCCTCCATTTGTGCTTTTACGCCAGCAGGATTTACTGCCAATCCACAGTCTATGGCACAGGTTACGCGATGCACTTTCAGTTTACTTTTGTCAATAGAAATTTCAGCAACCTGGGCTACATAACTTCCAAACGATTCATGTACTGCAACACCACGATACCTGCCGGCAGGTAATGCATTATCCCATCCTGATTTTTCTACTGCAAGGTTTAATGCAGCCAGGTGACGCGGATGATTTTTTAATAACTCTCTTCTATAGGCAACCGGATCTTTACCTGCATTAGTTGCTAACCGATCAACCAAGGTCTCCATTACAAAAGCAGTATGTGTATGACCTACAGATCGCCACCACAAAACCGGAACTCCCAGCTTAGGAGAGTGTAATTCTATATTTTGATTCTTTATTTCAGCCATGTAAGGCGAATCAACGATACCCTCTACTGAAGTGCCATCTATACCATTTTGAATCATACCCTCCATCATTGTTCCTGCCATTATAGATTGTCCTACTATTGTATGATTCCAGCCGGCCGGCATTCCCTTTCCATCAACTCCTATTTGTACCTTATGTAAATACGCAGGACGATAATAACCTCCACGAATATCATCCTCTCTTGTCCAAACCATTTTTACAAACTTGCCACTCGCCTTGGCAATATGTACTGCTTCAGACACAAAGTCGGCAGATGGTGTAGCACGGCGGCCAAATCCGCCACCCAGGAAAACTGTATTTACTTTAACCTGTTCGGGCTTGAGACCCAAAATATTTGCAGCAGTACCCTGCTCCAGGCCAGGCATTTGTGTACCGGTCCATATTTCGCAACTATCCTTACCGGGTTTAACAGTAACGTTTAGCGGTTCCATGGGTGCATGAGCCAGGTAAGGCAAAACATATTCCACATTAATTTTTGTAGGCGAACCTGCAATGCTTGCTTCAGCATCACCTTTTTTTGCGGCACTGCTACCCTTGGTTGTAGCAAGCCTGCGATATTCCTGCAATTGCAAGGCACTACTCATTTTAGCATTTGGTCCCATATCCCAAACAATATTCAGCGCATCGCGACCTTGTTTTGCAGCCCAAAAATGATCAGCCAGAACAGCTACCCCATTTGGCACTTTAACTACCTGCTTAACACCTTTTATGTTTTTTGTTTTACTGTCGTCAAACGATTTTACAGTAGCACCAAAAACCGGCGCATGTGCCACTACAGCGGTAAGCATTCCTTCAAACTGAACGTCCATTCCAAATACTGCCTTACCCAGTATTTTATTTTTCGCGTCAAGCCTTTTCATAGGCTTACCAATATATTTCCACTCTTTAGGGTCTTTCAATTTTACGGTTGCAGGGGCAGCTAATTTTCCTGCCGCATCTGCCAATTCTCCGTAGGTTGCTTTATTACCTCCTGCAATTACATAACCATTTTCAGTACGGCAATCACCAGCCGCAACACCAAATTTTTGTGCAGCCGCCTGTACCAATTGAGCCCTTGCTGTGGCACCTGCATTGCGGTAGCGATCAAACTCTGACCAGGTAGTACTTGATCCACCTGTTATCTGCATTCCATAAGCGGTATGGTTATAGGGAGCTCCTGCGGGGGAGTGTTCTACCTGTATTTTGTTCCAGTCACAATCCAATTCTTCGGCAATAAGCATGGGTAGTGTAGTCCATATACCCTGCCCCATTTCAACGTGTGCCAGTATAATTTTTATGTTGTTGTTTGCCCCTATTTGTAGATAGGCATTGGGTGTAAAAATCTGGCTTTTGTCCTCAGGGTTATAAAGTCTTTTGGCTCCAGAAGGTACCATAAAAGATATAAGCAAACCACCCGTCATAATACCGGAGGTTTTTAAAAATTTACGGCGGCTATAATTAGTTGTTGTACTCATTTTACAGATCCTCCTTTTTGTAGTTTAGCGGCAGTGTGAATGGCTTTTTTAATTCGTTGGTAAGTACCGCAGCGGCAGATGTTACCACTCATAGCTGCATCAATATCCTCATCTGACGGGTCTGGGTTTTCGCGCAGCAAAACTGCAGCAGACATAATTTGTCCGCTTTGGCAATAGCCGCATTGCAATACATCTTCTCCAATCCATGCCTGTTGCAACGGATGCGTAAAATCGGGCGACAAGCCTTCAATGGTGGTTACTTCTTTACCGGCAGCACGTTCCATTGTAGTAACACACGAACGTACGGCTTCACCATCGAGGTGAACGGTGCATGCTCCACATTGAGCCATGCCACAACCAAACTTGGTACCGGTAAAACCAAGCATGTCCCTCAGCACCCACAAAAGGGGCATGTCAGGTGAGGCATCAACATTAAATTCTTTTCGATTTACAGAAAGCTGTATCATGATGGTTGATCTTTTTGCAGTTTAATAAGGCAAGGCTGGAGTGAAGCACCAAAAATCCAGGCCTATGAAGTGTAACAGCGATTTTGTTTGGCAAATATTTAAGATAAATATACTGCCTTTGCTAAAGAAGTTCAAATATACAAACCAGGATTATAGTGTTGTTTAACTTGAAGTAACAAAAGACAGTAAAATGTGATTCTGAATTTGTTGCAAGAAAAAAATATTATTGTAAGCCTATCGGTCATGGTAGTTTTTTGAACAATTCAATTCACTAATCTAAACTGCATACAAACCATTTTAGATCTTCCTTAGTACTAGTTGTATTTTCCTGCATAACTGTACCCATGGCAGGTAGTACCCATTTAAAACCCGGGTAGTGTGTAATTTCTATGATTATGCTCTGTTGATAAAAACGAGGCTGCTGACAGGATTTTAAATTTATTCAGGCTATCGCAGGTAAGCTCACAATTAAAGAAATGCAGTAGCAAACACTGCTGCTAAGTTAGTTTGTGGTACTAACTTGTTTTGTAACTACGTTATAATTACTGGCTAAAATTTATTAATTTGTTTATAGTCAAACACATTCATTTTAAAGGAACAATCATCCGGTTAAGGATTAATTTGTGAAATGGAGGTAAAAACACCTTGTGTACTTGCTAACGTGGAGAACAATTTAGAACATCAGTTTTATTACTAGCGATCTTGTACAAAATATAAACACATATGAGAATTGGAAGTGCCTTCATTATCTCAACCCTGTTATATGTGTCGTGCACTCAAAGCCCTGCAAAAACACATGCTACCATTGAAAACATAACCGAATCTGTTTATGCTTCGGGCATAGTAACTACTTTAAATCAATACCAGGTTTTTGCTTCAGCAAGTGGAATAATTAGCAAAATATATGTATCTGAGAACGACCTGGTTCATCCGGGTACGCCATTGTTTAAGGTTACAGATAAAGCTATTAGCTTTAGCCGCGAAAATGCACAACTTTCTGCGCAGTACCAGGCCATGGCTGCTAATACGCCAAAATTAACAGAGGCACAAAATGCAATAACTCTTGCAAACAGCAGGTACCAGAATGATTCAATCCTATTTAAGCGCCAGCAAAATTTATGGAACCAGGGCATTGGTTCGCGTAACGATCTTGAACAAAGGGAACTTTCAAGCTTCAATTCAAAAAATTTGTTACAGTCAGCTATCATCAGGTACAACGATCTGCGGCGTCAGCTAAAGTTTAATGATGCAGAGTCTAAAAATATGCTGGCTATAAATGAATACAGGCAGGGCGAACTGACAATAAAAAGTGAGATTAGTGGCAAAGTATATTCATTATTTAAAGTGCAGGGCGAGATGGTTAATCCACAAATACCCATAGCAATTATTGGCGACGCCAGTAGCTTTTTATTGCAATTGCAAATAGACGAATATGATATTGCAAAAATTAAAACAGGCCAACAGGTACTGGTACTAATGGACAGCTATAAGGGTAAAGTTTTCGAAGCCACCATTACTAAAATTTACCCTATAATGAATGAGAGAACCCGATCTTTTGAAGCTGAAGCCGTATTTGTCTCAATGCCCCCAACGCTATTCCCCAACCTTACAATTGAAGCCAACATAATATTGAAGGAAAAGAAAAACGCCTTAACAATACCGAGGAATTATTTATTAAACGATTCAATGGTATTAGTAGAAAAAGACAAACCCAGGAAAGTTATAACCGGATTGATGGATTATCAAAAAGCAGAAATTTTAAGCGGGTTGAATGCCACTGAACTTATTTATAAACCACGATGAACTACAAGCTTATATTTAAAATTGCTAAGGCCTTACTGCTGGCCAGGTGGCGCCAGTCGCTGGTTGCAGCCATTGGTGTAACATTTGGAATAGGTATGTTTATCACTTTGCTAAGTTTTATGACTGGCTTAAATGAAATGCTTGATGGACTTGTAATTAACCGTACTCCACATGTTAGACTTTATAACGATGTTAAGCCCAACCCCAGCCAGGCTGTAAACAAATGGGAGCTTTATAAAGGCTATTATAATTTTATTTATTCATTAAAATCCTCAACAACACGACAGGAAATTTATAATGGAAATTTTATAATGAAAGCCCTTGAAAAAGATGAACGGGTATTGGGATTTGCACAACGACTAACTACACAGGTATTTTTTAATAATGGCAGTTTAGATTTAAATGGGGTGATCAACGGTATTGAGGCAGATAAGGAGCGGCAGCTATTTTCCTTTAACGATTATATTGTAGCAGGTAGCGGAGCAGACTTACAAAATATTTCGAACGCCATCATTTTAGGCAAACCCCTTGCAGCAAAACTGCAATTAAATATAGGTGACGTAGTGCCCGTTACAACTGCAGCCGGTGACAGGTATACGCTTAAACTAGTAGGATTATTTCAATCGGGCATAAACGATCTTGATAAAGTACAGAGTTATACTTCCCTTAAAACCGCTCAAAAAATAATGGGCAAACCCAATAACTATATTACTGAAATAGCTATAAAGGTTAAAGATTTTGATAAAGCCCCTGCCCTGGCAAGGGAGTATGCAAAACTGTACGACACAGATGCTGAAGATATACAAACTGCAAATGCAACTTTTGAAACCGGTACGCGTATACGGCTGATTATTTCATACTCTGTAGGTATTACTTTGCTTATAGTTGCAGCATTTGGTATTTACAATATTTTAAACATGCTCATTTACGAAAAAATCGATTCCATTGCCATACTAAATGCCATTGGGTTTTCGGGGCGGGATGTTAAAAGCATCTTTCTAACCATTTCGCTAAGCATTGGTTTTTTTGGAGGCCTGGCTGGTTTAGTTGTTGGTTTCACCTTGAGCAATATCATTGATCGCATACCTTTTAATACACAAGCATTGCCCACAGTTACTACATACCCCATAAATTATAACCCATTGTTTTATCTTGTTGGTATTGTATTTTCAGTAATAACCACCTACCTCGCGGGCTTTTTTCCTGCAAAAAGAGCAAGCAGCATTGATCCCGTAATTATTATTCGTGGCAAATAATATGAACAATATATTAGAAGCAAAACACATCTCAAAAAACTTTCACGATACAGGCGGAATGCAGGTACTCAATGATATAAATTTCTCAATAATTAAAGGTGATTTTGTTTCAATAATTGGCAAATCAGGATCTGGAAAATCAACACTGTTATATGTACTATCCACTATGGATACCGACTACCAGGGAGAAGTGATTATTGATAATGTTAGCATGCGAAACAAGCAGAAAAAAGAATTGGCCGTTGTTAGAAATGAAAAAATTGGCTTTGTATTTCAGTTTCATTACCTGTTAAACGAGTTTTCCGTACTAGAAAATGTTATGTTACCTGCTTATAAACTTAATAAGTTCAGCAGACCGGAAATACAAAAACATGCCTCTCAAAAACTAGAGATGCTTGACATTCTTAAACTTTCTGACAGAAAGGTAAACCAGCTTTCAGGAGGTGAAAAGCAACGGGTAGCCATTGCCCGTGCACTTATTAACAATCCCCTTATAATTATGGCTGACGAACCAACCGGCAACCTTGATACGGTGAATTCTGAGATCGTCTTCAACATCTTTCAGCAGTTGTCTAAAGAGTATAATCAAACCATTTTAGTAGTTACGCATGACCCCGGCTTTGCCAAAAAAACGCATAGAATTATTGAGATGGCTGATGGTAGCATAATATAAAAAATAATTGAATGATTGCAACCAGTTGAAATATGTGGTAAGCATTGCCAAACCTGGTACTCTTTTTATAGTCTCATATAGCCCCGCTGAATTATTTAGCAGCAAGTTCTACAGAGTTTAGTAAGGGCTCTATTTTAAAAGTTTTATTCTGTTTTTACTGTTGGATATAAAAGCCGAAAAGCATTAAAGACTGACTGGTGCAAAATA
Source organism: Chitinophagales bacterium (assembly GCA_038211085.1). Lineage (GTDB taxonomy): Bacteria > Bacteroidota > Bacteroidia > Chitinophagales > Chitinophagaceae > Segetibacter. The sequence goes on along the minus strand of JBBQVY010000038.1, from coordinate 2,107 downwards.
GTTGCATGATTTTCCAAAGGCAGGTAATCCAGGAATACCCTAACGTTTTTATTGTTTGCACTTTTTAATTTGTCGGCTAACAGGTTTGCATCAACTTCCATTACGCGGGGAATTTTTGTAGGCGTCAACCCTTCTTTTCCTACCCCAATATAAATGTCTGCATGGTCAATATTTGGAAGTGGTTGATTTAATATGGAGCCATTGTTCCACCAAAGGCTTGGGCTTACAATAATATACTTATTAAAAAGTGCTGGCTCTTTAAACAATATTTCAGTAGCTAACAGTCCGCCCAATGATTGACCAATGATTGTTTTGGAAGTGTTTGTTTTATATTTTTTTTGAATAAAAGGTTGTAATTCATTTTCGAGAAAAGCTATAAACTTTTGTGATTGCCCCGAGGAAGGATATGCTTTTTTGTCTTCCGCAATAGCAGTAGCAAAAGTAAAATCTCTTCTTCTGTCAACGGTGGCAATGCCAACAACTATTGACTTTGGAACCTGGTTAATCCATTCAAAACTGTTGAATTGTACCAGGCCCACGATATGAATAAAATCCTCATCCGCCGATCCATCCAGTAAGTAGATAACGGGGTACTTTATTGTGTCGGCAGCATTGTATCCCTGCGGTAAATAAATGTTTACAATTCGTTTTTCCCCTAATTCTTTTGACTGAATTTCATTTATTACGCCCAGAACAAATGGCTTGTCTACCTCTGTTTGTTTTAGAATATTGGTTTGTGCAAATAGCAGGTTGCCGGAGAAAGCCAAAATAAATAGTAAGGATAGTCTGCTCATATTTGCCTTGTAATTGTTGTTGGGGTATACAGTACCTGGTTTTTACCAAAGTTATTATGCCGTTGTTTCACTTTTGAAATCAAACTAACCTGCAATTTTAGTGAGAACAAAAGCAGAAAGAAAACCGAGCACTGTTATCAGCCCTGCAAAATTATGAGCTGTTTCAAAAGCCTCCGGTATCATGGTATCGGTAAGCATGGCCAGAATGCCGCCGGCTGCTATGGCTGTAGTTGCAGCAATCACCTCAGGACCAAAACCGTTAAAAAGCTGGTAACCCAAAAAGGAGGAGAAACCACTGATAAGAGCAATACTTGTCCACAATACAAAAACATAACGGGCACTACGCTTAGCGTTTTTCATTCCGGCAGCACTGCTTAAACCTTCGGGTATATTACTCATAAAAATGGCGATTACCGCCACCATGCTAACAGCCCCTCCCTTAATCATAGTTACTCCAATAACTATCGATTCAGGAATGCCATCTATAAGCGCACCAATGGCAATGGCATTGCCGCTACCCTGTTGAGATTCTTCTGAATGTTGCTGGTTGCCTGAACGTTTCCGGTGTTTTGCCCCTGCCCTTGAAACGAGGATATTAGCTATAGTGTAAATAACAGCCCCGGTTACAAAGCCGATTGCTGTTGAATCGAAGCCACCACTTTTGTAAGCCTCATCCATCAGGTCGAACGACAGTGCCGATATAAGCACCCCGCTGCCAAAGGCCATAATGCCGGCCACCAGTCGCTGGGGTATCTTTAAAAAATATCCAAAGAGGGCACCTATAATTAAGGCACTACCAGATAGAAGTCCCCATAAACCGGCTTTTAATGCAAGTGGAAGCATTGGTGTTTTTGTTTTAAGGTAAAGCTATGAGTTGATGGGTTTGATTGCCGCATGTTTTCATCTCGCTGAACAATTATATACCTTCATGCGTGGCAATGTTATGCATCCGAGGCGAAATAATATGACCAAAAAAGAAGAATTCAATAATCCTACAGGCTTTTAATAAAATATATCGTTTCATTCAGAATGCCAGTCAAACCACATCACAACTCAACACTCACCCAATGACCCATTGCCCCATTGACCAATGACTATTGACTTTTCCCTCCATCCTTTCCCCCATTCAACTATTTTTGTCGGCCTATGGCCAAGAGCAGTGCAGAAACCCCTTTAATGCAGCAACACAATGCCATCAAAAAGCGATATCCTGATGCTATTTTACTTTTTAGGGTGGGCGATTTTTATGAAACGTTTGGTGAGGATGCCATTGTAACAAGCCGCGTGTTGGGCATCACATTAACCAAGCGAAA
>JBBQVY010000037.1:0-30138 GCA_038211085.1 Chitinophagales bacterium | reverse complement strand
ACCATTGGGCATACATGCATATCGGAAATTCTTGCAGCCGGGGGCATATCAATTAATTTTAACGAGTCCACCTTTAATTTCGGCCATTCCTGATCCATCAATCTTTACTGTTGGTGCTTTTACTGATGCACTTCCACTACCTGCTTTTATTTCAGCACCTCCTGCACTTACACTAAATGCTGAAGAAGGGCTTATGGTTACATTGACTGCCTCAATAGTAAGATCGGCCGCAGCCTTTAATTTTAAAGCACTGGCACTGTCGATTGTTATGCCTGCCGATTCCATTGTAATGGTATTTCCATTCTGGTCTTCAATTTTTATGTTGCCGTCTTTATCGCTCAGGGTTATTTTGTTACCACCCGGTGTTTCCAGCTTAAAGGATTTTTCATCGTCGTTAAAAATCATTTTTATCTTTTCGCGGCTTACGTAACCCTTTTCATTGTTGTCGTTTGCGGCCGTTAAAGGGGCAGGTTTGGAACTGCTGTTAACCATTCCGAGAATGACCGGATGGGTGGGATCGTTATTAATGAAACCCACAATCACTTCATCTCCTACTTCTGGTAAAAAGAAACTGCCCCGCTCATTACCGGCATCAAGGGTGGATACTCTAGCCCAGATGCCATCTTCGCTGGTGCTGATCACGGGCAACTTTATCTGCACCCGGTTATCGCCATCAGGATCTTCAAGGCTGGTAACTATGCCAATTTGTAAGCCTTGTATTGAAGGAATTAGACCACGTTGTGCAAGGGGGTTTTTTAACTCTACACTTTCAGCAAACCATCCTGGCTCCATACCAAAATTTACTTCGCTGGTCCAGTTACCCTCTACACATTCGTGGTGTATAGAGGATACAATAGCCTTTCCGTTAAACCTGCTGCCTACTCCATTTAAAGTGATAAAATCTCCGGGTAGTACATCAGGATTACCCTGGTATTTAACCATCCCTTTTATTTTAGCAAGGCGGTTCTTCATCAATTTGGCATCGGCCCATGCCTGCAATTCTTCCTGGGTTAATTTGCCCGAATGTATCAGCTTGAACTTTTCAAGGCCGATGGTATTGGCAAGGTCGCTGTTAGAAATGTCGCCCCCTTCGCTCCAGGATGGTTCGGCAGCGTCAACCTGCAATAATTCCTGGTCGGTAAAATTCCAGGCCGAGGCTTGTACTGCTTTGTATTGATTGCGGGTATCTATTGCAGCATTGTAATCCATAATTGTTGCACCATATAAAACCTCCAGTTTAGAAGCTTCAGACAAGGCAGGCTTTTTAGTGGTGAATGTTCCATCGTTTACCAGGCAAATACACCCAATAACATCCATTCTCGACACTATAAAATCCCAATCAGTTGTATCAAATTGTACCAGGTCCTTATGTTGAATAGAAGTAGATTCTACATCGGCAGTCACGCCTGAATATTTGCCTATAAGTTCTTCAGCAACATCGCTGTCGGTTACATTATTAAAGTGCTTACTGTTTCGGCCAATGGTTAGCTTAACTGCCTCGTCTTTGCACTCAATATTTAACTCCGACGAAGCTGACGTAACCGTATTGGAATGGGTTACTATAATGCCTTTAAAAACAGTGGTTTCCCGGGAGTGGTAGCCCAATGTTATTTCAATGCTTTTGCCGGGGATGAATGAAGGGCCATCGCTTATGGCAAATGTTTCTTCAGCGGGATTGCCATCAATTAATTTTATGTTGGCTGTGGGTATTTTATTGATCTCTTTATGAACCAAAATTTTGCTAACCTGGTAGGTACTGCTAATTGTTTCACCATCGATTTTAATGGTAAATGTTATCAGGTCGGGGTTAGCCTGTGTGGGTATGGTTCTGGATACAGCCATATTTTGTTTTGATTATTTTTCAACAGGTGGGAAAATCAATCTTGTTCCTGTAGCAAGTTTTCGAAAACCTGAAAGGCCATTTGCCCTGGCCACTTCAATGTAATAAACCGGGTCCTTATAAATTTTGCCCACTACCAAATCAAAACGATCATCTGCTTTAAACAACCGCTGATGCGTAATATCGGGTGATAAAGAATTTTCAAGCGCTACCCGCAGATCTTCTTCAATAGAACCCTTAAAGTCTACCCTGGCCAATGCACGTATGGGTGTACCATCGGGTTTAAACAATTTGTAGTCAATATCCATGCTCATCATCTGGCCCTTAAACAATAACGTGCCCCATTTAATGGCAACGAAATTGGGCCGATGGGTTTCGCTCTGATAATAAAACATTAACTGCTTAAAGGTTTCTATCTGCTCAATAATGTTTGCAGTTTCGGCAAATGGATTTATAATGCCAATGTTGATGAGCGCCGGTTCTACCACCACGCCCGAACTATCAAACACAAAGTCGAAATGAATATCCTGGGCAGCTATATTATTAAAATGCAATTGCGGATGAGAAGTGCCTTGTCCCTGGCTTTCTGTTTGGTCAACCTTGTATTTTATGGTATACGAGTCAGGGTTGATGAGCACAGTAAAGGGACCACCTTTCTTTTCAGAAAAAGCTTCATCGGCATAGGCCTGTAATTGCATTTTATCCAGCTTGCCCAGCATTATCTTTCATTTTGTTCTTTTAGCGTTCTGATTACTTCCTTCACACATTCTTTAACTATCTCCTTCTTTAGCCTGGCTTCATCAATTTTTATAGGCTGGCTATTTTGTTGACGGGTAGTATCGCTAACTACTGCCTTTATTAGAAGTTCTTTTATTTCTATTGGCATTGGGAAATGGTTGATGGTTAATAGTTGTGGTTTCTGTTTGTTGGTGGTTGCCTTTTCGTTGGTGGTTGCTGTTTCGTTGGTGGTTGTTAGTTGATGATGGATCGTTGGCTTTTCGTTGGTCCTTGATAGTTGAAAGTTGATAGATTTTCGAAAAGCAAATACTCGTGGCTTGATGCTACTTGCTTATTGAAACATAATAGTTGCTTCCGGCTCCAATCTCCTCTCTTCTATCTCCTATCTTCCTATCTCATATCTCCCATCTGCTATCTTCTGTCTCCTATCTCCCGTCTCCTTTTCACTGACTTAATGACCATTGACCTGCCTTTTTAAATCGAAACGCTTGCACTTAAAGATGCGGCCCCACCTATCAATGACTCTACCCCTATGGTGCTAAAATAATTATAGCTCAACACCAATGATTCTATCACTACCGAGTTCTCCTGCGCATTAAAGTTGGATACGGTTATCTTTTTAGGAATAGCATTGATTACATACCACGATTGCAAAGGAATATGCTCCGGAGTTAGTAATGAAATCAGCACATTTGTAGGTACAAAAACAAAATTTTCTATGGCATTTTTGCACCACAGGGTTATACCCGAACCAATAAAAAGCCCACGTTTCAGTGTAATGTCAGTATACCTGTTTCGAACGGGCAACTGGTGGGTAAACCGATTTTGTCCGCCTTCTTTTATAGGTTCCATTTCCAACTCAACATCTAAACCCGACACTTCCTGGAAACGAAAATCCTGGGGTGTTTGTGGAAACAACTCGAAGACTACTAAAAAATGAAAGCCTACCGGTGGTGCAAAAAGATCCATGCGTTAATCGTTTTGTATCGTTAAGCCTTCATGTGCAATTTCGATGGTTTCAATAGCTACTTCATTGCCATCTCCTTTAAGATCGGTTGACTGTACTTTTACAGGCCAGGCATTTTTTACTTTCCAAACCACCACTGGCTCGTGCTTTTCGTTTAACAGCTTGATGGTAACATCACGTCGCTCTATGGTATTTAAGGCCACCGTGTTCCACCAGGCGAAGAACTGATTATCGTGGGCAAATGTGCCACGCTTCATAGTGATGTTGCCAAACTTTTGCATGCCCGGCATTTTTGTTTTAGAATATTCGGGATTGGCTCCGTCGCGGTATTCAATTACATCGGTACTAACTTCTAAACCGGTAACCTCGGTAAAACCAATGTTGGTACCACCCCAGTCAACACTAAAATGAAACTTAGGTATGGGATAATTTGCCATGGTAGATTTTTTTAAGTTTTTGTTTGATAAATGAGGTGTTATGAATAACCTGGATGTATTAAATTTTTTTGTTTGCCTGCGCCGGTTCTACAATCAACATCGTCCCCAGGAACAGGACAGGTAGTGTTAATTTAATTCCGATAATTCGGAACTCACTTGTACCGCAAACCAGCAGGCAGCATTACACGGTACTATAATCTATCTATTTGTGGACCAGGTAAACATTTGCCGTACAAGTGTGCTACGCAAGTAAAGCTTCACAATGTTTCAACAGCCCGGCTCCTAAAAATTTTTAACTGCTGTCTGCTATTGTGCTTTTAAGACTCCTGCAGTTTATGCATGAACCGTAGTATAATAAACTCAGCCGGACGAACAGCTGCCAAGCCAATTTCTACAATCAGGCGTCCATCTAATATGTCGATGGCGGTCATGGTTTGACCTAGGCCCACTTTTACAAAAAAGGCATGTTCGGGTTTTGCTCCTGCCAGTGCACCTTGTCTCCATAATAATGTAAGATAATTTTCGATCATAGCACGCAGGCGAACCCAGGTATTGGCATCGTTGGGCTCGAACACAAATTGAGCTGTTGCTTTCTTAACTGATTCTTCTACCATGATAAAGAAGCGTCGAACAGAAATATAGCGCCACTCACTGCTGTTGCCATCAAGGGTTCGGGCTCCCCAAATCAATATGCCTTTACCGGCAAAAGCACGTATTGCATTAACAGACTTGCCTGAGTCGGCATCTATGTTCATGCCTTCCTGCTCCTGGTCGGTAACAATATCGGCAATGTCGAACACGGAGGTAAGTGATAAATTGGCAGGTGCTTTCCAAACGCCACGGGATCCATCAACCGCTGCATAAACGCCGGCCACAGCAGGCGAAGGCGGTAACGTAATTACCAACTTTTGGATTGAACTTACAGCTTCAAAATAGGTGGCTTTATCAGGCAAAGCGGGTAAGACAGGGCTTATCAAAGTTTTTAGTTTTACCGCAGGCGATACAACTGGGGGCGACGGCACTCCATTAACTGTATCGGTGGTAGTAATAACTACATCTACATCAGTATCCAAATACTGAAAACCAAAGGTTGTTTTAACCGAAGGATAATAAGCAGCACCATAATTTAGGTTGGTTGTTTTTGCAAAATTGGTCCGGAACTGTGCAATGGCTGCAGTAGTTGTTGTAAAGGCCGCCATTGGGTACACATCAACAATAGTAAAACGATCTTGCAGTTTTGCGCACTGGTCTATAGCCTTACCTATTAAAGTATAATAGTTGGTTTCGCTTATGGCAAACCCTTCGGGGAAAACGAGTAATGTTGGCTCGTCGTACGCCTCAATGATTGTGAGGCCTTCTTCAAGGTCGGTGTTTACTATGGTACCGGCTACACCCATAGCACCCATTGATAAAATATAACATGGACCTCCGCCATTATCAAAATACAAACGCATGCTGTAATACATGTTATGCGCCGAGGCATTGGCAATGGAGGCTGAGGCTTTTAAAGAGGTTACCACACCACTATCTGTAGTTTTAGTAACCGCTACATTTATATCGGACTCATTGAAAGCCTTGCCGTAATACTGAATATACTCAAGCAACGAAAATATTTTGGTTGGCTTTTTGTTAAGTGAACCACCGGCCGCGTCAATTGCTTTTTCGGTATACCCAATAAAAACAGGGATGGCCGTTGACACCTGGGCAACTGAAGGAGGAAAGGACGGTATCTCATTTATATAGACACCCGGCGTTTTAATGGCGGTTTCGTTAATCTGTGACATACTTTATATGTTTAATGATGAGGTGATAGAAAGTTTATATTTTACTTTTAAAAGGCAAGACATATACAGGGCTTAATATTTCGTTTGCTCCTCCAAATAAATTGTAACTGGCATTGGTTGTTCCACTATTAAAAACATCGATTACTGCAAAACAATTTTTAGCAGGCTTAACCAGAGTGGTGCTGGCCATGTCTGCATTGTTAACCACAGGCTCTACAGGTAATACTTTCTTGTAAAAGTTAGCATTGGTGATGGCAATAGCGTCGATGCTATTAACCGGTTGGAGTGTAACATAGGGTTCGCCGGCGCTGCTTACTATGGTTCCTGCATCGTAGCTTTTTGTAATATCATGCGTGGCTACAAGATTGGAAATGTAAGGTTTTGCGCTTTGTACATTATTAATCTTATTGGTAAAATAGTAAACTACTTTACTGCCGGTATTGGCCACATATGTTTTATTAAAAAACCCGGTGCTAGCCGATAATAAAAACCTGATCCTGACATCCCCTGTTATGTTTACGAAGGGTTTTTTTGGCTCTTTTGCAGGTGGCGCTACCAATTGGCTCTGAATAAAACAAAGGATGGTATCGTTCACGCACTTGTAACCAATTGACAACCGATCGAATAAATGTTGTGTTGCATCATCGGGCAAGGCTGTAAGCTGCTCAAATATCTGGTTTCCACTAACACTGTTAAATGCCTTATGGACCAGTTTTATTTGAAACAACTCCTTGTATATGGTCGAAATAACATCCATACCCTGATTTTATATTAGATGATGTTGTGCTTCAATTTCTTTTATCAACGGACCTGCCTGGTCGGTAACACTGTCCACCGTTATCATTCGCATTTTATAAGCGATTGAAGGGTGATACTTACCACCCAACATTGACCATAACTGGTGCAACTGTTCCAGGTTAAAACTCATCATTTCCAGGACAAGCTTTTCAATCCCGGGGTTAAGATTGGGTGTATTGAGATGATCAAAAACATACTTGGCCTGGAAAAATTGAATAACCTCCTGAACAAATTGAAGGGCTAATCCGTAGCCGCCTTCGTGTCTTACAGAAGTGAATAAAAGTGTAAGATTTAAATGAACCGCGGGGTTCTTAAAAAGGATGCCATTATCCCTGCGAAGAAAGTTTATAGGATCCCTGGCTACCTTGTCTTCTTCAATATTTATTAAGGAAATGATGATGTTGGCATTAGATCCATGATTACTGCCGGAACCTGCCAAAATTTCGCCGATGTTCCCCAGTTCTGCTTCAATACCCTCGTCTTTTAATTGAGATGCAATTATATCAAGCGCAGGATGTATCATATTTGAATAAAAGGACTAACGTGAATAATTCAATAAAGGGTAATGGATAGTAAAATAAAAAGAAGGGGAATTTCGCAAACCGAACACGTTGCACTTTCACTGATACCCTCGTAAATCTATTATTTAAAAAATTGAAAAGCAAGCCCTTTCATTAATTAATTTTTGGAAGTAACAATATTTTAACCTTGCAACCGTACCACCATTTTGGGCATTCTCTGCTCAATTATTAAATCAAATAATACTCATTTTGTAAGGAAATGTAAAAGAAACAGCCCCCTTACACAAGGAGGCTGCAATGAAAAAAATCTCTTAGATAATATTAAAATGCCTCAGCCATATCAGGTATTTCTGCAGATTTATACACGCCAGCATCCAGCTTTTTCTTCGTTTCTTCAAAAGCATTTAAGGTAAGATTGATATCCTCTACACTATGGGAGGCGGTTGGGATAATCCGATAAATAATATCGCCTTTTGGTATAACAGGGTACACAACTATAGAGCAGAAAATGTGGTAATTCTCCCTAAGGTCCATAACCATGCTGGTTGCCTCTGGTACATCGCCTTTCATGTAAATGGGTGTAACGGGTGAGTTGGTATGCCCAATATCAAAACCTCTGTCTTTTAACCCCTGCTGAATGAGTTTTACATTCGCCCACAGTTTTTCTCTCAATTCAGGCATTGTTTTAACCATGTCCATCCTCTTCAACATGCCCTCAACAATTAACAGCGGAAGGCTCTTGGCAAATATCTGGCTGCGTGTATTATAGCGGAGGTAATTGAGTACATTTTTAGGCCCACTTATAAATGCGCCAATGCTACCCATACTTTTTACAAAGGTTGAAAAGTACAGATCAATATTGGCTGTACAACCCTGTGCGCTGTCGGCTCCTGCTCCATTAGGACCCATATAGCCAAAGCCATGGGCATCATCTATTAGTATTCTAAATTCATATTTATCTTTAAGTGCAACAAGTTCTTTCAGCTTACCCTGCTCACCATCCATTCCAAAAACACCTTCTGTAATTACCAATATTCCACCACCATTTTTGGCTGCCATTTTTTCGGCACGCTGCAATTGCTTTTCACAATCCTCCACGTCGTTGTGTTTAAAAGCGTAGCTATAACCCATGTGTAATCTTATTCCATCAACAATGCAAGCATGTGCCTCGGCATCGTAAACAATTACATCGCGGCGGTTTACCAAAGCATCTATGCAACTCATGATACCCTGGTAACCAAAATTTAGTAACATGGTGTCTTCTCTACCAACAAATTCGCTAATAACTTTTTCGAGTTCTTCATGTTTTTGGGTGTTGCCGCTCATCATTCTTGCACCCATTGGATTACCCATACCAAACAAAGCTGCAGCATCTGCATCTGCCTTACGAACGTCAGGATGATTAACCAAACCCAAATAATTATTAAGGCTCCATACAATCATTTCCTTTCCTCTAAACATCATCCTTGGGCCTAATTCGCCTTCTAGTTTTGGAAAAGCAAAATAACCATGTGCTCTTTCCATATGCTGACCAAGCGGGCCGCCATCCTTCACCAATTTTTCAAAAACATCTGCCATTTTTAGAATTTTATAAACTTAATATTTAAACAATCTTCTCCCAGGTAAGTTTAAGCCTGAAAAATGTATTTAAGCCTGTATGAAAGTGCTCTTAAAAGCCGGGCAAAGTTAGGCAATTGAAACTTTCTATGTAAGGACGAGATGTGGTTGAACCAATTAAATTGAAGTAATAATTATAGAGAGAGCGCTATAAAAGTTTTCAAGTTAAGGCTTTGAATTTCTTATAAACTTTTTTAAATAAGACAGGGATATTTAGAAAAATAAAAAAAATATTATACATTAGTAAGTACTCCAATCCTCATTAACCCTAAAAACTATAATTATGATTTACCCAAACTTATCCCTTGCAAAAAGCAATTTTATTGATTATTACAATCAGAAAGACTTGTTTGACCGCCTTATTTTTCAATTTCGGTTGTCAGAATTTTATGGTGGGCAAATTGTTTCGTTGGTGTGCTACGCAATGGATGTAAAAAATCAGCCGATGCATTCTTTTCCTATAGAGCTAAAGAAACTTGATGACTACAAAAACTATGCATTACCAGCAAATTTCGGCAATTTGATAATGAGCAAAGAATATCTATCAACCATTATTCAAAAAGATGGGATTGTAGTGGATTTTCAATCTTTGCTTTTTATCTGTTACCAGGAGGACTTAAATTATATAGGGTACGAGGTATATGTAAGTACGTCAGAATCCAATTTTATTGAACAAAAAGATAGGGCAGTCACTATGGCGGGTAAAATCAATCCTTGTCCCCCGGTAGCCTGTAGCGTTATTACCTCCGTATAAAAACCTGTATATGGTTAGCCATATTTTAAACTGGGCGGAGGTCTGGGGCCTGTTGATACCATTAACAGTAATGCTCTTAAAAAAGGAACATGATTTACAACTCATTCCAGTAAAATATTATGTGTTTTTAGCTGTAGCTATCTATTCAGTAATTGATATCATATCAAATCAACGTAGCCTAAAAATAGATTTGCCCTGGCATAAAAACGGGTCATTATACAACCTGCAATCCATTATACAGTTCTTTTGTTTCAGTTGGTTTTTCTTTGGGTTAAAGCCTTCATTTTTTCAGATTTTAAAAAAAGGACTTGTGGTATTTTTTATTTTGTTTTTGCCTTTTCATTTTCTAAAATTTTCGTTCACCGAATTAAGCAGTCTGTTACATGGGCTTGAAGTTGGCTTTCTTCTGATCTTTTGTCTTTTGTACTATTTTCAAATTATGACACAAGAACAGGATATTAAATTTGAAAAAAAACCTGAGTTCTGGGTCGTTACAGGTTTGAGCGCTTATATCGTTGTTTCGTTTTTTATATTACTGTTCTACAACGAACTAACAAAAGATGATACCCTCTTTGCCATAAAAATTTGGTCGTGGCATAACATTGCTTTTGTACTTATGTGCATATTGATCGCAAAGGCTTTCTTTCAGGCATCAACTAACAATAAAAGCTTTGCACTGGAATGAAAGAATACAATAAGATTAAGATCGTTGCTTAGAAGTAAAGGAACTGCAACAATAAGGTTGGAAAGATACCAAGGGCAATTATCAGGACTGCTATAAGAACCAGCGTAAATTTAAAAGTGCCAGAAACGGCAGGATAGGCAACATCTCCTTCTTTAAAATACATTGATTGTATAACACGGAAATAATAATAAACACTTACCGCAGCAAACAGGATAGCCATTACTACAATAATACCTACCGACCCGGTTTTAATAGCAGCTGCCAGCATATAATATTTGGCTAAAAAGCCACTTGTTAAAGGGATGCCTGCAAGTGATAACAAGCAAACAACCAATACACCTGCAAGCAAGGGTTGAGATTTAGCAAAGCCATTAAAACCCTCGAATGAGTAATCTTCCATCTTTACCAGTACAGCAAAAATTGCGATGGTGGCCAGGCAATAAGAGGTCGCATACAACAACAATCCTTCTTTAGCAGCATCGTTAACGGCATATACTGCAAACATCATAAACCCTGCCTGTGCAATACTTGAGTATGCCAGCATTCTCTTAACGCTTTGTTGAAATACTGCTGTAAGGTTACCAAAAGCAAGGGTTAAAATGATTACCAAACCAATCAGGCGATCGGTTTGCCCACCCATATTTCCATAACGTGTTTCGAACATCCTGATGAAGGCTGCAAACACCGCAACCTTAACTATTGTTGCCATGAAAGAAGTAAATACAGTAGGCGCTCCTTCATAAACATCGGGTGTCCAAAAATGAAAAGGCGCAGCCGATACTTTAAATGAAAGCGATACAAATATTAATATCAGTCCAAGTACTTCAAGATATGTCAGTGGTTGTATTTCAATGGAGACCCTGTCAACTGAAAAATTGCCATTGGTACCATACAACAGGGTGATACCCATTAACATGATACCAGTTGAAAATGCACCCATTAAAAAGTACTTCAAAGAAGCTTCGTTACTTTTCAAATTACGTTTATCACTACCGGTAAGTATGTATAATGGGATGGAAATAATTTCGATTCCTATGAAGAGCATGAGTAAGTTGGTATAGGCAGTAACAATGCTAACCCCGCATAACACAAAAAAGATGAGTGCAAAATACTCAGCAACATGGTTACCTACATTCTCTATATCCTTTCCTGAAAGTATAGTATACAATACCGTTGAAGCAATGCAAATACTATTGAATAAAAACCCAAATTTAGTAAAGTGAAGAAAGTTGCCAGTTTTAATATTGAAGATTGCATAACCGTAACTATCAGCAATGTTTAAAGCCAGCAAGATTACCAATGCTATACCTGCAATGTATTTAAAGGAAGATTTATTGTCAATAAACGTTCCGCTTAACATCAGTACTACCCCAAAAACAGCTGAAAGTATAATCGTATTCATAAATAAACCTTAATCGTAGCTTCTATTTAATTTGAGCTATTAGTTTAGTAACTGTGTCTGTAGTTAAATTAATCATTGGTTGAGGGAACACTCCAAAAACCAAAATCACTACCACTAAAATCATTAACATTAACCGGGTACCGTTGGGCAAAATCACTACAGGTAAATTGCTATCCTTTGCATCGCCGTAAAAAATTTTCTGAACCATCCACAGCGTATACACTGCTGCCAATATTATACTTATTAAAGCAATAGCTGCCAACCAAACATTGTATTTAAATAAACCACTAAACATTAAGAACTCTCCTATAAATGCATTGGTTAAAGGCAACGCAATGTTAGCTAAAGCCATAGTTACAAAAAGAATGGCTAGTGTAGGTGATTTTTGCGCCAATCCGCCCAACTCGCTAAACTTGCGGGTACCGGTTTGTTTTTCTATTACATCTGCAGTAATCCAAAGGCCCAGCACGTTTATACCATGAGCAAACATTTGAAACATTACCCCCTGCATGGCTGCCGCATCTGAGGTAAACATTGCAGCCCCCATCAAACCTATATGAGCAATAGAAGAATAAGCAATTAAACGCTTCATGTCGTCCTGCTTAATGGCAATGAGTGAAGCATATAACATACCTATTACAGCTAATAAGATAACGAGGTGAGACATGCTATGCGATGCATCAGGAAACATAGGTAGCAACCAGCGTATTACAGCAAATACACCCATCTTAACCATAACGGCACTCAGCACCATAGTAACTGCAGTTGGAGCCTGCTCGTACGTATCGGGTTGCCAGGTATGAAAAGGAAAAATAGGCATCTTAATGGCAAAGGCTATAAAGAATAACCCGAACAAATAGTTCTCTCTTCCATCAGGAAAAGTAAGATTATAAATCTGAGACATTGCAAGCGAATGACCCGGAGTTTGGTAGTAAACGTATATAATGCCCAGTAACATAAAGAGCGAACCAACAAACGTGTAAATGAAAAATTTGAACGTCACTGGTATCCTTCTTTCGCCACCCCAAATTGAACTTAAAAAATAAACAGGAATTAAAGCAAGCTCCCAAAAAAAGTAAAATAATAACAAATCAGCCGCGCAAAACACCCCCATTAACCCAGCCTGGCTTAATAACATTAGCGCATAAAAAGATGCAGGCTTACTGTAGGTATTCTTATAAGTTGCTGCAAAAATTACGGGGAAGGATATTGCTGTCAACAGGGTAATCATCTTACCCATACCATCAAGGCTAACCGTAAAACGACTACCTAATAGCGGAAGCCATTGTGTATCGTAAGTCAACTGGTTATTTCCCTGCAACATTCCAAGACTAAAGAGGCTTACTATTAAAGTGGCAATTGAACTTAGTAAAGCCCATGACTTTACTGTTCTTTCATTCTTAAGAAAGAAAGTAATAAAGCCACTTAACAAAGGAATTAATATGAGTAAAACGGGGATCATAATATATTACCAGCTTGCTATTTAGTTATCCAGTTAATAATAGGATTGAGGTTATGCCCGTAGAAAATCAGCAAAATCATTAATACCAGACTTAAAACCATCAATAATATGTAATTGCCTACCTGTCCGCTTTGTACCAATCGTATTTGCCTTCCGGCATATTGTATGCCTTTACCTACTGCGTTTACAAGCCCGTCAATAACATTTTTCTCAATAATATTATTTAAGAACCCACCCAATTTTTGAATAGGAACTGCGATTACAGAATTGTATAATTCATCAACATACCATTTGTTTGCAAGCACTTTTCCTGCACCGGTGGCTTCTTCCATTTCAGGCTTTTTGCTATAGCGTGTCCAGGCAATTAAAATGGCAATTAAAGCTATACCTACAGATACGCCCATTAGCATGTACTCTGTAGCGTGAGTTAGCAGATGTGCTGGTTCAGTTTTAGCAATAAGCGGTGACAGAAAATGTTCCAACCAATGACTATCCGGAGCAAACACTTCTGGTATACCCAAAAATCCACCCACAACACTTAAAATAGCTAAGACTATTAATGGGATGGTGATAGCAGATGGGCTTTCATGCAGGTGGTGTTCCTGTTCTGGTGTGCCTCGAAAAGTACCCTGGAAAGTAGTTGCATACAACCTGAACATATAAAATGCTGTAAGCCCTGCAGTTAATACTCCAATAATCCAAAAGATTACATTGTGCTCGAAGGCAGCAGCTAAAATTTCATCCTTAGAAAAGAAACCACTGAAGGGTGGTATACCCGAGATTGCCAAACAAGCCAGTAAAAAAGTTATGTGCGTAATGGGCATGTATTTTTTTAAACCACCCATGTTGCGAATGTCCTGTTCGTTATGAATGGCATGTATCACACTGCCCGCCCCAAGAAACAGTAAGGCTTTAAAGAAAGCATGTGTCATTACATGAAACACAGCTCCTGTATAAGCACCGACCCCCAGGCCAAGGAACATATATCCCAACTGGCTTACCGTAGAATAGGCTAACACCTTTTTAATATCATTTTGTTTTATAGCGATGGTTGCTGCCAGCAAAGCCGTAGCCAAACCAATAGTGGCCACCACAGCCTGTGTAAATGGTGCAAGCGAGTACAATATATTGCTTCGCACAATCATGTAGATACCTGCGGTAACCATGGTAGCAGCATGTATTAAAGCTGAAACCGGTGTAGGTCCTGCCATGGCATCGGGTAACCAGGTGTACAATGGGATTTGTGCACTCTTACCTGCAGCTCCTACAAATAGCAACATGGTAATTGCGGTAATATCAAAAGTTGACAAAGTTGCTACCCGGGCAAAGACTTCAGTATAATCAACGGTTCCTAGCTTAGCTAGTAACCAAAATACAGCAAGTAAAAATCCAAGGTCACCAATCCGGTTCATTACGAAGGCTTTTCTTGCAGCGTAATTGTAATCGTTATTTTTAAACCAGTAACCTATTAAAAGATAAGAACATAAACCAACGCCTTCCCACCCTATAAACATAATTACATAATTGGCGCCCAGCACCAACAATAGCATAGAAAAAACAAACAAGTTCATGTAGGCAAAAAAACGTGCAAAATGAGGGGCTGCCTCACTGTGCATATAAGATGTAGAATACAGATGGATTAAGAAACCAATTCCTGTTACAATTAGTAGCCACAAAGTAGATAGCTGGTCTACACGAAAAGAGAAGGCTATGGTAAAATCAGTTACACGGATAAAATCGAAAAGGTTCACAATTACCGGTTGAAAACCGGGTGATTTAACTTCTAAAAAAATAAGCACACTTAATACAAATGAAGCCAGGATAACACCACTACCAATAATGCCTGTGGCAGACTTTGATAAACTATTTCGCGCAAGCCCATTGATAAGAAAACCTACCAGGGGGAACAGTGGAATTAAATAAACAAGATGACTGAATTGGTTCATAATTATTAGCTGAATGCTATATCCTAAGGGCTCAACATTTTTTGCCTAGTTGTTCAATTAGAATGTAGTGTTAAGCGCCAGGCTTGTGCCCTTTGCTTTAGGCATATTAGTTCTTTAACCTGTTTAAAAAATTGATATCAACCGAATGTGTGTTCCTGTACATCATTACTATTATGGCAAGTCCAACACTAACTTCTGCGGCAGCAACTACCATTATAAAAAATACAAACAACTGACCATCCATACCGGCCAAAGACGCTTGATCGCTGGCAAAGGCATGGCCGTTGATCATTTTGGAAAAAGCAACCAACAATAAATTGACCGCATTCAACATAAGCTCAATGCACATAAAAATAATGATGGCATTGCGGCGGGTAAGTACACCCACTACCCCTATGCAGAAAAGTATTATTGCGAGTGTTATGTAATATTGAATAGGCATTCCTATAAATCTTGTTTTAAATATTCAATCTTAAATTCCTTCCTGTATTCTCCTTCTAATTCTCTTCCCGAAAAAAACAATCAGTTTATTAAACTGCTTTGGCTTCACCTTTTCTACCTAACACCACTGCACCCACCATTGCACTTAAAAATAATATACTACTAATCTCAAAAGGAATTACATACTCGTTAAATAACGCCCTGCCAAGGTTTTTAATCAAACCAATATTGCCATCTTTTACCAATGCAGATTTACCAGCTAATTCAGTTGAGCTTGAAACCACATCAATCATAATAAGCATTAAGCTACCACCTGAAATAGCACCTGCAATTTTAAGCATATTATTTTTCTGTGGTTCAGTATCGCTGTTTAAATTCATGAGCATTATAACAAACAGGAACAAAACCATTATAGCACCGGCATACACAATAAGATTAACTATTGCCAAAAACTGGGCATTTAATAAAACATAATGACCTGAAATAGCAAAGAAGACAACAATGAGCCACAAAACGCTATGCACCGGGTTTTTGCTTATTACCACCATTAGTGCACCCATAAGGGCAAGGGCCGATAAAAACCAAAATAAAATTTGAACTATACTCATTAGGGCAGTTAATTATAGACAGTTAATTTGTTGTTGGTGCCCTTTCACCTCTTGCCTTTTCATACGCTTCAGGCTCGGTTAAAGGATTAGGTATTAACAAATCTTCCTTTCCATATATAAACCCCTTACGCTGAAAGTTAGAAGGCGCAAAGGTTTCACTTAAATAAATAGCATCTTTGGGGCAGGCTTCTTCGCACAAACCACAAAAAATGCAGCGCAACATATTAATCTCATATTTAGCTGCATACTTTTCTTCCCTGTATAAATGTTCTTCACTTTTTTCTCTTTCCGCAGCTTCCATTGTTATAGCCTCGGCAGGGCAAGCTACTGCGCACAAACCACAAGCAGTACATCTTTCGCGGCCTTCCTCATCTCTGTTTAAAACTTGCAATCCGCGAAAAACTTTGCTAAACGCACGTGTTTGTTCGGGGTATTTAATGGTAGGTACCTTTTTAAAAATGTGGCTGAAGGTAATCAACATGCCTTTTAGAATACCCGGAAGGTATAGTTTTTCAACCCAGTTCATGGGTTTACGTTCTACTACTGCTGACCTATTGGTTAATGACTGCATATTTTCTTTCTCCTCGCTCTATTACAAGAGATCCATTTTAAAAGGTTTGCAAAAATATTTTTATACTGCTATCCTTCCAATTTTATTTAATGAAACTGATGACCTTACATTTTAATTTATGTTTTAAAAATTCCTGCTTATCAGCATTTGATTATGGCGCATCATTGTTGCGTCGCACTCTTGTACCATTAGTTCTTTATGCAGCAACAGCTCTCACTAAATTTCAAACTACAGAACTTAAACACACTCACGAAAAATTTGACAAATGGATATGCATTTCAATATGCACAATCATCCCTGTCTCCATAAAATCAAAGCACCCGTAATAAACATATTAAACAGTGCTAATGGTAGTAAAACTTTCCAGCCCAGGTTCATAAGCTGGTCATATCTAAACCTTGGTATCGTCCATCGTACCCACATAAAAATGAAAATAAAAATTACAACCTTAACCATCAAACAAACAAAACCAAGAATAGCTGCAAGGTTTAACGGCAGGTTAGCTTCATTCACAAACGGAATATCGTAACCACCAAAGTATAACGTGGCCATAATAACACTGCTGATAAACATATTTATGTATTCAGCAAACAGGTAAAAACCCAGTTTCATTGAAGAGTATTCCTGGTGGTAGCCAAAGTTCAGTTCGTTCTCCGCTTCAGGCAAGTCAAAAGGTGTACGATTACACTCAGCAAACGAACAAATTAAAAAGATGAGAAAACCTAAAGGCTGGTAAACAATGTTCCACCAACTACCCTGCACCTGCTGCTCCACAATAGTTTTCATGCTAAGCGAACCTGTAAACATAAGCAGGGCGATTAACGAAATGCCCATTGCCAGTTCGTAGCTTATAACCTGCGATGCACCACGCATAGCAGCCATTAGCGAAAACTTATTGTTGCTTGCCCAACCGCCAATCATAATTCCATATACACCCATGCTTACCACGCCAAATATGAAAAGCATTCCAATATTAATATCGGCAATTTGAAGGTTTACGATCCGGTCGGCACCAAACAAAGTAAAATGTAATTGATTGCCCCAGGGTATAACAGCGCTGGTCATCATAGCTGTTAACATGGCCAGGCAGGGACCAAGAATAAACAGAAACTTGCTGGAGGAATTGGGAATAATTTCTTCTTTGAAAAACAATTTTCCACCATCTGCCAATGGCTGAAAAATACCCCATGGACCTGCGCGGTCCGGGCCAACCCTGTCTTGTAAGATAGCCGCTACTTTACGCTCAGCATAAGTGCTATACATGGCTATTAATAATGATGCACTGATAATTCCACCAATCAGTACCAGCTTTTCAATTATAAGCCCCCAGTCTATAGCGAGTAATGTCATTGATTTAATAAAGTTTTTATTTCTTTTAAAAGCAAGTCAGTATCAGAAACAAGTAATTCGATTTCATCTTTTGTATAAGTTATAAAGTCTGAATAATCCCCTTCTTGCCGATACGAAAAAATTCATCAAATATATTCCCTGCACCATAACTCAACCTTTGTGTTTTAATAAAATG
Source organism: Chitinophagales bacterium (assembly GCA_038211085.1). Classification (GTDB taxonomy): domain Bacteria; phylum Bacteroidota; class Bacteroidia; order Chitinophagales; family Chitinophagaceae; genus Segetibacter. The sequence goes on along the minus strand of JBBQVY010000037.1, from coordinate 12,042 downwards.
CTCATGAAATTTGCTCTTTAGCCCTGTATGTGTTTTAGCATATACATCCACTGTTAACAATAGCGCTGAAACTGCATAAAAGGCTGCATAATAAAGCCTGTTTACAACTGAATTCCAATGTTCCTTTGTTGCGAGTAATAATGCATCCTCATAACATTCTATGCTTCTTTGAACTCTGTAATTAATAAGGTCTTTATCAGCTTTCATTATTTAAAGAGCTATTCCGTCCCTTTTAATTTCTCTGTATAAAGGCGTATTTTTTAGTTGCTTCCAAATATTTTTATTACGGATAATGCCTGTAATTATCTGGTTAGACTCCAACTGAAGATTGAATAATTCTTTTCTTATCTTCTTCTTAAATCTAAAATTCGATTCATTCTCGTCCACTAATATTAAAACATCCCAATCACTATCATTTTTAAAATCGCCCCTTGCCCTTGATCCAAATAAAATCACTTCAGCACTTTGATCTATTGAAAAAACTGCACTTTTAATCTCTGTCGATATGTGATTGTTTTTTATCATTGTCTTATTCAAATACTTCCCCCGTTGCAGGCCCTTCAATTTCACTTAAATGAATCTGCGGTTGATTAACCTCACTTATGGTATGTATATCAAATAATAACTTTGGATTACGGCCATCATGCACAGCCTGGAAAATTTCTTTGGGTTTTTTCATTCCCTCATAGTGGTTGGCAGAAATTACTGAATGGCGATTGATCTTTCTAGGCTCTTCAATCACCCAATCGCTGGTATGTTTTTTATCGAACCTGCAGGTATTACAAATCCAGGCCGTTTTACCATCGGGCAAACTTTCAACTTCTCCCCATTCATCCTTTCGGGCAGTTACCCTATAAACCTCATCCCCACGATTCCATAAAGTAACCTTACCACAACATTTATCGCAATCGCGGTGTGCATTTAAGGGTTTTAAAAACCAAACCCTGTTTTTAAACCTAAAAGTTTTATCAGTTAAGGCGCCAACAGGGCATACATCAATCATGTTTCCACTAAAGTCATTTTCTATGGCTTTAGAAATATAGGTAGAAATCTCAGCATGTTCTCCCCTGTCTAATATTCCATGTACTCTACTATCTGTTAACTGATCTGCAACATATGTACAACGATAGCATAAAATGCAACGTGTCATGTGCAACTGTATATATGGCCCTATGTCTTCACGTTCAAATAATCTTCTCTCAAACTCATAACGTGTACCCTCGCTGCCATGCTCGTATGCAAGGTCCTGCAAATGGCACTCACCGGCCTGGTCGCAAATAGGGCAATCCAATGGATGATTTAACAACAAAAACTCAACTACCCCTTTCCTTGCATCAGTTACCTTATCGCTGGTAATGTTTTTTACAACCATTCCGTCCATTACATTGGTACGGCAACTCGCTACCAGTTTAGGCATTGGGCGAGGATCCGCTGTTGAACCTGCAGCTACTTCAACCAAACATGTTCTGCATTTACCACCGCTTCCTTTTAACTTACTATAAAAGCACATAGCAGGAGGGGTAATATCGCCACCTATGCTCCGCGCTGCCATTAGTATAGAAGTGCCGGGCTCAACATCTATAGTGACATTATCAATAGTTACTTTAAATAATTGTTTTTGTTCCGCCATTATAAATCAAAATTCAAAAGTAAAAAATCAAAATGCTTTAGCATTGTTTTATTGTATCCTCAGTCTATGTTATCAATTTATGCTGGTAAAGCCATTTCATCAGCATAATTAGCCAACCCAAAATTGCGCACCTGGCTTTCTTCAGGATTTAATACATGCCATTCAAACTCATCTCTGAAATGCCTGATGGCTGCAGCTACAGGCCAGGCTGCTGCATCGCCTAATGGACAAATGGTATTTCCTTCTATCTTTCTTTGAATATCCCACAACAAATCAATGTCAGTCATTTTGCCTTTGCCATATTCAATATTGTGCAAAATCCTTTTCATCCAGCCCGTTCCTTCTCTACATGGGCTGCATTGACCACAACTTTCGTGGTGATAAAACCTGGCCAGTGATAAGGTATGACGCACTACACACTGGTCTTCATCCATAACTATAAATCCTCCTGAACCCATCATACTACCTGATGCAAAACCGCCATCGGCCAGGCTTTCATAGTTCATATAACGAGGCTCACCTTTAGCAGTTTTTAAAAGAAGGTTCGCAGGTAAAATTGGTACTGAAGATCCACCCGGAATGCAAGCTTTCAATTTTTTACCATTGGGTATACCACCGCAATATTCATCACTATAAATAAATTCTTCTACCGTAATGGTCATATCTATTTCGTAGATACCCGGTTTATTAATGTTACCACAGGCGCTAATTAATTTGGTACCTGTAGACTTACCTACACCAATCTTCGCATATTCCTCCCCACCTAAATTGATGATGGGAACAACTGCTGCGATTGTCTCAACATTATTAACCACTGTTGGTGCATCCCACAAACCTTTTACTGCCGGAAAAGGAGGTTTTATTCTTGGATTACCTCTTTTTCCTTCAAGACTTTCAATTAGTGCAGTCTCTTCGCCACAAATGTAGGCCCCTGCACCCCGCTGAACATAAATATTACAATCGAAACCCGATCCCAATATATTCTTCCCAAGAAAATTATTTTGCTCCGCTTCCCTGATCGCCTCTTCTAATATGTCTACAATCCAGGCATATTCGCCCCTGATATAAATGTAAGTTCGGTTACTACCCAAAGCAAACGATGAAACAATAAGCCCTTCAATTAACAGGTGAGGAATAAACTCCATTAAATAGCGGTCTTTAAATGTGCCGGGTTCACTCTCATCTGCATTACAAACAAGGTAACGGGGCACACCTTCAGGTTTAGCCAAAAAACTCCATTTTAAACCTGTCGGAAAACCAGCACCACCTCTTCCACGAAGGCCACTTTTCTTTACCTCCTCCACAATATCAGCCTGGCTCATTGTTATGGCCTTTTCCACAGCGGCATAGCCGCCATTTTTTCTATAGGCATCAAAAAACCGGATACCTTCTACCTTTTCGTTTGCTAATAGTAATTTCATAATCCCCATTCCCCGTAGGGCATTTTGTTTTTTGTTATCTTATTCAGCCTTACAAAATAGCATATACTAAATATTTTTAGCCATCAACATCCTCATAGGGTGAAGGGTTCTGGTAAAAGGATTTAAAACAAGTCCAATAGACTCCAGGGTTGTAGCACCCAGCAAAGCCGTATCTCCTTCTTCACCATAAATCACTGGTGCAGGTCCTCCCTCTCCTTCAAATTCAAAATAAGCTGAACTAATTTTTCTTTTGATGGTGGTACCATCAGCCAGTGAAAAACTCATTTCCTTATAAGGTTCAATACCCAATTCATCCAAAATTTTACCCGGAACCAAACTATATACTGCACCACTGTCCACCAAAAATTCAACCTCGGCTGTCTTTTCTGCTTTGCGGTGTTCTCTCACAGTTAATATAGCGTTTGTTATTCCCATAATGATTTAAAGACTAATACAGGTAATAAAAAAATAAATAATTAATTGTTGAACGATAGCATGCGGCACTGATCAATAATTGCATCTACCTTTTCAGACGTTAGATGTTCGCGATAAGTTTTGCCTAACTGCATCATAGGGGCATAGCCACACGCACCTAAGCACTCAACCGTTTTTAAAGTAAACATGCCATCTTCTGTTGTTTCACCCACTTTAATGCCCAGTTTATTTTTAATGTAATCTATAATCTGGTCACTTCCTTTAAGCATACAAGGACCTGTCTGACAAACTTCAAATAAGTATTTGCCTACCGGCTTCATATTGTACATGCTATAAAAAGTAGCCACTTCGTATACCTCAATTGGAGTAATATTTAATATTTCCGCTACATAATCCATTACAGGAACATCCAGCCATCCGCCAAACTCCTCCTGTGCCAGGTGTAGCACGGGTAATAAGGCGCTCTTATGTTTCCCTTCGGGATATCTTTTTATGATCTCCTGAACCTGGGCCTGTTTCTGTTCTGAAAATAGTATAGACATTACCAAACTTCTTATCAATTATTAAATGAAAAATGTTGGAAAAGCAGGGCATTTAAGCATCCATTTCGCCGGCAATAAGGTTTAACGAGCTCATAGTTATAATGGCATCGCTTAACATGCTGCCCTTGGTTAACTCAGAATAAGCCTGGTAATACACAAAACATGGCCTGCGAAAATGCAATCGGTAAGGTGATCGTCCCCCATCACTTATTAAATAAAAACCCAACTCTCCGTTACCACCTTCTACTGCGTGGTATACCTCGCCTGCAGGAATGTTTGTTTCACCCATAATAATCTTGAAATGGTAGATGAGTGCTTCCATTTTGGTATACACATCTTTCTTTTCAGGCAGGTAATATTCGGGAACATCAGCATGAAATATCTCAGCATCGGTGCCTTTAAATTCCTGCACTTTTTTATAGGCTTGTTCAATAATACTAAGGCTTTGGTACATCTCCTGGTTGCGAACCAAAAATCTATCGTAACAGTCTCCGGTTTTTCCAACAGGAATAGTAAATGTAAAATCTTCGTAACTGCTATATGGAGAGTGCGCCCTTACATCATAATCAACTCCTGCCGCTCTTAAGTTAGGACCTGTAAAACCATAATTTAAAGCTCGGTCGCCAGAGATACCACCAACCCCCTGCGTACGCTCCATAAAGATGCGGTTGCGACTAAATAAGTTCTCAAATTCTCTTAAAACTGCAGGATACTCTTTCAAAAACTTTTCAAGTTTTCTAAAAGCTATATCATTAAAATTACGTTCAAAACCTCCGATGCGACCAATGTTGGTTGTTAAACGGCTGCCACATACTTCCTCGTAAATTTCATAAATAAGTTCGCGGTATTGCATTACATAAAGAAAGCCTGTAAACGCCCCGGTATCCACACCCACTACTGAGTTGCAAATAAGATGATCGGAAATACGGGCCAGTTCCATTATAATTACCCTTAGGTAGTCAACGCGTTTCGGAATTTGAATACCCAATAATTTCTCGCAGGTTGTATGCCAGCCCATATTGTTAATTGGGCTACTGCAATAATTTAAGCGGTCTGTTAAAGGAGTGATCTGGTACAGTGGACGGTGTTCTGCAATTTTCTCAAATGCACGATGAATGTAACCAACGGTCTGTTCAGCATTAACAATGCGTTCGCCATCAAGCTCCAGTATATTTTGAAACACTCCGTGGGTGGCCGGGTGGGTTGGCCCAAGATTGAGTGTGGTTGTTTGTTTTTCAATACTTCCTTCCGGAAGTTTTACATGTAATTCTGCAAGAGACATTTATAGAAATTTATATAGTCAACTGATACTACCTTATTAATTGATACTTCCAAAACCTCCCCTACCAAACATTTCATCATCTTTATCAGTACGGGTCTGGTCTTCTAACGGAAACTCCTTTCTCATGGGGAAATAATCCATTTCATCAACATTCAATATCCGCTTAAGGTTAGGATGACCTATAAAGTTTACTCCATAGAAATCGTAGGTCTCCCGCTCCATCCAGTTAGCACTTTCAAAAATGTTAGTAGCTGTAAAAACATCAGGATTGTTAGAATCTGTAAATACCTTAAACCTGATACGAATGTTATCGATTAAATTATGAAGATGATACACTACTGCCAGTTCCTCCCCTTTCTTTTCGGGATAATGCACCGCACACAGATCGGTTAAGAATTGGAATTTCAATTCCGTATCGTCGTATAAAAACTGGAGTACTTTAAGATTTAAATCTTTACCTGAAGAGAAAGTGAGCATGCCATATGGCTGTTCAACATTATAAATCTGGTCGCCAAATTTATCTTGTAACCGTAGTATAATCTGGTCGTTTGTTAAAGCCATTAGTATTAGGTTGGTTCAAATATATTCGGATAAATGAGTAGAAGGCTTAACTTATTGAATAGCATATGAGCCCATTAGCTCCTTGTATTTGTCGCTGTTTCTTCTACGCAGGCTTTCGCTACCTACAAGGCTTTGAATTTGCATAAAACCATCAATGATCGCTTCAGGTCTTGGAGGGCATCCGGGAACATACACATCTACGGGAATCACCTGGTCAATACCCTGCAAAACACTATATGTATCAAAAATGCCACCTGAGCATGCACAGGCACCTACTGCCATTACCCAACGAGGCTCTGCCATTTGAAGATAAACCTGCCTTAAAATCGGACCCATTTTTTTTGCTATGGTTCCCATAACCATCAGCAAATCGCACTGCCGTGGAGAAAAACCAAGCCTTTCAGCGCCAAAACGGGAAAGGTCGTAGTGAGAACCCATGGTAGCCATAAATTCTATTCCGCAGCAACTGGTTGCAAAGGGTAAAGGCCAAATTGAGTTTTTACGAGCCAGCCCAATTACTTTGTCGAAGGAGGTGGCCATGTATCCATCACCCATATATCCTTCCGGTGCTTCTAACTCTTTAATTATGTTATTAAAACGTACGGGACGTGCCATATTTTTCTCCTGTGTTTTGTATTACAAAGTAACCACAAAAGCACCTATTTTGTTCTTAGTGAAAGTATAAAAGAATGTGTTTTATCACAGCGCCAAAAGTACAGCAAGAGAATTATACTTTGAAAATTGATTTACACCCTTTGAAGACAATGCTTTCATGACAGGTCTGCAAAAATCAGGTTAAAAGCTCTTTTGCATTTATATAATTCAAGGGATTGAGGGATACACTGCATTATAAACCACAACCCGTTCATTGAAAATAAAAAAGCTCCTATGGCTGCTCACAAGTTTTAAGTCTTATTTAATCTTCCCAGTTAAGGGCTCCCTTTTTTATGATGTAATAAAATCCTATAAGAAAGAACCCTACAAACATAGCTACTGCTCCAAACCCATTCCAGCCAAGTTCACGAAAATTTACAGCGTAAGGATAAAAGAAAATAATCTCCACATCGAACAACACAAAAAGAATAGCTACCAGGAAATATTTAACGGCCATTGGCTGGCGGGCATTACCAACCGCTTCAATACCACTTTCAAAATTTTGTAATTTATCTGCAGTACTTCTTTTTGGACCCAACACGTGTGACAAACCCATCATAACTGCTATAAACCCAATTGCAAAAAAGAACTGTATACCAATAGCCAGGTAGTTGGAGGCTGAGTTTACGTCGTTTACATTGCTGATATCTAATAAATACATGTATGATATTTTCTGGTGGCAAAAATAAGGAGGAGCTAATAGAATGTGAAAATAAAAAACTCCCACGGAAAGCCCGGGGGAGTTTTAAGTAAGAAGAAAATTATTTATTTACCAGCGGGCTTTTTTGCAGGTGTTTTAGCTGGCGTTTTTGCCGGTGTTTTGGCAGGACCATTCATTACTTTTTTAATTTGGTCAATGGTACCTTTTGCATACGTATTTTCAGGATCAACTGATAAAATTCCTTCCAGGTCCTTGATGGACTCTTCGTAATTTTTTTGAACGTTTGCATGTACAAAAACCAGGTATCCATAGTTCTGTATGATCAACCCTTTATACTTTACAGGATCTGTCTTTTTCAGCATATCAATATATTCCATTACTCTAGGTACGGCAGAACCTGTTGTCGTGTCTTTGTCGCGGACAATTGCTGATTTTGATAAACCCAGGTAACCGTAGATTTGGTCAGGATAAACAACTTTGTACTTATTGAACATTGTGTCAGCTAAATCCAGATTACCTGCGTTTAGAGCTGCGTCCCCAATGTTGTACATATCAAGGTTTGAAGGATTAGGGTTCGTAGTATAACTTTTTTGCAACCACTCCAAACGTTCTGGCATCATACCTAATTTTTTGTACAATGAGGCGATTGTATCCATATAAACAAACCTTGTTTTGCGGGCTGTATCAAAATCAAGTGCCTTTTGCAGGTATTGAATTGCAGTCTGCTCTCCACCAGCACTCTTCTTAAAAACTTCAGCAGCGAACATGTAATGATCAGGTTGAATTTTTTCAGGAGGAGCATTGTTTAAGTAAGAAGTGATATAGCTCTTGGCTTGAGTAGTATCCCCTAATCTGTCATAATCAAGTGCATAAAGTAGTTTTATGCCAACATAATCTTTACAATTACTATTTTCCATGGCTTTTACCTTGTCAATAGATTCCTGGTATTTACCTGAACGGAATAAATAGTCGGCATAAAAGAAATCAGTGTTACAATCTTTATCACTATTTGCTATGTACTTATCCAAATATTCTCTTGCCTTATTGATATCCCTGTTTTGATAATAGGTGTACAACTCAATATACGATGGAGCAAAAGTTGGATCCGCTGCTATTGATTTATTAAAATATTCTTCAAACTTCTCTTTGTTATTTTGACTTTGGAAAATCTTACCAAGGCGAAAGTTAGCAAGGGCATATTTTGGATCAACTGATAAAGCATTGCCAAAAGCTTCGTATGCATCGCCGCCAGACTTATCGCCACCTGCCTTCAGATAATTTATGCCCAGGTTTAAGTAAACCTCAGGGTTCTTTACTTTCTCATCCTGCATTAATTCAACTGCCCTTTTTAATTTCTCAATGGCATACAAAGGATCGCCTACGGTTGAGCTACCATCGGCATTTGCACGACCTATAGCATTTAATATATCTATGTCTTCTTTTTTCCTTTTTGTGGTAGCAGTTATTGCAGCTTCAAAACGCTGTTTTGCTTCGTTTTTCTTACCCTCTAATAACTCAACATGACCCATACCTACCCATAGCATGGGATCATTTACACCGGCACTTAAGGCACTTTGATACAGCGCTTTTGCCAGTGCAATGCTATCTGTTTTTAAATACGCTTGTCCCAACCAATAAGTAGCAGCCGGATCATTTGGTTTGCCTGACAACACTTTCTGAAAAGTTTGCTTTGCACTAGTGAAACGATTGTAGTACAAAAGTTTTTTACCATCGTCAACACTTTGAGCCTGTAGCATCTGTCCCGCAAACAATACGGCAATAACCAAAAATGAGAGTTTCTTCATGTGTTTGTTTTTTGATTGTTTGTTATTCACTTTCTTTTATTTGACTTCTACGTCTGTTAAATTGCATTTTTGAGGGTACTAAACCTGCACGGCTAAAAATTAGTTGGCCTCTTTCTAAACTTAAAAAATTTGAGAACCCCGATCCTACCCCAGCAAAATTTTCTTTGAGCACATAATACAATCCCCGTACCAAAGGGTATTGCCTAAATAAAATTGTTTGTTGCGACGGCTTTGCAAACACATTTTTATCACAAGTTTTGCATTCTATTAAACCCATCTTTACTTTCTCAGCAAGTGCTTTGTTGGTATCTGTCCATACAGTTAACCAACTTGCACCAACAAAACCTATTGTGTTGGTTGTGTTGGCAATATAGTTAATTACCTCTTCACTGTTTTTAGCTGCTGTAACATTTTTTCCTAATGGCTTTCCTTTAAGTAGGGTATCTATCAGGTATCTTATTGTGCTTGTCATTCCTTTTCCATCTACAGCAACTGTATATTGTCTTTCACTTTTACCTGATAATATGTCTTCTAACTGCTTGATCGTAAAAACCGAATCGTTATCTGTTGAGTTGATAACAACGGCAATTGCATCAAAGGCAACAGGAGCAAAAGAGGCGTTGTATTCTAACTTTTTATTGTAAAAATCCTGCTCTTTACTATTAAGGCCTCTTGAGATGATGATCAACCGTGTGCTATCCGTTTGAAGGTCTCTAAGGCAGTCAGCTTCCGTCTTATATTCTGCTGTAATTGTAACTTCAGGGTAAGACGATTCAAATACTTTTATTTGCTGGCTTATAACGGGCTGAAAACTTTCATCCACGCTAATTTTTATCTTTCCGCTCGATATTGTTTCTATTGATTTTTGAGGACCGTTTTCCTTACATCCCCACAAACATATTACCAGGGCTAGCCCTCCTATAAATGCTTTCATATTACAAATAGTCTTTCTTAATTCCCCTGTAAATTCTCCACGTTCCATAAACAACACATAAGCCACCAAACATATACCTGAAAATTTTATCAAATGCCTCCATATCAAAGCCAAGTACCTGCGGAAACATAATAAATAATCCAACGGCAAGATACAAAATACCCATACCAAAATCCATTATTGAGCGCATGGTTAAAAACCTTCGCGTTCTTTTTTCAGCATATTCGTTTTTCATATAACTTCTTAAAATTTTTTTGCGAATGTCTACTCTTTTACTCAATTACAAGAAGCAGGAAAGTTACTACTTAGGCAATAATAACACCCGAAGGGCTTATTACTACATACAGATGATACAATTAAAATCAAATTCTTTATTCTTAAGTACAGATGCAATAGACCTGCATTTCCACAGCATTTATTGTTAAACATATATTATTGCCCCAACTGAAAAGAGACATATAATATGAATGTTTATTGGCCATTGACTTTTACTTATCATGGCACGACACTCAAAGGGAGATAAAATATCTAAATTATAGGTAACACTATCTTTACCGCATGAAAATTTTAATGGTATGCCTCGGCAATATCTGCAGAAGCCCTTTAGCTGAAGGCATTTTGAGAGATAAAGTGTTAAAGGCGGGATTGGATTGGATTGTAGATAGTGCAGGTACCAATCATTATGAAACCGGTTTTGCTCCACATAAGCTTTCCCAGAATATCGCCAGGTTAAATGGAGTAGAAATTAATAACCAGCGTTGCAGGCAATTTGTAAAAGAAGATATACTGAATTTTGACAGGATTTATGTGATGGACGAAAACAATTATTATGATGTGAAACGCATTAGTAAGCAATTTTGGAATGAGGATAAAGTTGACTTTCTTATGAACGAGGTGTATCCATACGAAAACAGGGAAATACCTGACCCTTATTTTGGATTGGAAGAAGATTATAAAAAGGTTTATTCCCTCATAGACCAGGCCTGCTCTAATATGGTGAAGAAATATTCAAACTCTGTAGTAAATTATAAAATAAAGCACGAAGGATAACCAAACACATTCAGCATATTCTCCCTATTCAACATCTTAGCATAATAATAAATGAAACCTACCCTTCCGCAAGGAACCCGCGATTTTTCGGCAAGCGTTGTACGTAAACGCCAATACATTTTTACTACCATAAAAAATATTTTTGAACTCTATGGATTTCAACCAATGGAAACACCGGCAATGGAAAATATTGAAACCTTAATGGGTAAGTATGGAGAAGAAGGTGACAAACTGATATTTAAAATATTAAACAATGGTTTGGATAACCCTGTAAAGCACGATGCAGCCAAACTTGATTTTGAAAAAGTGTTAGAAGGAAAATCAGTTAAGGGAATTACGGAAAGGGCTTTACGGTACGATCTTACAATACCTTTTGCCCGGTATGTTGCGCAAAACCATGCTCAGTTAACTATGCCATTTAAACGTTACCAGGTTCAACCTGTATGGCGGGCCGACAGGCCGCAAAAAGGGCGTTACCGCGAATTTTACCAGTGCGATGCTGATGTTGTAGGCAGTAACAGTTTGATTAATGAGGTTGAATTGGCATCAATCTACAGCCAGGCATTTTCTCAACTAAACATACCGGTAGAAATAAAAATAAATAACCGTAAGATTTTGGCAGGACTGGCTGAATTATGCGGAGGACCAGGTAAACTTGTAGACATTACTATTGCTATTGACAAGCTTGACAAAATTGGATTTGAGAAAGTTGAAGCAGAGTTGATTGGACGCGGATTAACAAATGACCAGGTATCAGTTATAAGCCAGTATTTACAAATAGATGGGTCTACTTCTGAAAAGCTTTTAAAAGTGAAAGCTTTGTTTGGAGATACCACAATTGCATTAAAAGGTCTCGAAGAAATTGAATACGTACTTAATTTTCTTCCTGCCGAAATTCAAAACCAGGTGGTGTTAGATTTAACCCTTGCAAGGGGTCTTAATTATTATACCGGAATTATTTTTGAAGTGAAAGCTTTGAATGTAAGCATGGGCAGTATTGGTGGTGGTGGCAGATACGATGACCTGACAAGTACATTTGGTGTACCTAACATTCCCGGAGTGGGTAT